>NZ_JAAXMS010000001.1:600000-900000 GCF_012290005.1 Crateriforma spongiae
GACCGTCGAAGTTTTGCACAAGGTTCACGAAGGCGAATTGCCATTCGACCGGACCATCAAGGTGTCGCTGACCGAGTGTCTGACCAAGGAACAGATCAGCCAACGCATGCCGCACAACCTGCGGACGTTGAATGTGCTGATCGCCCAGAACAAAGATGATTTCGGCATGCTGGTCCGACGCAGCACGTCGCCGCGATTGAAGGCGGAGGTCCGCAAGCGTTTCATTCGTCGCCGCCGCAAGTGTTTGCAACTGGTCGAAGAACTCAGTTTGCGCAGCCGACGCGTGACGCCGCTGTTGGGGCAAATGGAAAAGATTTCGCGACGCATGAATTTTCTGCGTGATCGGTTGAACAACTTGGGCACCGATGCACTCAGCCGTGACGAAGCGGCTGACATTCGACAAGAACTTCGTGAACTGATGTTGGTCACCCAAGAAAGCCCCACCAGTTTGCACAACCGCGTCACCAAGGCTCGCCGTCATTTCGAAGAATACGAAGCGACCAAACGCGAATTGAGCAGCGGAAACCTGCGACTGGTGGTCTCGATCGCGAAAAAATATCGCAACCGTGGCCTGTCATTCTTGGACTTGATCCAGGAAGGCAACACGGGCTTGATGCGTGCGGTCGACAAGTATGAATACCGTCGCGGATTCAAATTCAGCACCTACGCGACATGGTGGATTCGTCAAGCGATCACCCGTGCGATTGCCGATCAGGCACGCACCATTCGAATCCCGGTCCACATGATCGACGTGCTCAGCAAACTGCGTCAGGCGCAAAAACGCATGACACAAGAATTGCGTCGCGAACCGACCTATGAAGAAATCGCCGCCGCGACCGAAGTACCGATCGAAGAAGTCCGTCGCGTCATGGACATCGGGCGACATCCGGTCAGCTTGGATCGACCGGTTGGCGAGGGAGAAGACAGCAGCTTTGGTGAATTCATCGAGTCCAGCGAAGACTGCAATCCCGTCCAAACTGCCGCCAGCGGAATGCTGCGAGGCAAGATCGACGAATTGCTGAAGACGTTGACGTTCCGCGAACGCGAAATCATCCGTTTGCGTTACGGATTGGTCGACGGCTACAGCTACACGCTGGAAGAATGCGGTCGCATCTTCAAGGTCACCCGTGAACGTGTCCGTCAGATCGAAGCCAAGGCGGTTGCCAAGTTGCAGAGCCCCTCGCGTGCCGATCGATTGGCCTCGTTCTTGAAGACTGCCGCCTGATCGCGCCGGCTTTGCGGCACCTTTCAAACGCAGCGCCACAATGAAAAGAGCGGAACGTACGGATCGCGGCATCGGTACGCCAATGCCCGAACCACGCCGCCGCTCCATTCGGCTCCCAACCCCCGATTCAGTCCGGATTCGGTCGGGTGGTTTGGGCCGTCCCGCACGCACACGTGCGTGCGACGAAGAGAACGCCGGGTTCGAACACGGCATGATCCATCGAATGGTGTCGGCCTAGGTGTCGGCGATCGGGGTTTTCGACGCCGCGCCGCATTGTTCTTGGACGTATGTCGGCACCGCGTAACCCGGTAGACGCGTTCGCAATTGCTGCACGATCGCTCGCCCACGATCGGGCGAAACTTCGAAATGGGCCGCGCCACGTACGCGGTCCAGTTGGTGCAGGTAATACGGTTGGACTCGCAGATCGACCATGCGTCGGCACAGGGTTTCAAGGGTGGCCACGTCGTCGTTGACTCCGCGCAGCAAGACGGCTTGGTTCAATACGGGGATTCCACCATCGACCAACGCCGCGATTGACGCTTCGACGTCGCCGTCGATTTCCGACGCATGGTTACAGTGGACGACCATCCAACTGGTGGCGTGACCTTCGTGCAGCATCGACACCAGTTCCGGCGTGACACGGCTGGGAATGACGATCGGCATTCGGCTGTGCAGACGGATGCGGCGGACGTGTTCGATCTGGTTCAATCGTTCCAGCAATCCGCCCAGCACGTCATCGGTCAGCGTCAGCGGGTCACCACCGCTCAGTAAGACTTCGTCGATGTCTTTTCGTTGGCTTAGGAAATCGATCGCATCATTCCAGTGGGTGCCCACACCCGACATGTCGCTGTAGGGGAATTCGCGTCGAAAGCAATAACGACAATGGATCCCGCACGCCGCGGTGGTGATCATCAGGGCGCGTCCGTCGTATTTCTGCAGCAAACCCTGGCAGGCGGTTGCGTTTAGGTCGCCGACCGGATCGGCGGCGAATCCGGCGACCGTCTGGTCTTCATCGGCGATCGCGAGGACCTGTCGCAACAACGGATCGTGGGGATCGCCGGGCCGGATGCGGGCCAAAAATTCGGGCGGCACGAATGTGGGAAACGCTTCGTCGCGACACAGCGGGACTCGGCCCGCCAGCCCCAGATGGTCCAACAGTGTGGCGGAATCGCGGATCGCCGCTTTCATCGATTGACGCCAATCCTGCGCCGGGGGGTGGGCCTGTGGACGTCGGCGGGACCCGCCCGCGACAAAACGGCGATCGGCCGCTAAACTTCGCGACCTTTGAGGGATTCCCTGATGTAACGCCGGTTCGGGCCGACCGATTCCGGCGGAGTCCTTGTTCATTTCTCGAATCCAGTTTGTATCTCGAAAGCGGAGCCTGGCCGGACAGCTGGGATGAAGACGTGGCGACCTATAACACAAGTGACTTCCGCAAAGGTCTGAAAGTCCAGATCGACGGCGAACCCTATCTGATGATCGAAATGAACTTCGTCAAGCCTGGTAAGGGCAACGCACTGTACAAGTGCAAGATGAAGAACCTGATCCGGGGCACCACGCTGGAACGGACTTACAAAGGTGGAGACAGCTTGGAATCCGCCGATGTCGAAACCACCGAGGTCAGTTTCCTGTATCGCCAGGGCCAGGACTATGTGTTCATGGACGGCCAGACCTTCGAACAGTACGAAGTCGCCGAGGCCGTCGCGGGCGATATCTGGAAATACCTGAAGGACGGCATGAAGTGCACGATGACGTTGTACAACGGCAACGCGATCATCGTCGAAGCACCATTGCAGGTCGAACTGGAAGTCGTCGATTGTGCCCCGGGTGCCAAGGGCGACACTGCCACCAACGTCACCAAGCCCGCAAAGGTTGAAACGGACGCCGAATTCATCGTGCCCGGCTTCATCAAGATCGGAAACGTCATCAAGGTCGACACACGCACCGGCGAATACGTCGAACGAGTCAGCAACTGATCATGACGAACACTCTGTTCCTGCCCGAATTGCGCGAAATGCTCGCCGACAACAATCGGGCGGAACTGGAGGAGTTCTGCACCACCCTGAACGCCGGCCGAACGGCCGAGTTCATGGAGGGGCTGACCGACGCCGAAGTCTGGCAGGTGTTGCAGTTCGCCCAGCCCGAGCGAAGGTCAGAAATTTTCGGCTACTTCGACGAAGAACGCCAGTTGTCGATGTTGGCCCAACAGCCGACCGAGCAAGTGGCGGAGCTGGTCGAAGAACTGGCAGCCGACGATCGCGTCGACTTGCTCCAGCAACTGGACGACGAACACGTCGACACCATTTTGCCGCTGTTGCCGGTCGAAGAACGGCGGGACATCCAGCGGTTGCGGTCCTATGCCGAAGGCACCGCCGGTTCGCTGATGACGACGGAGGTCGCCAAGCTGGCCGATCGGTTGACGGCACGCGAGGCGTTGGAGGAACTGAGCCGTCAAGCCAGCGAACTGGAAACGATCTATTACTTGTACGTCGTTGATGATGACAATCACCTGCGCGGCATCGTTTCCACGCGGCAATTGGTTTCATCGCTGGCCCAGCCGCATCGCACTTTGCGGGAGATGATGGAAACCGACGTCGTCGTTGCCATGGTCGACGAAGACCAGGAATCGGTTGCCGAAAAAGTTGAACATTTCAATCTGTTGGCGATCCCCGTCTTAGATCCGGGACGCCAATTGCTGGGCATCATCACGCACGACGATGTGATCGATGTCGTCCGCGAAGAATTGACCGAGGACGCCCAGCGGATCGCTGCGGTCACGCCGCTGGAGCGTGATTTTTTGCGCATCGGCTTGGTGACGCTTTCGTGGAAACGCGGGATCTGGCTGACCATCCTGTTCTTTGCCGCACTGCTGACCGCGTTTGCGTTGCGGCACTATGAACTGGAATTGGAAACCTACGCCTGGTTGGTCTGGTTCATTCCGCTGATCATCAGTGCCGGCGGAAACTCGGGCAGCCAATCGGCCACGTTGGTGATCACGGCCATGACCGGTGGCGAGATCGAGCTGCGGGATTGGCGCACGGTTCTGATGCGGGAAAGCGTCGTATCGTTGATGCTGGGCGGGTTCATTGCGGTGATCGGTTACGCCGTTGCTTTCTTCATTGCACCCTGCCCCTCCGACGCTTTGGTCATTCCGCTGACATTGCTGGCGGTGATGATCACCGGATGTCTGTGTGGGGCGACGTTGCCGCTGGTGTTCAAGCGGCTGGGGTTGGACCCCGCATTGATGAGCAATCCGTTTGTCGCCGGGATCGTCGACATCATGGGGATCGTCATCTACATCAACGTCGCCCGGATGATCCTGGCCAATTGATCGGGCGGCTGTTTCGGACGGCTGTTTCGGGAGCACCGCTGTCGGGATGAATGGGACTCCATACAGTCGCCGCGACCCACCAAGTCCCGCCGCCGGCTGATTGATTCGCGAGTTTCGGCTTCGGGGGGGTTCAATTATCAACCCGTCTCAAGCTCGATTCTAAATTGCTTCCAATGTATATTTCGAAGCAGTGACAGGTGCTTGCACCCGTTGCGGCGTTCGAAGCGTTTTGCCCCAACGTTTCGGACGTTTTTTTATGCGCTGATTTTCGGGCGGATCGGGCGATATCGGATTGCCGGGGCGTTTTGCCCGATCATCAGGGCAACGGGATGTCTTGCAGGACGAACGGGACTTCGTTGCGGATGACCGCGGTCGGCGACAGATATTTCAGCCGGTAACCGGTCGGATCGTCACCGACGTCGAACAAGTATCCGATTCCCAGTTCCTCGGTTGTTTGGCGGAACACCTGAAACCCCAGGTGGTCGACACGCGTGTCGTCTGGGGCGACCAAGAAAATCTCGTTGTCCATCAGCCATTGGCGGTGGCTCTCCAATGCCCGATCCGCGTTCTCAATGGTGATGGAAAGCCGGACCTCGTGAAGCGGCCCGTTGGGGCGGACGTCCAAACGCTTGACCGTCATCGCGTCGATCGACACGGCATCAGGCGTTCCGACCAGGGGAACGGTGAAACGTTTACGTCGTCCCGGAAGCAAGGCCTGGATGACGCCACCGATTCGCTGGATCTTGCTGGCTTTGGCGGCCGGCAATTCCAGCGGCAGATAAAACTCACTGAACGCGATGTCGCTGGCCGTCGCGACGTCGATCGTTTCGCTGCTGGCTTGCGACTGCAGACGTTGACCGGAATCCAGGGTGACCGCGATTTGGTCGACCGGAATGGTCAATCCGATCGGTGTGATCCGCGGTTCCCAGGCGATTTCCATGCTGACGTTCAGTCCGCTCAAGCTGGGTTGCCGTAAGATCCGACGTGCCGTTACCGACGTCGGTTCGATGCGATAGATACCGGCGTAAACGGCGGCGCCCACGCGGTCGGGACGATCCTCGTCGCGCGGCGTCAGCATCAGCGTTTCGCGGTCACCGCCGTAGAAATTGATGTCCAATTCGGCTTGGTCCAAAACCAGATCGATCGCATGCCAGAACGTCAACGGCGTGGCGACCGGATCCACCGGTTGTGTTCGGTCGCTGTTACATTCGAATTCGACGCCGCTGTCGCGACTGATCGCTTCCAGTGCTTCGCCCAGGTTGCTGACATCCCCCAGGTCGATCCGGATATCCGCCACCTCGCGGGCCGCCTGCTGCTTTCGCAGGACCTCCACAATCCGCCGGATTCGATCCGCCGCCTCGGGCGAGAGTCGTGGGTCATCGGGTTCGGGCAACCAAGACAGTGTCTCCGCGCCGGCTTCGATCAGCGATCGCTCGGCCGCCTGTCGAATCGCCGCCGCATCGGCGTCCAATTCGTCGATCCATTCCAAGACGTCGTCGCGCAGCGTGTCCGGATTGGAATAGTCATCCTGGGCCGATAGGGGACCGACCGTTGCAAAAACGATCAGCAAACTGGCGATCCGATTCACACAACCGACTCTGGTAACCGGCCGAAAGCGGGCCGGCCTGACATTCGATGAAACCGTCATGATCCGACTGATGCCTCAATCGTGTTCGACTGTGGTGGTGTGGCGTGGGGAAACATTTCCGTCGGCGGACGCGAAGATTGATCTTAACCTAAGTTTTTGGTGCAGATGCTGTGCGACCGTGATGAACTTGTGTACCGAGCGACGAGAGTCGATTTGACATGCCTGAACCGACCGACCAGCCGTCTTCGTCGACTGAACGCGTTCAGGCTCGGCGATGCTGCGGCAGCGTTTCCTTCCGGCGTGTGTTTCAGCTTCTGATGTTCGCGGCTTTGGTGCTGGTATTGCCCGCGATGTCGCTGTCGGCGACGCCACCCGCGTTGATCCGGTTCAACTTGAATGGCCACCTGCAGACCGGTTTGGAACTGATTCGGATAGGAAAAGAATCGGTGGTCATTGGTCGCGATGGAGCCCTGCATTCATTGGATCCGCGGGATTCGAACGAGTATTTGGGACGAGCCAAGGGCGAATACGAACCGCTGGGCAGCGCCGAATTGGCCAACCGATTGCGACGAGAGTTCGGTGACCGTTTCGAAGTTGTCGCCACAAAACACTTTCTGGTGGTGCAGCCCAAAGGCCGTGGTCGCAAGTGGCCCGACCTGTTTGAACAGTCACATCAGATTTTTGTCCGCTACATGACCCAACGCGGGGTGCATGTTCGACGCGGGCGTTTTCCGATGGTGGCCGTCGTTTTCCCCGACAGCCGTTCGATGTATCGCGAGTTTGCCCGACTGGGATTGGACGTCTCGCGTGTCGCGGGCATCTATTCGAACAATACCAATCGAGTCATGACGCATGATTCGGGACACATCCAGATGATTGTTGCCACCGTGCGGCACGAGGCTGCCCACCAGTCGGGTTTCAACAGTGGTGTGCACAGCCGAGTCAACGACACGCCTCGTTGGGTCACCGAGGGGATCGGTCAGTTGTTCGAACCGGCCGCCATGGGCAACGTCCGCGCCGGCAGCGATTCACGCAGCCGCATCAATCGCGAAAGTTTGCATCAGCTGACCAAGACATACGGGCGTTTCGACAACACCACGTTCGCACGCGACCTCAGGCGACTGGTCATCGACGATCGATTGTTTGACGGCGAACCTTCAATCGGCAACGCCTATGCGATCGCATGGGCGATGATGTTTTACTTGGCCGAGCGTGAACCACAACAGTTCGCGTCGATCCTGAACCACACCGCCGGCCGACCCGCGTTCAAGACGTATGAGCGACACGAACGAATCGCTGATTTTGAACGCATCGTGGGCGGATCGACCGCCGATTTCGCCAAAAAACTTGCCGCGTATCTTCGGCACCTGCAAGGCTGAATCGGCCCGAATTCGCCGACGGGAAAAGCCGTCAAGGTCCACGGTCCGCCGTGCCCCCCTGCCTCGGTTGCGTGTTGGTCGATCTGACCTGAAACGCTAGAGTGATACGCAGGTAATTCAGGGAGGCAGGTGTGGCACGCGAAGCGATCTATCAACAAGACGACCCCGAACCGATCGGCGGCCTACGCGGATCAGGATCCGGATCCGAAGTTCCGCCGGGATCGGCGAGCGTGGGTGGCGACGGCATGCCCGATCGACCCGACCAAGACGTGCGTCTTCGGCCGCGACGGATGGACGAAATGGTCGGCCAGCGGGACGTGATCGAACGCTTGAAGATTGCCATCGATGCCGCCCAGCGACGCGGCGAGCCACTGGGGCACATCCTTTTCGACGGACCGCCCGGATTGGGCAAGACGACCTTTGCAACCGTCATTCCGGTCGAAATGGACACCACCGTCCAAATGGCCAACGGCGCCGGCTTGAAAGCTCCGAAGGACTTGCTGCCCTATCTGACCAATGTGTCCGAAGGCTCGGTGCTGTTCATCGATGAGATCCACCGGATTCCCAAGAGCGTCGAAGAGTACCTGTACACGGCGATGGAAGACTATCGCATTGACATCGTCTTGGGCGACGGCGTGAACGCGCGGACGCTGAACTACGAAATCAAACCGTTCACCTTGATTGGTGCGACCACGCGAGCCGGGATGTTAAGTGCACCGTTGCGGGATCGGTTCCAGATCCGCGAACACCTCGGCTGGTACAGCCAACAGGACCTTTGTCAAATCGTCCAGCTGAACTCGAAGAAGCTGGGGTTGGACGTCGATCCACAGAGCGAAAAAATTGTTGCCTCGCGCAGTCGCAGCACTCCCCGGCTGGCCAATAATCGTTTGCTGTGGGTGCGCGACTATGCCCAAAGCAAAGCCGAAGGCAAAGTCGACGCCGGCTTGACCACCGCGGCCTTGGACATGATCGGGATCGACCCGCTCGGTCTGGATCGCCAAGACCGCAACTACTTGGAAACTCTGATCCGCGTCTTCGTCGGCGGACCCGCCGGTTTGGAAGCGATCGCCCACACCATGAATGTCAGCAGTGATACGTTGGAAGACGAAGTGGAACCGTTCTTGTTACGCAGCGAATTGATCGTGCGCACACGCCGTGGTCGAATCGCCACGGCCAAAGCGTTCGAACACCTGAAGTTGGCGCCACCGGAGGCGACCGGCTGATGAGTGAACAGGTCGAACAAGAAATCGATGCGTACGATTACACCCTGCCACGTGAACGAATCGCCCAAGAACCGCTGAAGGTCCGCAGCGATTCACGATTGATGATCGTCGATCGCCAAACCGGCCAAATCGAACACAGCCACGTCCGTGACATCCGCGAGCACTTGCGGGCCGAAGACGTCTTGGTGCTGAACAACAGCAAGGTTGTGCCGGCCAAATTGGTCGGGTACCGCACGCGTACCGGCGGACGTTGGCAGGGTTTGTTCCTGCGTTGCGACAGCCAGTCCGGTGTCTGGGAAGTGTTGACCAAGACACGGGGCACGCTGCAAATCGGCGAAACGATCACGATCCAAGACCGCGACGGTCGCGACGGCATGCTGCTGGAAGTCGTCGCGCGGACCGAAGGCGGACATCTGTTGGCGTTGCCCCGAATGCCGGATTCGCATTGGGAAGACGACTCGTTCGATCAGCCTGTCCAGTGGTTGGAACGCTTCGGTCGGGTTCCCCTGCCGCCTTACATTCGCGACGGCCAGATGGTCGACGCGGACATCCAAAACTACCAGACGGTTTTCGCCAGCGATGCGGGCAGCGTTGCAGCGCCGACGGCAGGATTGCACTTCACCGATCGCTTGTTGGATGAAATTCGCAAAGGGCAGACGGCGATTGCCGAAGTCACTCTGCACGTGGGTATCGGCACGTTCCGTCCCATCGCCACCGATCGGCTGGACCAGCACCAGATGCACGAAGAATGGGGGCGTTTGGACGACGCCAACTGCACCGCCATCAACGACCGAAAATCCGGGGGCGGCCGACGAATCGCGGTGGGCACCACGTCGGTTCGTGTTTTGGAAAGTGCGGCGGCGCACCATGACGGCGTGCTGCGACCGTGGACGGGAACCACCGATTTGTTCATCAAGCCGCCCTACCAATTCGCCGCGGTGGATGCGCTGATGACCAACTTTCACCTGCCCAAAAGCAGCCTGTTGGTCTTGGTCAGTGCCTTTGCCGGACGCGAACTGATCATGGAAGCTTATCACAAGGCCATCGAAAACGAGTACCGCTTCTTCAGCTATGGCGATGCGATGCTGTTGATTTGATGCAGCAACACGTTGGTGATTGCCATGGAGCCCGAACGCCCAATGTGACCAAGCTCGCTGACAACGGTACCTTCTAAAACCTTTGACACCCTGACGTTCCCGCATGTCCGCAGACGAACAAATCCTGGTCATCCCCGAATCGTTCATTGATTCCATCGGCACGATCGACGGTTTCCAACGCGACGTTGATCGCTTTTTGGATCCGATCCTGCAAAGCGACCAACTGACCTTTGGACGTCGTGGCGACATGGAAACGGACCCGTCGTTCAAGCAGCTGATTCCCTATGTCGTTTTGCAGTGGAACGACGACAACGATAATGTCCATGTTTTCACCTACACCCGGGGCGGCGGATCCGGTGAAGCCCGGCTGCATGCCAAACGCAGTATCGGTATTGGCGGACACATCAGTGCCGAAGACGCCCAGGGTGACGGCAATCCCTATTTGATCGGGATGCAACGTGAACTGGATGAGGAAGTCGAGATTGATACGGCTTACCAAGACGTTCGCGAAGGCTTGCTTTACGACCCATCCAATGATGTCGGCAAAGTGCACTTGGGAATCGTGCACCGGTTTGTATTGCAATCGCCTTCGGTGAAGAGTCGTGAAGATGATCTGGCCGAAGGCGGTTTCGTGCCGCTGGACGAACTGCGGAATCAGTTCGAGCGTCTGGAGACGTGGAGCCAGTTGACACTGACGGCGCTTTACGGCTGAACACCGCTGTCGAAATCATCGCGTTGCTGCTGTCATCATGATCTACCTTGACCATCACGCCACGACGCCGTGCGATCGCCGTGTTGTCGAAGCGATGTTGCCTTGGTTGACGGACCATTTTGGCAATCCGCATAGCATTTCGCATGAATTCGGACGCGTTGCGGCCAACGCGATACAGGCGGCGATCGATGATTTGGCCGCCAACTTGGATGTGCCCGCCGACAACGTGGTGATCACCAGCGGCGCCACCGAAAGCAATCTGCTGGCGATTCGCGGCGTGTTGTGTCATCCCAGGCAACAGCGGCGGAAATTGGTCACCGTGACGACCGAGCACCCGTCGGTGCTGGACGTGGCTAAAGAAATCCAAGCGGACGGATTCGACGTGACTTTTGTCGGCGTGGACGATCAAGGCTTGGTCGATCAACAACAGCTTGCATCGGAGCTGGATGACGACACCGCTTTGGTCAGTGTGATGTGGGCCAACAACGAAATCGGCACCATCCCGGACATCCAAGCGATCGCAAGTCTGGTGCACCAGCACGGTGCGTTGCTGCACAGCGATGCGACGCAAGCCGTCGGACGCATTGCCGTGCATGCACGACGGGATGATGTTGATCTGATCAGTGGATCGGCGCACAAGTTCTATGGCCCCAAGGGCGTCGGTTTTTTGACCATTGGCAACGGGAATCGACGCGTCCGGATCCGGCCCATTCAGGTCGGCGGCGGGCAACAACGCGGCCGCCGTGGCGGGACCATGAATCCATCGTCGGTCATCGCGATGGCGACCGCCCTGCGTTTGGCCTGCGATGAGATGCAGGCCGAATCCGAGGTTCGCGAGCTTCGTGATCTACTGTGGCAAACGCTGTCACAGCAAATTGACGGACTGAAAATCAATGGCCCATCGCTTGATACGGATAGCCGTTTAGTCGGCAATCTGAACGTGATGGTCGCCGACATTGAAGGCGAAGCCTGGATGGCGGCAACGCCCGAAGTGGCTTTTAGCAGTGGTTCGGCATGCAGCAGCGTCGATCCGTCGCCCAGTCATGTCTTGACCGCACTTGGACTCAGCGAATCTCAGGCACGACGCAGCGTTCGCTTCGGTATCGGACGCGGAAACACGGAAGATGAGATCCGCCACGCCGCGGGTCTTCTGGTGAAGTCGTACAAACGGTTGTCTGGCTGACAAAGACGGCACCACCGGCCTTTGGTGACGGTCGCGACATCAACGTGCCGCGGTGCGATTCAGTGTAGCTGTGGCGAAACGCCGTCGTTCTCGGACTGGAATTCTCCACGCAACACGGTCGCGGTCTGATCATGTTGCAATGGATTTCGCTGGTCATCCCGCTAGCCGTACCAGATGGGAACTCATGACCAGCGTGGTGCATGCTTGTCGCCAGGAACGGGTAAGCTGGGAAAGACGGTTGGCTTCACCTCAGGCTGACCTGCAATGCACTCCGGCGATTCATTTCCTTACCGCAAGTTCACGACGAAGATTTACGATGGACCTGAAACGCAACTGTCAACGCGATCGTAGACTCTTTTTGAAAACGGGGGTCGCCGCCGCAACTGCCTGCGCAATCGGCCGGCCGACACGTGCCGATGATGTCTCGCCGAACGAACGAATCACGATCGGCATCATGGGGCTTAACGGTCGTGGGTCCGCAATCATGAAAGGCATGCTTGCCAGCGGACAAGTTGACGTGGCCTATTTATGCGACGTCGATGAACGAGCTATGCAGCGGGCAGCCAAAATTGCCAGCGAGAAGCAATCTTTGACGCCGAAAATGATTGGCGATTTCCGGCAGATTTTGGACGATCCATCCGTTGACGCATTGATCTGTGCCGCACCGAACCATTGGCATTCGCCCGCAACGATTATGGCGTGCGGCGCAGGAAAGCATGTGTATGTTGAAAAGCCCTGCAGCCATACACCGGCCGAAGGCGAGCTTGCGATCGCCGCGGCTCGCAAGAACGATCGTATCGTTCAAATGGGAAATCAACGCCGATCTTGGCCCGGCATCATCGAAGCAATTCAAAAGGTTCATCAAGGCGACATCGGCAAAACGCTTTACTCGCGGACTTGGTACAACAATCGTCGCCAGTCGATCGGGATCGGCAAACAAACCGATCCGCCCGCTTGGTTGGACTGGGAGCTTTGGCAGGGCCCCGCACCCAGGCGACCGTTCAAAGACAACGTGGTGCATTACAACTGGCACTGGCATTGGCACTGGGGAAACGGTGAACTTGGCAACAACGGCGTGCACGCCATTGATGTCGCGCGTTGGGGGTTGCAGGTCGACTATCCAATTCAAGTGACCGCAGGTGGTGGGAAGTATCGTCACGATGATGACCAAGAAACGCCCGACACGATGATGGTGACGTACGATTTCCCAAATCAGAAATCGATCACTTGGGAAGGTTTATCGTGGTCGCCACTCGGGCCGCATGATTCCCAATTTGGGATCAGCCTGCATGGCACCGAAGGCTCGATCGTGATTCGTGGTGGTGGATACGTTCAATACGACATGAAAGGACAGGAAGTCGCCGCGGGGTCCGGTGCCGCCGGTGACCAAGACCACTTTGAAGACTTTTTGATGGGCGTTCGCGAGCATCGCCGAACCAATTCGGATATCGAAGGAGCCCACAAGAGCACACTGCTTTGTCACCTGGGCAACATCGCCTATCGGACCAGCGGTACGCTGAAGACTAATGGAGGCAATGGGCATCTTGTCCAGAATGCCGAAGCAGAATCCTATTGGTCACGCGAATACGCCAGGGGTTGGGAGCCGAAAGTCTGATGCCGGAACGAAAACAACTTGCACGGTTGATCATCGCTTTGTTCTTTTGCTGGTCCGGGTTCCTGGGATCGACCGCAACTTGCCAAGAAAGCGGTGCCAATCCAGCCAATGGCATCATTCGCGTCGGAATCATCGGCTTGGACACATCCCATGTTCCTGCGTTCGCTCGAGAGTTCAATGCGGTTCCGGCGAACCCCGACATGATGGGCTGTCGTGTTGTGGCGGCCTATCCGTACGGCAGTCGTACGATCGAGTCCAGCTACAGCCGCATCTCAAAGTACACCGAAGCGGTGCAGGAACTCGGCGTCACCGTGGTCGATTCGATTCCGGAACTGCTCGGGCAAGTCGATTGTGTATTGTTGGAAACCAACGACGGAAAGCCTCACCTTGCTCAAGCCCTTGAGGTATTCAAAGCCGGAAAGCCGGTTTTTATTGACAAGCCGGTTGCATCGAATCTGGCCGAGGTCGTCGCGATCTACCGTGCCGCGCAGCATTACGGCGTGCCGATGTTTTCCAGTTCATCGTTGCGCTACACCGACAGCGCCCAAGCGATCCGTGGCGGAAAGATCGGCAAGGTGCTGGGATGCAACGCTTACAGTCCCGCGTCGACAGAACCATCACACACGGATCTGTTTTGGTACGGGATCCACGGCGTCGAGATCCTTTTCACTTGCATGGGAACGGGGTGCCAATCGGTCAGCCACACCTCCACCGATGGCCGTGAGTTGGCCGTGGGGATTTGGGATGGGGGACGCATCGGAACGTTTCATGGCATGCGTGAAGGCACGAAAAGCTATGGCGGAACGGCTTTCGGATCCGACGCGATCAGGCCGATCGGCCCGTACGGTGGTTACAAGCCACTGGTGCTGCGGATTGCCAAGTTTTTCCGCACCCGAAAGCCGCCGATTGATCCGGCCGAAACGATCCAGTTGTACGCCTTCATGCAAGCGGCTGCCGAAAGCACACAACGCAACGGACAAGCCGTCACCATCACGGAAGTCATGCAAGTCGCCGAATCGAAAGCCGACGAACTGCTTTCGGACAAACTGGACTGATCGACGGGTTTGCAAACGCGGGCCAGCCGTTCCCCTGTGCTATTGCTGGGCAACAGTCCATACATGGGAATCTTCAACCAGTGCTTTGTATTCGGATCGAATCTTTTGGCTCAGGGTTTGAGTCAGCGTTTCGTCCTGGCCGGCCAAGTTATCGGACTCACCGATGTCGATGGTCACGTCATAAATCTCGATGTCGGTCAGTTCCGCATCACGAACCGAAGGATAAGTTTTCTGGGTGATGTTTTGCATTAGCGGTATTTTTCCACCATTCAACTTGGCCAGCACTTTGTAGTTTCCCGATCGCATCGCTACGCGACATTCATTGATCGCGTTGTAGTAGCACCAAACCAGTGGCTTTTTGCGATCGATCTTGTTCCCATGCAGTGCCGGACGGAAATCCGTTCCATCAAGCGAAAGATCCTGGGGCGGTTGGCTTCCGGCCAGCAAGCAGAACGTCGGTAGGAAGTCGAGTGACGAGACAGGCTGGGAAACGATTTGTCCGGCGGCGACCTTGGCCGGCCAATTCATGATCCCCGCGACTCGAAATCCTGCATCCGTGGTGTGCAATTTCATGCCCCGCAGCGGTCCAGGGGTTCCATAGGAACGTTTCGCACGTTGGTACCGTTTGAGTGTTTCGGGGCCGTTGTCGGAGGTAAAGATGATCAACGTGTTTTCACGCTGGCCCAATTCTTCCAATCCCTTTACCAATCGCCCGACGGCAGCGTCGACGTTCGCGACATTGGCAAAGTACTGTGCTTGGTCCTCGTTCTTCGCCATCGGCAAGTACTGTTGGACCAACTCCTGCGGAGATGCGACTGGTTCGTGTGGTTCATGAAACGGCAGGTACAGAAAAAACGGTTGTTCGTCGTCTGCGGTGTCTTGAAGCCAATCCAGTGCTTCGGTAACGACAAACTGGCAACTGAACTCGTCGACTTTGCCGATCGGTTGACCGTTGCGAACAAAGTTGACCGGTTGCTGGTGTGACGGCGATGCGTTGTTTTGAGTGCCAAGCCAATGATCGAATCCAAAGTCATCGGGTTGAGCTTGTGACGGATGGTTGAACTTGCCGTTGCAGTGCCATTTACCCGCCATGCACGTCGCATACCCGGCCTGTTTCAGCAAGGCGGGAATCGTCACTGCCCCCTTTTGCAGATGGACCTGCTCGCGTGCGTCCGGCCGAGGCTTTTGCGATGGGGGAATCCAGTCGTACACTCCCGCTCGGTTCGGGCTGCGTCCGGTCAGCAAGCCGACACGCGAAGGTGAACAAACCGGCGCTGCCGAATAGAAGTCGGTAAAGCGAATACCCCCATCGGCCAAGGCGTTCAAGTTTGGCGTTTTGATGATCGGATGACCGTAGCACTCAAGGTCGCCATAGCCGAGATCGTCGCACAGGACGACGACGATGTTGGGACGATCGTCCGCACCCTGTGCCTTGGCGACCGGCATGGCAACCAGTACGGCACAAAGAAATAGAGCGGCGGGAAGCAGTGCGGCACGAATTGGTGTCGCGGTAATCAGTGAGAGAAAGTTTTTCATCAGTCATCCGTTCTCGGTGCGGGGAATCCAACGTCGAAACGTTAGCCCGTGTATTCTAATCGCACTCGCCCTCCCCACGTTGCCCCACCTTTTTGCCGCCCACTGACATGATGCCGACGATACGGTTGCTTGGTTATTCGCTTGCGCTTTTTTGCGTCACCCCGCTGCTCGCAGATTCCTTTTCGGTCCATGTGCCCCCATCAGCCAACGGGTCGCAGTTGCAAATCGGTGTCACTTTTAATCTGTGGATTCCGGATGACACCGCGACGTTGCGCGGCGTCGTTGTGCATCAGCATGGATGCGGCGAAGGCGCTTGCCGAAGCGGGGAAACGGCGGCGACGGATTTACACTGGCAAGCCTTGGCACGCAAATGGGACTGCGCGTTGCTCAGTCCCCGCTACCACCAGAGCCAAGATCAGGATTGCCGATTGTGGTGCGATCCGCGTCAGGGGTCGGGAAAAGCCTTTGTTGCCGCGCTCGAGCAACTGGCCGATCAGTCACGACATCCCGAACTGGCACGCGTTCCCTGGTGTTTGTGGGGACATTCCGGTGGTGGTTTCTGGGCCAGTCTGATGCAGATGGAATATCCGCAGCGGATCGTTGCGATCTGGTTCCAATCGGGAACGGCGCACAGTCGCTGGGTGTCTGGTGAAATCGAAGCTCCATCGATTCCGAACGCTGCCATGGGGATCCCGATGATTGCCAACCCGGGGTTTAAGGAGCGTGATCACCAGCGGTTCAACGTTGCCTACAGCGGTTGCTACGAGATGGTCAAAGACTATCGGCAACGCGGCGCACCGATCGCGTTCACACCCGATCCGAAGTCTGGACACGAGACACGAGATTCACGCTATTTGGCGATCCCGTTTTTTGACGCCTGTTTGGCAATGCGTTTGCCGGGAAAGCCAGGGACGGCCGATTTGAAACCGGTTGACTTGAACGGCGGAGTCTTGGTTCCGTTGCACGAGAATTATCAAGACGTGACTCAGCTTTCACCCATCCGTCCTCAGAATCCTTCGACCGCGAATTGGCTGCCCAATCAAGACTTGGCACTGAAATGGGCTGAGTTCATTCGCACGGGTGAAGTTGCCGACACGACCCCGCCGCCGCAGCCGAAGATGGTTTCGGCCGAAGGTAACCAAGTGCGGTGGCAAGCCGAAGCGGACTTGGAATCGGGAATTGCGGCGTTTGTGATCTTGAAGGACGGCAGCCGAATCGGCCGTGTTCCTGAGGAATCGAAAAGTCAATTTGGACGCCCACTGTTTCAAGGAAACACGTATCACGACACGCCTGCGTTTGACGCTCCTGAAATGGAATTCCTGGATCCCAGCGGAACGCCCGGGCGGTACCAAGTCATCACAGTCAATAGCGTGGGCCTGGAAAGTCAGCCAACCGCTACCGAATGAGACACAGTGCGTGTCGACAAACGGTTTTGCTTCGGAAAACGCAGACGCCGTCTGGTACCGAGAACGCCAAAAAAAATCTCGTGCGTTATGAGTTTTGGGGCGATGAAGGATGCCGCTTTCGTCGCAGTTGCTGGACTTGGGGTCGATCGCTTGCGATCATGGGTGGAATCGGTCGCCTGACCCTTTCGATCCATCGACGGCTACGCATCATGAAATTCCGAACATTCTCATTCATGTGGTTGTTGGTAACCGCATTACCGCTGCTTGCAGATTCGCCGGCGGAACAAGAAAAACAATCTGACAATAAGGCGGACCCGAAGACGGCCACCGAGGTGTCACCGCCGATCAAACTGGACGGGATCTTTCAAGCGGTGCGTCAGTCGGAATTGATGGTCGACAACGAGCAACTGACGGAATTCAAGCTGCTGCGGATTTTGCCGCACGGAACGACCGTCAAAGCCGGGGCTCCCGTTATCTGGTTCGATACCGATGGGTTGGACGAAAAACTAGAGAAAGCCGAAACGGAATATCGACTTGCCGAACTGCAAATGGAAGCTGATGAGTTTGCGTACGAACAGTTTCTTGAGTCACAGGAGCTTGACCGTGACGCGGCCAAACGGGCGCGAGACAATGCCCGCAGCGACTATGACCATTTCATGAAGACACAGTTGGAACGCGAGATTGCCGACGCGAAGCAGGATCTAAAGTCCGCTGAGTTTTCTGTCGAGAGCGCGAAGGAAGAACTCGACCAACTGACACAGATGTACGAGGAAGATGATCTGACCGAGGAGTCCGAGGAGATTGTCTTGCGTCGCGCCCAATTCACTTACGAATCGGCGATGCACCGTCTGACGAACTCCAAGATCCGCATCCGACGTTCTTTGGACGTGTTGATCCCACGCCGCGAAGCCAGTCAAGAAGAAACGCTGGACCGGGCGTTGATGCGGTACGACAAGGCGATGCACGATTTGGACATCGCCCAACGCAAACGCGAACTGGAGATGGAAAGAAAGCGAGAGGACGTCGAAGAAACGCTGCGCGACTATGAACAGATGCGTGAAGAACGCAAGGACGTGGTTCTAAAGGCACCGCACGACGGAATCGTTTTGCACGGCAAGCTCAATCGGGGCAAACTGTCTGACAAACCGGTTTCGTGGTCGCCCGGCAGCAAGCTGGCAAATCGAACGGTGATTGCGACCATCGCCGATCCGGCCAAACTGCAGGTGCGTGTCGATCTTCCCGAACAGCACCGGGCATTGATAGAGCCTGGCAAGCCGGTGACGCTGACCGCCAAAGCGATGCCTGACGTCAGTTTTGCCGCAAAGGTGCGTGAGGTTGCCGAAGTGCCTTACGTTCCCGGGAAATTCGACTGCGTGATTTCCGTTCCGATGAGGAAGGTGTCCGGTGTTCGTCCGACGATGGCGTGCGAAGTCGAAATCGAACAGCAAGTGCAGGATGACGAATGAGATTTTCGCTAGCCTGCGTGACGATCGGCTGTGTTTTGCAGTGGATGGGCGTCATCGCTACCGGTGAATCGTCGGCGCAGGAAATCGTTCCGGCGACCGACCCACAGTCGCTGCCGAGCATCGAGACGATCGATTCGGGTCAGGTGGATGCGTCGCTTGCACGCGGGATCGCCTTTCTGATCGAAGACCAGAACCCCAACGGTTCGTGGGGATCGGCGACAAAAACCAAAGGATTGAACATTTTCGCTCCCGTTCCGGGCGCCCACCATGCGTTTCGGGCTGGCACGACTTCGTTGTGCTTGAGTGCGTTGTTGGAAACAGCACCTGAGGATGACAAGGCGGCCCAAGCGTCGATCGATCGAGCCGAAGATTGGCTTTTCGAGCACATTTCCCATCTGCGTCGGGCGACCGGTGATGCGATCTACAACGTGTGGGGACACTGTTATGCGATCCAGGCCCTGGTGCGATTGCACCAGCGGCACGATGGAGATGCGGAAAAGCAACAACGGATTGTGAAATTGCTGAACGAGCAATTCGAGCGTTTGCAAAGATACGAATCGGTAGACGGTGGATGGGGTTACTACGACTTTCGCTATCAAGCGAATCAGCCGACATCGGATTCGATCAGTTTCGTCAATGGTGCGATTTTGGTCGCCCTTGCCGAAGCAAACGAAATCGGCGTCAAACCACCAGATCGAATGGTGGATCGTGCGATCGCGGCGCTTCAGCGTCAGCAGAAACCTGATTTCTCGTATCTGTACGGCGAGTACTTGAAAGACCGTCCGGCTCGTGAGATCAATCGTCCTGGTGGGAGTCTTGGACGAAGCCAGTGCTGCAACGTGGCGCTACGAATGTGGAATCAGCCGGAGGTCACCGATGACGTTTTATCGAAATGGCTGACGCGACTGTACTTGCGAAATGGCTGGCTGGACATCGGACGAAAACGTCCCATCCCTCATGAGTCATGGATGCAGGTCGCGGGATACTTCTATTACTTCGGGCACTACTACGGCGCATTTGCTTTGGAGCAATTGCCGGCGAAACAGCAGAAGCGTTTCGCCCCATATTTGGCGAAACTGATGTTGGACCGACAGGAAAAGAATGGTTCGTGGTGGGATTACCCGCTGTACGACTACCATCGCCCGTACGGCACCGCGTTCGCCTTGATGACATTGCATCGATGTCGATAGAAGCAATCCCATTCTGGGCACTGTCTAGCAAACGTCGCCCGGGCGGGCAGGACCGCGAGTTCCCGGTGGTGAGTGTCGTCCGTCGGCCGGTCGCGGGCTATCGTCATCGTCTCCAATTCAATGGAAACAGCGATTGATAGACAATCCCTAGTCGACATTGGCCTCGGGCGACGTCATCGAATCAAGTAACGATTTCAGCCGCGCGATCATGAAATCGCCGCCACCCACAAACACACCGGCGACGTTGCCTTCCCGGTCGATCACTACCAACTGTGGAATGGCATCGGCTTGGTAACGTTCTGCTGCAATGCCATCGATGTCCATCGCAACTTCCGGTTGAATGTTCATCCGTCGCAGGCTGCTTCGGATCTGTGCGTCAGCGTCACTAACGTTGATCGTCATCAGGCGGACCAGTTCGGACTCGTACTGTGCGGCCACTTCATCAACCTTTGGCATCGTCTGCATGCAGGGGGCGCACCAGGATGCCCAAAAGTCGACCAGAACGATTTCGCCGCGATATTCTGACAACCGAAATCGACCGCCTTCGACCAAGGGCAGATTGATTTCAGGGGCCTTTTGGCCGTTCAACGGGTGTGGCGGCACCGTCAATTCGCCACGCATCGCGGCAGCGACAACCGGTTCTTTCGCAAGCTTCATGACCCAGGAACCATAGGCGGCGGGACCGGAGGCTTGCCCGATTGCACGTCCCAAAACCAGCCGTTCCAGTTGATTCAAGTCAACCTGGCAATCTCCAAAAACACCGTGACGACCCACTAATGTTGGGTCGTCCAGGCCCGCGGGCACAAAGGTCAGCCGGTCATTCCCGTTGCGAAAAACCGCTTGGATGTGATCGTCAAACCTAGTCTCGGGATTCCGGTCATCGGGGGAATCGGACGGGGTTGGTGAATCCTTGTTTTCCTTTGACGCCAACAAATCTTCCGGATGCAACCAGATGATTTGTGTGATTCGGTTTCGGGGAACGGACAACTCATGCATCCGTGCCGTGACCGCGACGGCGTCTTCGTCGATCGAAACCATTTGGCATCGCATCATGTCGCCGTTGGCCGCGATCAGCAAATGCGTTGGCGGCGAGTCGTGCTGAGATCGTGGCAGCGTCAATAATCGTTGGCGTTTGGCTTGTTCCAGATTCGGGATCTTTGTCTTCAGATCAAATTGCACGGCCTTGATCTGGTTGTCGGGCAAAATCGACACGCCACTTTCGGCGGAGCGGATCTGTAGACCATCTTTGGCCACCCCCAAGACGTCACAGCTGAAATGGTCTCCTGACACCAGATAGACGTGATGCGTAAACGCATCTTTCGCTGGTCCGCTCGACGGAGCATCCTTGATGGAACGATCGGATGATGTCGTTGCGGTGGCTGGATCAGGCGAACGGTTTTCCCGAAGTTCGGTTAGTCGTTTGCGAGCATCTTCGATTTGCGACCGTCCCGATGGATCCGGTGTCGCTGAGTTCGTTTGTGCCGTCGAAACGGATGCTGATGGTTTGCGAATCACACCGCTGACCGACGGAGCGAAACTTGCGGCGGTCTGGCTGCCGCGTGCCTGCCATGCCAGAGTGGCCAAGCCGCTGCGGCGTTCCCCATCATCCCCATCAGCGGCGGCGTTGATCGCGGCAGTCAGTCGCCCCAAGGTTCGGTGGTCATCCTGTTGCAAGACCGACAAGTCATCCTCGATCGTCTGCCAAGGATGTTCACGCCAATGGATTAGACGCACGCGTCGTCGGGGCAGTTTCCCGAGGTGACCGGTCGCGGCGTGGCGAATCTGAATGTGCGTTGGTGTGACTTTCTGGACGCGGCCAAGCAAGCGTCCGCCGTCACCAAGCAAAAGGGTTGCGATGTCTTTTTGCTGAATCGCATCGTCAGCCGATTCGATATCGGATGGTCGCGGGAAATTGATTCCGGCGATCTGTTTCATTGCAATGGATTCCTGCTGCTGATCCGCAGCCATGACCAAACTTTCACCGTCCGATGTCAATTCTGCGGTTCGGCCCGTCACGACCTTGCCATCAATCGTCACGACGCTGATCACCGCGTCGTCTGTATCGGACTGTGGGCCGGCGTCGCCGATCCATTTCGCCACCCGCAGCCGTCGCAGATAGGTTGTGCCTTCCCGATTGGTGACGGAAATGCCGGTGCCGTTTGCGATGCGGACTCGCGGCAAATCGTCGGACGGCTCGGTCGCTTCATCGTCTTTCGGTTCCGCAGCGAGCTGACCGGCCAGCGAACCATCGGAATGATAGACGGTGATCGTGTCAGCGTCCTGGTCCAGAAAAGCGATCAAGCGAATCGATGAATCGTCTTCCAGCGTGGTCAGAATGTCCAAGTCGGCGGAGTGTTGCCGTTCGCGAAAGACCGCCAGCGTGCGTCCGATGCTGGTGATCGCCCAGCCCGAGGAAACCTCAGGTGATTGCGTGGGGTCACAGCCGAGCGAGACGTGAAAGTTGGGGGCACCTTTCCAGGAAAGTTCCAGTTCGATGATGGCGCGATTCGGCACTCCCAGGTCACCCATCAACACTGCATCGGCGCGGTCGGACCCCAATGCGATGCCCTCTTCGAACCAGCCCTCGTTGTTCCAGTGGTTGCCCGACCAATCTTGCAGTCCGGCCAAGTGCGCGAACACCAGCGTCGGATTATCGGCGACACGATACAGACGGTGCACGGCATCCAGTGGGATCTGAAGTTTTCCCAAATCCGGTTCTTTCAGCACCAATTGGTCCGCGTCGATCGAAAGCAAGTCGCACGTCAGCAAATCGCCCTGGTACAGCTCCACGGCAAACGTGGCCTGTTGTTGGTTGATTTCGTTGGCGTCCTGGAATTCCAATTTCTTGACGTGATCAATTGGAAACACGAAGGGATCGTTAAAGCCGACGCCTTGCCAGCCAAGGATCGGACCGTCCGGCGCCGGTATCCGGACATCCGCCACCTGCCCGACAATTGATTGATGATCCGAAAGCGTCAAAATTCCATCGGCGAACATCGGTGTGCGATGTGATGACGATAACGCGACCGCGATCGACAACACGGTCAGCAAGGGGGGGCGGTAGCAGCTGAATCTGGTCATGCGATGTATAGGACCGGCCGTGTCGAATCCTGGATTCTTGCCGGTGGTCGGGGAAGATTGATCAAGGTGAATGGCGATTGGCTCTAACGTTCGTAAATCGGCAGAAAGCGGTAATTCAACGCCAATGCCAATAATGACAGGCAAGTGCTGACCGACTTTCCATAACTGCCGTCAAAGCTTCCATCGGGTTGTTGGCGAGTCTTTAACGTGTCGATCAGCTTTTGGTTCCACTTCTTCCAACTCTCTTCGTCGCCTTGGAACAACGCCTGAGCCTGGTAGTAATTCTGGTATTCGACGGAACCCAATCCCGCACGTCCGCCACTGACTAACCGACTTTTGAGGTATTCCAGCGTTTGTTTGTATTGCGGCAGGTCTTTTCGACGGGCGACGGCATAGACCAAAGCGGCAATGGAAATGCGTGCCATGGATTCGTCAAAGCCACCCATGCCGCCGGCATAAGCGACTTGGCCGGAGGGGGATGTCATGCTGACGAAATACTTGATCGCACGATCAATGGCTTCGTCAGGGACTTCAATGCCGGCATTACGCGCGGCCAACAGTCCCACCAAGACGCTGCCCGACACGGAGGTGTCCGCATCGTTTCCGCTGGGGTTGTATCGCCACGCCCCATAGCTGTTTTTCTTTTGTGACGTGACGGCACAACGCACCGCCAGTTCCAGCGATTCGGCCAAAGTGATCTGCTCGGATTCGGATTCCCCCGGCCACAGATTCCGATCGTCGACCGTCCCGTAGGCTTCGGCAACCGCCAGCATGGCAAAGCCGTGGTGATACATACTGCCGCCAAAGAAACCTGTTCGCCGGCTTTGTTGACGCAACATGTTTCGCAACGTCTTACGCATAGGAACCGCATAAGCGCCGAAATTCGGATCTTCGCCCGACGCAAGGAAACACATGACCGCCATGCCGTCGACACCGGCCCCGCGATAACTGCTGTTCCAACTGCCCTGTTGGTCTTGAGAATCGATCAGGTACTGCAAGCCCGCGTCGTACATTTCACGAACTTCGCGTGGCACTGCTTCGCCGGTGCGAATCTCCAGCACTTGAGCACCACATTCCGCGGTCACAGCAAGCAGCATCCAGCAAACAATGCCGCAGACGCAGGATCGAAACGTTTTGGATGTGACCATTCGGGCGTTCAAATTCAATGCGAGTTAGCTAAGGATGGTCGGACTCAGCGTGGGCGACCATGCGTTCAAGGTCCGAATCGCTGAACGTACCCTTCAACGTTTGGGTGTCCATCGAAACGACCGCCTGACTCAGGTGGTGAAGCCGTTGTGCAAGCGTTTGATCGGTCGTGTCGGGCAAGTCCAATTTGTGCAAGTGTTCCCGCAGCTGGTGGTGTTGCTGATCGGTCAATGCGACTCGATAGCTGAAGTTGGCCAGCCACACATCGCAGGCGAATTGACGTTTGATCGCGGCGCGTTGCCGCTGCGACGCCGACCATCGGGATCGATACTCGCCGGGTACTGACCGCCACAGCTTTTGGAATGTAGAACCTTTCCCGTGCAACCCCTGCCCGATTTGATGGCGGTATTCCAAGGTCTGATGGCGGGCTTCGGCAAGCGTGGTGGTTTTGGCGTCGGGGCCGCGAAGGCGACGTTTGAACCGGGCGTAGTCATTCAGCAAGCTTTGGATGTCGGCCATCCCACCCAAACGCAGTTTTTCCTGAAGGGGCACGGGCAAGCCAGTCGCAGCGACGACGACTTCCAGCCTGGCTTCCAAACGTTTTTGCAAAATGTCTTTCACCTCGGACATGCGATTGACGTTGTTGATCAGAAGCTGGTCCAACGCATCCGTATTAATCTCGGTTGGTGTGAACGAAAGAAAATCTTGCGCGGCGACAACGACGTCAGCTTCGTCGATCACCACTTCCACGTCGACGTCTGCAACCCTTTCCAATTGGACTTCCAGTTCCTCGACGGCTTTCATTTCCACAACGTTTGCTGGGGCCTCGACGACGTCTGCTTCGACAGCGTTTTCGATCACCACGACGTCGACGGAATCGCCCGAGAGTCCGATTTCACCGGTGGCTGCGACGGGCTGAACTTCATCCTGCGAATGTTCGTTGCGTTTGGCGCGTCGAAATTTGATTGCCGACTGCCAAAGTTGCTCAATATCGGCACTGACCAGGGGCGACGCATCGGTGATGGCGCAATCAAGCCCGGCCGCAAAACGCAGGCCGTTGGAAAAATCCGATGGCCGCCGGCGATCCAATAGCTGGCGCTGGCGTGAATCCAACAGACGCCGCACCGTATTGGTTCGAACCAAAGGAGCGTCCTCTCCATATGACGGCGACAGTAATACGCCGTCGTGACGATCGCCATTGGCCTTTTCGTAGTCGATGAAGACTTGGTGCAATGGTT
Source organism: Crateriforma spongiae (assembly GCF_012290005.1). Classification (NCBI taxonomy): domain Bacteria; kingdom Pseudomonadati; phylum Planctomycetota; class Planctomycetia; order Pirellulales; family Pirellulaceae; genus Crateriforma; species Crateriforma spongiae. The sequence continues at coordinate 625,472 of NZ_JAAXMS010000001.1, forward strand.
CAAGTTGGTCGGTACGCAGCGGAACCACTTCATCAATGGCATCCACCAAAACGGCGGCATTCGCACGACGCCACCGATCTTGGCGTTTCTGCAGGATGACTTCCCAGCGCTCCAACTGTTGAGCCGACAATGTTTCGACGAGTGCTGGTTGAATCCACTGATGAATGATCGACAGCACCGGCGGCATCGCCGTGGATTCAAACTCTCCGTCTGATTTCATGACCCAATCCGATACTTTGCTGGTCACAGTCACGCCGCGTGCCGCGATCGCCAGACGCTGTTCGGGCGTCAATTCAAAGTGCCGGTCGATCAATTCCAATTCACGCTGGACGGTGGCCTGGACCACCGGTTTGGCATCGTTGTTCAGGTCAGGATCGCCGTCGAACTGATAGTACTGCGGCCGTGTCCAGTCGGGTTCGGTCGATAGCAAACGTTGTGCAACGTTTCCGATCGCCGACAGCGTTTCGCTTAGCGGATCATCGGCGACAGCCGAGGAAAAGGTCCAGACATGCAACAGATAGATCCAACCGATGATCCGCGCGCACGCAATGCCGTCACGTCGTAATCGCGACTGGTTTGCATTCATGGCGACGCATTCCACTGTTGGATTTGATGGAAATACTGATCCAGGCCCGATCGAAATTCCTCCGGCAACGGTGTGCCGGAATTTCCGGTGTTGGTTTCGGTCCGTGTCGCTTCGCGGACTTCGTTGGCATTCAAACCGGCGCCGACCAATGCCAATGCCGCCACATCGGTATCACCTCCACCGCCGCCACCCGGATTGGCACCGCCGCCTCCGCCACCGCCGCCCTGGCACATGCGTTTGGTTTCCAACAGCAGTTCGATCACTTCGGTTTCCGCTGCAATCGCCTCGCTGCCCGTTTCAGGAGTCGCCAAAATTCCCACCGCTTCGGTCATCACGATCGACACCGAGGTCAACTTTTTCAGCTCCTTGACGAAGTGCTCGCCGGCGTCGGGCAATTCGTTGATGCGTTGCGAAACCAGGTCGGTCCGGTTTCTGAGGTCCGCCTGTTCCACCGCCAAGTTGGTGGCACGTTGGCGATAGTCATCGGCGTCCAGATCAGGGCGTGCTTGTTGGGCCTCGCGCGTGGATTCTCGCAGCTTGACTTCGGCTTCCAATATCTGCAGAACCTCCAGCACGATTGACGGGGGCAAGCTTTTCTGTGATTTTCCGCCCGGACACGATCCCGAAATGCTGGGTTCGACCAAGTCTTCCGCCCACCGGTCCAGCGTGTCGCTCCAGTATTCGGCCATGGCGACGGAAATTCCGCTCTGGTCGACCACGTCGTTGGACAATTGACCGAGTGCACCGGTGACATCTTCGCTGCGCATTTCATCCAGGACCGTCTTGAACTGGACGTAGCGGCTGCGTTCATAGTAGGCGTCCATGTCATCCATGATGTACGAAACGTCGGTCCGGTATCCGGTCAGCTTTTCGGACACCTCCGATAGGGTTGCACCGGCCTCGGCAACCTCGGATGCATCGCGTCCAAAGGTGGACTGCGAAACCGACGTCAACTGATCCGCGACGGCATCTTGTTTTCGCGATGCAGCTTTCAAGCGTTTGACCAGCGTGCTGCCTTCCATGTTGGCCATCAGTTTGTCCAGTTCGCCGACCACCTTTTCAAATTCGGCCAGCAGGTCGTCCTGTTCGGTGACCGCTTCGTCGATCTCATTTTCCTGAGGCTCGGATTCCGGCGGCTCTTGATCGGAAACGGCGTTGCCGGCCAGACGAGTGGTGGGCAGTGACAGACGGCCCGAAGACGCTTTTTGGGGGCCCGATTTAGGTTGCTTTTGCTCGCTCAGATCCAACTGAGTCGATTCGACATCGGTGACGCCGGGTGCTTTTGCGGGCGATTCGCCTTCGTCCTCCTGGTCTGATTCTGATTTGCCGGTTTGATTGACACGGTTTTTGCCAGCAGTCAAACGTTTTCTTGCCGCATCGCTGCGTGCCAGTGATTCGGATTCACCCGCTTTGCGCAACAGATCGGCGACACTAGGCATGCGGTTGCCCGAGATGTCTTTGAGGACTTGCATCATTTCGGCCCAGGATTCCATGTGCCCCACGCCGATTTCCGGATTACGCATAGCCTGGGCCAACAGCGATTCGCCCTCGCCGACCAGCCGATTTAAACGATGCCCGTTGGCACGTTCGGCACGGGCCTGAGCTTGCAGCTGACGCCGAGTCTCCGGTGCATTGAGTTGCTCTTTTGACAAGCGGCGAAGTTCACTGTTCTTTTGGTACAGTTTCAATTCGCGATCGCGAACATCCAATGATTGACGTTGCCATCGTGCCAATTGATTGGCGATCCAGATGGCGTGTTCGTCGGCCGTCAGCACATCGAACACACTGATCGGCCCCAGAACGCGTTCACGGTTTGGCAAGTAGTCTTCGACGTACAACTGAACGGCGACGCGGTCGAAACGTCGTTCCAGATCTTTGGCAGTAAATGTCCCTGTTGCTTCCAGCAAGTCCGCGTCTGGTCGACCGGCCGCGATGACTTTTTCGCCACCGTCGATCAAATTGCCTTCGTCATCGACGTGGTGCCAAAGAAGGCCGATACGTCGGATGCCGAAGTCATCACGACCGTATGCGGTGTAGGCGATGGTTTCGGAATCCAGCAACACTTGATGTCTTGGCAGACCGTCGGCGGTGACCGTCGGTGCGGCATCATTGACATCACTTAATTGCAGTTCGAACGGCTGGGCAGGCTGCAGGTTGTGGACGTCACGCCAGGAAAGCGTCAAGCGTGATGGCGATTGGACCGATTGTGGCGGCACTTCAAACGCATGCCCCGATACATCGGCGGGAGAGTCGTTGATTTCGGCCGATCGCAAATCACGCGATGTGTTGACCAGCAGTTCGACCTGGCTGCCGCGGACGACGGACAGGGATCCGCCACGAAGCGTTTGAATGATCGGTTCATCGCGCTGAAGATAGGCCGGCAAGTGGATGGTCGCTTCGATATCGGCCAATTCCGGACGTGTGACGGGAACCAGTTTGGTGGTGCCGCGATAATCGCCGGCCGACAGTTCCAACGCGCCTTCCTGGTAACGTCCGGGTAAATGAAAGTGATAGCCTTCGTCGTCAATCGATGCCGATTGTTGTCCATCGGCCAATCGTGCTGTGGCAATCTCTGGTCGACTTTCGGTGGAACCCGCCAATGCCACATCAAAATCAAACGCTTCGCCGTGAGCGACGATCATCTGATCCGGCAAAGGTTCGATTTGGGTGAACGTGAATCGAGACACGTCCGACCAAGGCGTCAGGTATCGAGACCAAGCGTTGCCGGTTGCAGCGGCGGAAATCCCTGTCAAACACCCCAAGCCGATCAGCATGATGGCGGCGGTCAGCGATCGCTGACCGTGCATCGGGTGTGGGATCGCATGCCGCAAGTCGGCATGGTCCACATCGTCACTGACCTGATCGATCGCGGCACGCACCAAACGTGGCGATCGGCCCTGTTCGTCCGCGTTGTCTGCAAGCTCGATGACGCCCATCAATCGATCGCCGATGGCCGGGCGGGTGGTGGTCAGTAATTCGGCGACTTGATGAAGCGTCCGACGTCGAACGATCCAGTGATAAATTGCCCAGGGCACCACCATCAGCACCGCTAGGGAACCGATCAGAATCAGCGTGCGGATCCATGCCGGTGTGTCGACGAAACGGTCGACGATGAACACCAAAAAGAATCCAAACAGTACGCCCGCCACCGCCAAGGCCAACGCTTCCCACAATTTCAGGGTCCACAATCGGCGTCGAAACACCGTCATCGACCGCTTCAGCGTATCGGGCAGTTGGACGTCGGGCTGGGGGGCGATGCTGTCGGACACTCAGACAGACTCCGGTTCACAACGGCAGGCGGGCGGATGGTTTCGGCAGGGGCGAATGAGGGATCATTCAACAGTGAATCATTCTAGGCGACCCCACCCCAATGGGTCGCAAAAAATCAGGGGACGTTCCTAAATCAGTCCGACGATTTTTCGACCGACCCAGAACAACGCCAAGGCGAACAACAAAATGGCCATCGTCACTGGATGGCACCACAATTGGACCCGTCGGATCTCCGGTGGTGGTAGCGGCAGATCGGCCAATCGATCCAAGATTTGGTCGACCTGGTCCACGCGGACCGACAATCCGCCGGTCAAGGTTGCCAATTCGTCCAACACTTCGGGGCGGGCTGGTTGCCCGATCGTTTCCACCACTTGGCCCTGGACGAAAAAGTTGGTCTGTAGATCTGACGGGGACTCGGGCGATGTCACCATCACTTCGTGACGCCCCGGATCTTCGGGAACGAACGTGCCGCGATAAACGCCCCATTGATCGCCCTGGGCTGTCAAGCGAACCGTTTCTACCGTGCCGGTCGGCGATTCAATGCGAGCGACAACGTTTCCATTTTCAAGCGGTTCGCCGCTTTCGGAAATCACATGAGCGGTCAGCGACATGGTTTGGCGTCGCGACGGCTGGTCGGGCGAGTAATAAAAACGCATGGAATCGCCGCGTGCCATGTTTCGTTGATACGCCATCCAACGAACGACTTGTCCCCAGAATCGATAGTGGTATTTGTCTTCGACGCCTTTCCGCCAACGCCAGGCGCCGTCGGTCCCCATGAACAAGACTTTGCCGGCACCAAACGTTCGCGTGACCAATAACGGCAGACGACCGTATTGATTGCTGACTTCGCCATGAACCGCCAGTGTTTCGGTGCCCGGTCGGCTGCGAACCACCGGCGCGAACCACTGGAAACCGGGCAAGCCTTCCCAGACTTGTGCGTTTTCCTCTTGGGTGTCGGCCAATTTGGTCAACAGGCTGCGGCGACCCGCTTCGGACAGTTGAAAATGTCCCGCATCGGCCGCGCCCCAGCCTTCCGGTTGCAGTGAATCCAAATCGACCGGATACAGTTGATTTAGGTCGGTGTCTAACAAATCGAATTGGTTTCCCTGCCAACCCGGCATCAGCACCAGGCCGCTGGCTTGGAATTGAACCAGACCTTTCAGTAGATTCGTCTGTTCTCGGGTCAGTTGGTCTTCGCCAATGCCAACGTCGCCTAGGAAGACCACGTCAAATGGCGACAGTTCCTCAATGGTTTCCGGAAACGATTTGATGTAATCGGTCGAACCACCGCCGGTGGATTCCAAGTTGGGATGGAACAACAAGCAAGCGACATCGATTCCCGGATCACGCGACAGCGCGTTTCGAAGGTAACGGTATTCCCATCGTGGAATCGACTCGATCACCAGCACACGCAGTCGCTCGCGGCGGATGGCGATCGGTGATGTGCGCTGGTTGTTGGATTTGATTTCGTCGTCCGGGTGGTCAGGCAAGCTGACCGTGATTTCGTAGTCGCCGACTTCGTCTGGTTTCCATAAAAACGCGTCGGCCGTCTTGGACATCGGTTCGATCTCCACCGATCGGTCCATCGTTTCACCATCGGATGATTTCAGGCTGACCGTGGCGGCGACCTTGCGGGGCAACGAGCTTTGGATCGTGAATGGAATTCGGACGGTTTTTCCCAGCGTTGCAAACGTCGGCACGTCCAAGTTGACCAATTCCAGGTCGGGCAATTTTTGTGGGCTGCCCACTTTGACGCCGTACACCGGGACATTTTGCATTCGCAACTGCAGGGCCCCGTCAGCGGGCGATGCGCCTTCGTTCCAGTCCCCGTCGCTGATCACTACAACGCCCAACAGTTCGCTTATCTCCGATGCAGCCTTCTGTATCGGGCCGTTCAGATTGGTGCCACGATCAGGTTGTCCGATGGGGGCCATGACGACTTTGCGATCATCGCCGACACTTTGCCAAACGGTTTCGTCCTTCAGGCCTTCGATCGCTCTTTGCCGTGTTTGACGCTGGGCATCCACTGAAGCCGAATCGACGTCCTGGGTTCGCATGCTGGGCGAATTGTCCCACAGCACGGCGATGGTCGGTTCAGTTTCCGGTTGATACTGGCTTTCCCACTCGGGCTGGTTCAACAGTACTGCGATCAACAACATGATCAACAGACGCAGCGTTTCCAAAACGCCCACGCCGATCGCGAAACGGCTGCGTCGCCATGACACGAAACTGGCCCACGCAGTAACGGCAATCAAAATGACGGACAGCAATACGGAGAAATTGCTGGGCAAAAAGGTCAAGCTGGATCGTGATTGAGCGATCAAAAGGGTTTCGATCATGCCGTCGCCCCTTTGGGATCACTGCCTGGGCCGCGACTCGGTCCACCGGTGACACGTCCGCCCGAGGGTGGGGCCGACGTCCGGCGGATTCGAGGCAGGCATAACAAAGCCTCCGCCGCAAAAGCGATCATCATCAACACCAGGAACGTTCGCCAAACTTCCTGGATCAAGCTGTCGGTCGACCCGCCCACGTTTTCAATCCGGTCGTACCGAAGACCCGCGAAGATGTGATCCAGTTGATCGTTGGACACGGTCGCTTCGATGTCTTCGGATTCGCCGCGATTGATTGCGATGAATCGGTCATCATCTTGATAGACGCCCCGGTGCAACGAATAGGTCGTCGACCGACCCACATTCGGGCCGGTCAAACGCTGCCAGGTGTCGGTACCCGACTGGTTTTGTCCCGCGGTCAATTGTTGCGTCAGCCCCAAGGTGTCGGCTCCATCGGCCAACGCGCGTTGAATCAACGCATACAAAACCACCCCGTCACGAGCCAGCGAAGACTGGTCCCCGGCCACTGCCGTACCGATGAAATACACGCCGGGGGTATCGGCGATCGATCGGGCAATGATCGGGGTGCCGTCGGGCAGGTGCGCCAGGCCGATTTGATCGCCCAACACGGGGCGATGCCAGCGGATTTTTAGGTCACCCACCGGCAATGACGCACCGCTGCGGACGCCTGACAGAAGATCGTGGTCCCCGATCCAGCGACCGATCTGGACGTCGCTTTCATGTCGTAAGGCTTCGCCCCAAGAGAGCCCCGCCCAGGAGATACCCAGATCTTCATCGCCACCGGAATCTGGGGCAAAGCAGATCAGGCGTCCGCCGCGGCGCAAAAAAGGATCCAACAAAGCTTGTGTGCTTTTCGGCGGCAGCGGCCCGGTCCACAGGACCAATGCGACATCATCCAGATCGGCCTTCGCCAAGTCGTTTGGTGTCATCGCGACCGATTCGCAGCGGATCTCCGGGGTGGTGGAAATGCCCGCGGCAAGCATCAGAGGTCGTGCCGTCTCGGTGTCCCCATCAACGGCATCCTCGGTCACCACAATCGTCTTTCGAATCACCGGGCTGCCGTAGACAAAGTAATACTCATCGTCGGCCGCATTCGTGTCTGCGGGAATGGACAGCTTTCCCCAACCGGTTCGTTGTCCCGCATCCAGTGGCACGGCCCACTGGTTGATTTCGGTCAAGTCGCCGGTCTGTCGAACGTTGAATTTGCTGCGTGCACCGTTCAGGTCCAGTTCGATGGGCAATTCGCGACGAGCGGATTCATTGTTTGACACGCCCACTTGCCGGATCGTGAAGGACAGACGCAATTCACCGGCACCGGAAGCTTCCGCTGGGTCGGACCCGTTTGCTGCTGATGCGACGGTGGCCGACTGGACGCGAAGACTGCGGTTGTCCGGTGCGGATGCGGCATCGGTCAACAGATGGAATCGAACCGGTTGGCTGATCTGCCGCAACGACCGATTGATCGCATTCCAACGTCCGCTGTCGACGTTCCAATCGCTGCGTCGCAAGTCCGACACGATCCAACAATCCACACTGCCCGGTTGGTTTTCGCGGATGTACTTGGCCGCGGTTTCCAGAAGGTCGGCCGTGTCGGTGGTCGCCGCATCCGTGTCGGCTGCCGACAACTCGATCAACTGTTCGGGATTCTCCAGTTCCAAGATTTGGTCTTGGTTGGTATCGATCCACACATAGCGATCCGATCGAATGGTGTTCAACGATTCGACCAAGCGGCGTGTCAGCGTTTCCAGCTTGGTGCGTCCACCCGGCGTGATCTGGCCCATGCTGGGTGAACGGTCCAACAAGATCAGTGTTGTATCAACACGGCTGCCGATCGTTGTGCCCAGCCAACCACTGCTTAGCGGTCGAGCCACGGCGAAGATCAGACCGGCCACCACCAACGTGCGAGCGGCCAAGATCAAGTAGCGACGTAGCTTGGCATAGCCCCGCGACATGCGGTTGGCGGCCAGCAAAAACGACATCGCCGCCCAAGGTGTCGTCTGAAACCGGCGTTGATTGATCAAATGAATGATGATGGGCAAAGCAACCAGCGGCAGTGCCCACAGCATCCAGGGCTGCAGAAACGTCATCCCACACCGCCGACCGATGAAGAATCAATGGGGGACGTTTCGGCGACCGCTTGGCGACCGCCGGCCCGGCCGACCAGAAATCGACGCAATACGATTTCCACATCCTGGTCCGTGATCACCCGGTGATAATCGACGGCGCTTTCCAACATCATTTGGCGAATGCTGGTCAAGTATTCGGTCATCGCACGATGATATTGTGGTGCGATGTCGTTCGGGTCGGCAAAAACGTATTCGTCGCTTTCCATGTCGACAAAGCGTGTCGGCCGAGAAAACGTAAAGTCGATTTCTTCACGATCGATCAAGTGGAACGCCGCGACATCATGTTTGCAAAACCGCAGGTGGTCGATCGCCCGACGCAATTCGGCCGGTTCGACGAACAGGTCGCTGACGATCACGACCAAGGCGCGCTGCCGCGTCGTGTCGGCGAATTCATGAATTCGCTGGACCAATTGCGTTCCGCCACCGGGTCGGATGTTTTGCAACACATCGAACATCACCCTCAGATGACTGGGGGTGCGGCGTGGCGGCAACGTTTCGGTGATCGTTTCACCGATGCCGGTCAATCCGGCCGCATCGCCCTGTTGGATCGCAAGGTGCGCCAGCGTTGCAATGATGCGGCGGGCAAAGGACAGCTTCGTTGCCGCGGTGGAACCGTAACCCATGGAACCGCTGGTGTCCAAAATCAAGTGGCACCGCAGATTCGTGTCCGCTTCGAATTCTTTGACATAGAACCGGTCGGAACGTCCATAGGCACGCCAATCCAACCGCCGCAAATCATCGCCGGGAACGTAGCGGCGGTATTCCGCAAATTCGACGCTTGAACCGCGGTGCGGGCTGGCGTGCATGCCGGACACATTTCCCAACATTGCCTGCCGCGAATACAAAGGGATCGACGACAGTCGAACCAGCATCTGTGGGTCTAGGAAATCGCGGTGTTGTGCTTGCGGGATCATCGCGGTGTGGCTTCATCAAGGTCGCATCGTACGTGTCGGTGTTGGCGGCTAGGATGCTTTCGCCGCTCGGTCCTCGGCCACTTCATCGACCAGTTGTTGCACAATCTGTTTCGCGTCGACCCCTTCGCTTTGCGCCGCGAATGTGGTGATCAGACGGTGGGTCAACACGGGCTGTGCGACGGCTTGAACGTCTTCGGTGCGGACCATGTATTGGCCTTCCAATGCCGCACGCGTTTTGCCACCCAGGATCAGGTACTGCACGGCGCGTGGTCCGGCGCCCCAAGACACCAGGCGACGAAGCCAATCCGATGCTTCGGGTTCCCCGGGACGTGTCCGACGCACCAAGTCGACCGCATATTGGTACACATGATCGGGCACCGGAATTCGACGTGCCAAATGTTGAAACTCGATGATCTGGTTGCCGTCCAGGATATGTTCCAACGTGGGCATCGAATCGCCCGTGGTGGTTCTGGCGATTTGGATTTCTTCCGCTTCGGATGGATAACCCAATTCGATCAGAAACATGAAGCGATCCAACTGGGCTTCGGGCAACGGATACGTGCCTTCTTGTTCCACCGGGTTTTGTGTCGCCAGCACCAGGAACGGCTCGTCCAGACCGTAAGACTTGCCCAGCACCGTGATGCGTCGTTCTTGCATCGCTTCCAGCATCGCGGCTTGGGTTTTAGGTGGCGCGCGGTTGATTTCGTCCGCCAAAACAATGTTGGAGAACACCGGGCCGCGGACGAAATGAAACTCGCGTCGGCCGTCGGCGGTGTCTTGCAAAATGTCGGTGCCGGTGATGTCCATCGGCATCAAGTCGGGCGTGAACTGGATGCGATTGAACTGAAGCGACAACGTTTCAGCCAGCTTGCTGACCAGCAAGGTCTTGGCCAAGCCCGGAACCCCCATCAGCAAGGAATGGCCGCGAGCAAACAGACAGATCAACAGCTGATCAATGACACGATTTTGGCCGACGATGACCTTGGCCAATTCGTCTTTCAGTTGCTGGTGGTGCTGGCGTAGACGCTGAAGACTTTCAACATCGTCGTGGCTCAGTTCCGTGGTCGGATTCGACCGGGACGGATCACCGGTCGGGGTCGGGGCATCGGATGACACTTGCAGGAGGGCTCCGCGATGGGCGGTCAAATCCCCGTCGGTGGGATTCGGCCGAGATGTCGGTCAATGAGGGTGGGAATGCTGGATCGCAGGAATGAATGGTCCCGGGACGCGTCAGGCACATCCGGCGGTGTGACCGTTGTCCCGGTGTGCCGCAGGCAGGACCGGATGGAATCGTCAAAGCAGACTTTCAGCCGCCAAAGTATCAGCCGACCTTGCGACCCGCAAACGTCGACGCTGTCGCGTTTTCCCGGCCGTCATCATCGGTGGCGATTTGCCGCGTCGGGGCTGACCGCGATGCATCCCTGTCCGCACCATGATAGTCGCCCGGTCGGGCTTGCGAACCATGGCGTACGACGATCGCACCAGATGCCGGCCAGCCGTTGGTGCAGACCAGGGTTCGGCACTAAATGCATCATGTCATGCGCCGATGTTGATCAGCCCGCCGGCCATTTCAATCGGATTCTTGGCCGTCCGATCCCTTGCGATCCGATCCCTTGCGACCCCGTGCGGTTCGCTCGATGCGGTGGGCGTCTTCTTCCACCGTCAGGATGCCCCAATTCAATGCGCGGTCTTGTTCGTATTGCTTGCCCAATTGCATCGCGATCGTGGCTTTGGCCATTTCATAGCCCAAGTAAAAGGCATGTCCCGGATCCATCGAATCACCGCGAGGTGATTTCAACAAGGCATCGAACATGGCAAATGCATCACGGTCGCTTAGATGCAGGCCCGACGACACCAAGTGGATCAAATCGTCATCGGCAAAGATGCGATAGTTTGTATCGCGAATCGTGGTGGCCAGTTCTTTCAAGGCGCCATTGGGCATCGGTCGCAGTTTTGGGTCACGCAGCATGACCAGTGCATCACTGATTCGCTTGGGTGGTGTTTGCATGCCAACCGCGTAACGCACCAAACGCCGCGCGTGATCACATTCGCGAACCGAGGATCGTGCCCAGTTGATGACTTGAGTCGTCAGCACGCTTTCGATGCGCAGTTCTTCGCAGATCGCCAGCAGGATCAAGTTGACACCCGCCGAATCAACGTCGGTCAATTCGGTCAGGTTTCCGATGCCCATCATCATCTTGATTGCCGGATCATGTTTTCGAAATTCAGCGTATCGTTGCAAGCTGGCAAAGAACCCCGAACCAATGGGCTCCAAGATAGCGTCGGCGCGAACGCGCACGTCGTGTCGGCGAAGTTCATCGACCGTGTGTTTCAAACTGTTGATGTCGTTCGGCACATCGGGGATCGCTACCACTTCACAGCCCCAGTCGGTGGCAGCGAAACGGTTGGACGCGTTGACCGACAACACCAAGTCCGCACCCGCGGCGACCGCTCGTTCGGTTTCCGGGATGTCAAAGGTGTCGATGGATGCGGGCACGCCTTCGTCCAACACGGCTCGAACGTAGTCGGCGATGTTGGGACAGGCAGACGATGGATCGCATCCGATATCGATTCGATCCGCACCCTGATCACGCAAGTGTCCGACGGCGGATCGAAAGTCTTGCATCGACAATCGTGGGGCGTGATTGATTTCCGCGATGATTTCGATTCCATGGTCGGTCAACTGCACCGGCATCGATTGACCGCCGAACCATTCGTGCAATTCACGACAGTCTTTGGGGCCAATCCACCAGCGGACTTGGTCACCACGGGCAATATCGCTTTGAAACTCGCTGATCACGGACGCACGTTGATCGGGGTCCATGCAAACAAATCCCGGCAACACGACGTCGGTCGTCTGTGGCGGAATTTCAAGTTTCCGTTTCAACCAACGTGGCGTCATCAGTGCCGCAACGGTGATGGGGGCAACCCCCACGGTGCAACGAACGTCATGACGCTGTTGCAATTCATCGGCAATGTGACGCAACATCGGTTCGGCCAACTTGCCCGTGACCAAGTGGATGCGTTGGCCGGCCGATGGTTGAAAAGCGTCTTGTTGCATGTTGAATGATCCATCAAATATGACGTGTCAAAGTCGTCTTCGATGTGCGATGGTCTTGACGTTTGGCAGATGCGACTTACAAAAGGTAATAGCGAGAGACTTGTTTGCGGTCGTTTTTTACAAAACGATCGTGACGTGGCCGAGGTCTCTCGTTTTTTTATGCGCGTTCAGCGGTGCGATGCGTTGCAACATGGGGCACCCGAATCGAGCACATAGACGATTCCAAACGCTCGGCCAGCTGATGTCGTTTCGGCGATAAGTCGACGACCTGAATATGCACGCTTAGCGACCGATGATCCGCCGCATCAAGGTTGCATCGTTGCGTCCTATCGGAAGTGATTGTTTCGACGCGAATGCGAAGGATGGGAGCAAATGCGAAACGATCAGCCTTGTCGGTCTTGGACAGGCCACAACGGGGTGCTGAACAAATCAGCCCATCTGACTTGATTTAAATGACGGTCGGAGCAGATGGTGGCTCCATTGATCGGTGACGGATGGTCTGGTTAGGCCTGGCCTGCCCACGATGAAGATGCCGGTGCGGTGCGGTGCGGTGCGCCTGCGGTGCGGTTCCCGCTGGGGGTGGTGTGACGACTTTGTGGGAAAGTCGATCGGCACCGGGGTTGCCAGATTGGGTTTTTGCCGGTTAAACGGCGTGAGGAAAGCCGTTTTTGTCATCTACACGGGATGCCGGCTGCTAATCGATTCGTATTCCACCGTCGCATTCTTCCATGATTCGCATCGGCGCTGTTTCCTATCTGAACACCAAACCGCTGATCGCAAGCTTGCGTGATCGGTTGGCGGGCCGCGGGCAATTGACGCTGAATTTGCCCAGCCGGTTGGCCGATGATTTGAATGAAGGGCGGTTGGACGTCGCGTTGATCCCGATCATCGAGTCCTTTCGTACGCCCGGTTTGCGAGTCATTTCCGACGCCGGAATCGCTTGCCGAGGTCCGGTGTGGAGCGTTCGATTGCTCAGTCGCGTGCCGATCGACCAGATTCGCACTCTGGCGCTGGACGAAGGCAGCCGGACCAGCGCCGCGATGGTGCAGGTCTTGTTGTGGGAACGATATGGTTTGCGGCCCCAGACCGTGCCGCTCGGGATGGAGCAGTTGCCCGAATCGGTGGCAGCTGACGCGGTTTTGATCATCGGCGACCGGGCGATGTACCCCGAGCAAGGCGTCTATGAACAAATTTGGGATTTGGGCGATCAGTGGTGCCGTTGGACCAAATTGCCGTTTGTTTTCGCCGCCTGGGTTGCCCGGCCCGGCGTCGATGTGAGCGGCCTGGCCGAGATTCTGCAGGCCAGTCGCGACGACGGCTTGCAAGCCGTCCCGTCCATCGCCCAGCGTGAAGCGGCCCGGCATGGGCTGACGACCGAAGACCTAATTGATTATTTTCGAGTGAATCTGCATTACCGGTTGGAAGCCGGTGAGTTGCGGGCGATGGAACTATTCCGCGAAAAAGCCGCCGCCATCGGATTGGTCCGTCCCGCCGACGACGATCCCGGACGTCCCCAAGGGGCCGCCGAGCGAATCGTCGAATGACAGTCGGCAACGTCCCGATTTGGCGGCCCGACGTTACCGATTGCGTCACCATCACGCCGAGGCATGACGCGTGTTGTTGACGCCCCGTTTTGACCTTCCGTAATCCCTTACCATTCGACCCACGTTCAAGCCGATAATGATTGCCGCCGCAAAGCCTGCCGTGCGTGACATCTTAGAAAAAGCTCTTCAGGGCGAACGGTTGACCGTCGCCGAAGGCGTCACCCTTTTGGAAAGTCACGATCTGGCCGCCATCGGAGCTGCCGCCGATCGAGTGTCTCGACGAATGCATCCGGAACCCTATCGGACGTACAACGTCGATCGGAACATCAACTACACCAACGTGTGTACGGCGGTGTGTGACTTCTGCGCATTCTATCGAGGGCCCAAGAGTGACGAAGGCTACGTCCTGCCACGCGACGTTCTGTTGAAGAAGGTGGAAGAGACCGTGGAGTTGGGCGGCAATCAGATCTTGTTGCAAGGTGGTCTGCATCCCAAGTTCAAGTTGGATTGGTATGAGGAGATGTTGCAGGACATCAAGTCGGCCTTTCCCACAGTCAACATTCACGGCTTTAGCCCTCCAGAGATCTATCACTTCACCAAAGTCAACAAGTTGCCGTTGGACGAAGTGCTGCGACGACTTCAGGCCGCCGGGCTGGGAAGCATTCCCGGTGGAGGTGCGGAGATTCTGGTCGATCGTGTTCGAGATGAAATCACGCGTGGAAAGGTGTCCACCGATGATTGGCTGGATGTCATGCGGGTGTGGCACAAGATGGGCGGTATCAGCAGCAGCACGATGATGTTTGGTCACGTCGAAACGTTGGCCGAGCGGGTCGAGCACCTGCAACGGCTGCGCGACTTGCAGGACGAGACCGGGGGATTCACCGCGTTCATTTGCTGGACGTTCCAACCCGACAACACGGAAATGTCCGACACGCCGCCGGCCGGTTCGTTTGAGTACCTGAAGATGTTGGCCGTTGCTCGGCTGTTTCTGGACAATATCCCCAACATGCAAAGCAGTTGGGTCACCCAGGGGGCCAAGATCGGCCAGCTTGCGCTGGTCTTTGGGGCCAATGACATGGGCAGCCTGATGATCGAAGAAAACGTGGTGGCCGAAGCCGGTACGGTGCACTACCTGACCATCGAGCAAATCCGCGATTCGATTTCCGAACTGGGGTACCAACCGCGTCAACGCGACGTCTTCTACAAATTGGTCGACCCGGCGTTGGAAGCGAAGGCGATCGAGGTGAACGGATCACGCAGCAACTGCGATCCGAACGTAGTCGCGCTGGAGGTCTGACGGCCAACCTTGGGGCGGCCCGATGTTGGAGACTTGTCGACCAGGCCGGCCCATTAGAGGCTGATTTTGCTAGCAAGTAAGAATCGTCCTGACGTGTCTTTTGCGTCAACTTTCCTGGATTAACAATCGTTCGCGACAAGGCGCAAAAGAGAGCGGTTTCCCGCCACTTTTTTCTCGAATGTGAAGACTTTCTCGGCTTCGCGAAGCCTTGAATTGTTAGTCTAGAAATATGGCGGACGTAACGTCTTGGGATGGCGTTACTAACGTGAACCGAATGGCCAATGGATGGAGAGTGAGTTCTCGTGACGATTCAAACGCATGGCTTTGCTGCCACCGCGAACGTCGAAGTCAAACCGACGAATCAGCCGGATGCCTATCGCATCGCATTTCAACAGTTGACCCGGCTGTTTCAAGATTGCTGCTACGGAGATCTACACCGGGTGCGCGTCGTGTTGCATGGCAGCGTGGTGCAATTGTTGGGTGATGTTTCCAGTTACCACATGAAGCAAACCGCTCAAGAAATGGTGCGACGGGCCATGCCCAGTCATCGCGTGATCAACGACCTGACCGTTCAATCACCCGACCCGGTGACCACCATCGGCAAGTTGCGAAATCAACGAATGCCACAGCAGCCTCGCTAGGTTTGACACCGGCTGATCGGTGAAATTCATCACTGCTCGCGATTGCCATCGCAGAGCCAAGGTGATGTTGAATACCGGCATATCTAGATAGATGCCGGTCGATGGTGAGCCGTGCTACGGATCGAATATTTCCGTGTTTCCGCCGGCTTGTTGATGATCGACTGTTGGTCGAGTCCGACGACTCTTTTCGCGATCGACGAAGTCACGCTTCGATGAATCCATGCCTGTTCGCCTGATGATATCCGCGTTCTTGCGTCATCCGCGGATTACCTTCGGACATCTCGTCCAGACACGGGCAGCTGGTCAGCGATAGCTTGCCCGCCCAATGTTACCGGTCTTGGGATTATCGAGCGCCGACGATTCGCAATCGCGGACGCGATCCACCGGCCCGATCTTTTTTCGGTTGACGGTTTTGTTGTTTGCGGATGTTGTTGGCCAGCGATTCCAGTTCCAAACGCTCGGTTCTGGCGTTTCCCCGGCTTGCCCCGCAAAGGACCAGCACCGTGTCGTCAGCGCCGGCTTCGCTGATCGCCCACTGCAACGCACGGTCGCTGTCGGCAACCAAACGAAATGCGGCGCACTGCGTGACACCGTCCAATACATCATGCGATCGCTTCAGAAAGGATCGCTTCTGGTCTTTCGATGTCGTGATCACGGCTTGGTCGCCGAAGCGTTCGATCAGGTGACCGACTTCGGCTAAGTCTTCGGACGAGTGTGTTTCGCGAATGCTGAAAACGCACCAAAGTTTTCCTTGACCTTTGCTTGCCCGTGCCGCACGAATCGCCGATGTGATGGCGGTCGGGTTTCCTGCGACGTCGATCACCGCGTTGGCGGCATGTTCGCAAGTGATCTGCTGCATCCGCCCGGGAAAAGATCGCATGGTGTGCATCGTTTCGACGAGGCGATGCAACGGACGATCGATCAGCAGTCCGAAGGCCACCGATGCCAATTGATCGGCCAGCATTCCGCCGCCACTCAGCATCGTTTCCATTGCGATGGTCGTGTCGTCGTAGTTGACCAAGGATGTGGTCACGCCATCAGCCTGGTCAATGATCTTGGCCGTCACATCGGCAGCACCGCGAAGCGAATAAGTGACCATCCGCACGCCGGCGTCACGAGCCGACCGCATGCCGACTTGATCATCTGCCGATAGGATCAGAACACCTTCGGGCGTCAAACGCTCCAGCGCGCAGTTCAGGCCGGTGGGGCCAAAATCGTGTCCGGCGACGGTTCGGCCTGTCGCGATCAACACATCAAATTCGATCGCATCGTGACGTCCGTGACGCAAATCGGCATCGGTCAATTCGATCACCGCGGCCTGGCATCCCGCGTCGACCGCTTCGGCCAACCAACGCAATGAATCGGATCCGCATTGTGGGCCATGTTCGGGTGTCGTCTGCAGAACGCCGTCGGATTCGCCGAGGTCGGTCTGGTAGGCCGTACGGATTTGGGCGTCGCGAAGCACCGCGGCGACCAGCAAGCTAGCGGTGGTTTTCCCGGTCGACCCTAACACGCCAACGGTCAGCATTTGACGATCCGGTCGACCGATCAGCGTGGCTTCGATTCGAGCCGCCGCATGTTCGACATCGGGCACGATGCATTGTGGCAGGGGGCAAGGCAACAGTTGTTCGGTCAAGATTCCCGCGGCACCGCGCGCCATGGCTTCGGCAATCAACTGAACTGGTTCGCATTGTCCGATTCGATAGACCACGACCGCGTCTGACCAAGTTTGGTCGTCGCTTGCGTCGGTCTCCGGTGCATCGCCTTGGAATTCCACCAAGCGTGTTGCGCGGATGTCGTCGACCGACTCGTCGAAGAATCGTGCCTCGGGCAAAATCTGGCCCAGAGCCGCCACCGTTTGTTTTCCAGACGGATGGCCAAAGCCGCGAAGTTCAAAAGAAGTGGTTTGGGCTTCGGTCGATTTCATCTGACGCATCGGTTGCCTCCCTGCGTGACGTCAGTCGGTTTCACGACATTCCTTGCCGCGGACAACGCACTCGTTGCGTCGTCATGCGGAAAATTGTTGGGATGTCGGCGATACGGTCAATAGCGAAAACAGACGCGATGCTAAGCTTTCATTTGCTAGCAAATGCCGAGAATCGCCGAGCGAAACGACGATCATGATGGGCGTGATCACTGGCCGGTGCGGATGCCTGCGTCACGCAACATTAGCTGTAAATCTTCCCAAGCGGCACGTTTCGCCGACGGATTTCGCAATAGATATGCCGGGTGATACGTCACCAAGACTTTGCTATCAAAATACCGATGAAGCTTGCCCCTTAGACGTCCCACCGACAGTTTGCTTTGCAACAAAGTTTGTGCGGCGACGGCGCCAAGACAGACCACATATTCCGGACGCAGGGTGGACAGTTGGGTCGTGAAATATTCACGACAATTTTCGATTTCTGTTGGTTCCGGATTCCTGTTTCCCGGCGGACGACACTTCACCGTGTTCAAGATGTAGACGTCGTCACGCCGCAGCGTGCAGGCTTCGATCATCTTGGTCAGCAGTTGTCCGGCGCGTCCGACAAACGGGCGTCCCGTCCGGTCTTCGTCGGCGCCGGGGCCTTCGCCGAAGAATGCAAAACGCGGCGTCACGCTGCCTTCCCCGAACACCGTTTGTTTACGACAGGACGCCAAATGGGGGCATCGCTGGCACTGCGCGACCGTGTTCGCCAGGCTTTCCAGGACCTCTACACGTTGCGGGGCCAACAGGTTTTCACCCGGGTACGGACCGTCGGAGACTTCCATCGGCGGCACCCCCGCCAAACGCGACCGAGTCGCATCACCCAGGTGGTCGGGGGGCGACGGGGCGGGACGTCGCCCTGGCTGACCCCGGTCGGCCGCTCGAGATGCCGCAGACTTGCGGGGCCCATCGGCGGGCGTGGATGCTGGTTTGCGTGACGCTGCAGACTGGCCGGGCGTCTGGGCACCGTCCGGTGGACGGGCATCAGGCAGCTGAAAGGATTCGGCCAGTCGAGCCACATTTTCCGCGTCGGGCCCCGGCATCCACTGGACCCCGGACCGCTTAAGGTGTCGGGCAAGTTGCGATGCGGCGTATA
This sequence comes from Crateriforma spongiae, assembly GCF_012290005.1. NCBI lineage: Bacteria > Pseudomonadati > Planctomycetota > Planctomycetia > Pirellulales > Pirellulaceae > Crateriforma > Crateriforma spongiae. The sequence continues at coordinate 644,324 of NZ_JAAXMS010000001.1, forward strand.
GCAATTCGTCGTTTCGCATCGCTGGGATGACTTGTCACGTTTGGCGGAATCTGGCGATGCCGATTCCAGAACGGGGATCGGCTGCGACATCATTTTCTACGTCCGGGCGGGCCTTGTCAGCGGGGCGGACGATTGCACGCCAGTTTTTGTGGGATCGGCGGCTCGATCCACTAGGTCGATCCGCCGAATCGGTCTACCCTAGCCCGTTGATCACCCCGCCCCGTTGGTCCGATCGGATCCGGGCCCCGTTTGCGTCGACCTTTTGTCCCATCATGCCTGTTCCCCAAGTCGCCATCGTCGGTCGCCCCAACGTCGGCAAAAGCAGTTTGTTCAACTGGTTGGCACGTCGCCGACTGGCCATCGTCGATGATTTCGAGGGGGTGACCCGAGATCGGATGACGACGCTGATCGAAATCGGCGAAACCGAAAAGTTCTTTGAATTGGTCGATACGGGCGGGATGGGAATCGAAGACCCCGACGATCTGACCGCCGATGTCCAGCGGCAAATCGAGGCGGCAATCGCGTCGGCCGATGTCATCCTGTTGGTGGTGGACATTCAAACGGGGCTAATGCCGTTGGATGAAATGGTCACCGAGCGTTTGCGTGCGGTTCAGCGTCCGGTGATTTTGGTGGCCAACAAAGCGGACCAAGAACACATGGACACGCATGCCGAAGAATTCCATCGGCTGGGACGTGGTCATTTGATTTGTGTCAGCACGACCCAGAATCGAAATCGTGACAAGTTACTGGATCTGATCCAGGATCGCTTGCCCGAATATGATGACGATGATGTGGTGGAAACGCCGCAGATGAAAGTCGCCATTGTGGGGCGTCGAAACGTTGGCAAAAGCACCTTCGTCAACACGTTGTCCGAGTCGGATCGGATGATCGTCAGCGAAGTCGCCGGGACCACCCGTGACAGCGTTGACGTGTTGTTTGAAATGGACGGCCAAAGCTTCATTGCGATTGATACGCCGGGGCTTCGCAAACGCAAAAGCGTTCGCACCGACCTGGATTTTTACGGCACCCACCGCGCCCAGCGAAGCATCCGACGCGCCGATGTCGTTTTGATGTTCTTCGACGCGATGGAAAAGACCAGCAAAGTCGACAAGCAATTGGTCGGCTACATCATGGAACACCACAAGCCGTGCATCTTTGTGGTCAACAAATGGGACTTGCTGAAAGGGCAATTACCCACCGATCGCTGGGTCAAGTATTTGCGGGGGCAATTCCCAACACTTGCCTATGCACCGATCGCGTTCATCACGGGTGAAACCGGCAAGAATGTCAAAACGTTGTTGAATCACGCGACGATGCTGTACAAGCAATCGATGCACCGTGTATCGACGGGGTTGTTGAATCGCATCATTCGCGACGCCGTGACCGCTCACCCACCGGCGATGTATCAGAACCGGCGCCCCAAAATTTACTACGCGACTCAGGTGTCGACCCAGCCACCGACGATCGTGCTGATGTGCAGCGACCCGAAGGCATTCGGCAAGGACTATCAGCGGTACTTGTTGAACACCTTTCGTGATCACCTGCCGTTTGGCGAGGTTCCGATCAAGATGTATTTGAACAAGCGGGCGCGAAACGACGAGAAAGCCGAAGCGTTGCCAAAGGAAGGCGGCGGCTAGTTTCAATCGGCGGGACCAAAAGGGCTCGGCGGGGCTTGTGCAAGACGCGAACGATAGCGTGGTGTTTGCACCTCGGAAGTTTGTCTATGGACACAGGGCGGAGGACACGGGGCTGAGGGCACAGACCCATAGATACTCGGCCTGCGGCAGATTGGCACATCCGGCGGGCGGATCGGGTACCCTAGAAGGGACTGCCCCGCCCCACCCTGCCCGATGCCCGCCATGCGATCTTCGCTATTTCGACAAACGCATCCGCCCCACGGTGGTGCGGGACCCCGCCCATCGTTGACCGGGGCTTTCAAACTTTCGCTTCGTTTTCTGGTGCTGGTGCTGGGCAGTATGGCGGCTGTTGGCAACGTCGGGCGGGCTGAAAGCAGCGTCACTGAGACGATGTTTCGTGAGGAAGTCGCGCCGATTTTGGCCCGTCACTGTATCGGGTGCCACGACGCGTCCACCGCCGAGGCGGGACTGGATCTGTCGCATCGCGATGCGGCGCTGCGCGGTGGGCACGATGGTGTGGTGATCGTCGAGGGCCAGGCAGATCACAGCGCGTTGTGGCAAGTCATCGACGCCGATCTGATGCCGCCGGACCGTCCGCCGCTGACCGATACCGAAAAGGCGGTCATTCGCCGCTGGATTAACAACGGTGCTTCCTGGACGATTGATTTCGTCGATCCGGCGATCTACTCGGGTACCCCGGTCAGGCCCCAGCAATGGGTCCGTCGTTTGACCGTGGACGAATACGTTCACACGGTTGCGGATGTTTTCGGCGTGGACGTGCAAGCCCAGGCCGCACGCTTGTTGCCCGCCGATCCTCGAGCGGATGGCTTTCGAAACACGGCGTATAGTCTGAACGTGGATTTGAAAAACGTTCAAGCGTATGCGCGGTTGGCCGAGCAGATTGTGGATTCGATCCCGATCGAACGCTTTGCCAAACAGTTTCATCGTGGAACCAAGTTCACTGACAAGGACATGCGTGGGCTGATCGATGCGATGGGGCGACATGTCTATCGCGGACCACTGAATGAATCGGAGATTGCGTCGTTGCGTGGCATCACGACCACCGTCGCAGCAGCCGGCGGGACGTACGAGGAAGCGGTGCGCTACGTGCTGCTGGCCATGCTGCAGTCGCCCCGATTCTTGTACCGAATCGAACAACAGGTGATCGATGGCCCAAGAGGGAAACCGGGTGTTGCACCGGAGCGATCTGTGGCGGTGTCCGACTTTGAAATGGCCAGTCGGCTGAGCTATGCGGTTTGGGGAGGCCCGCCGGACAAGCGTCTGTTCGATCTGGCGTCCAAGAAACGCTTGCATGAACGCGAAGTCGTTGAAGCGGAGGTTCGGCGAATGCTGGATGATCCGCGAGCGCGTCGACAGTCATTGCTGTTCGCCTCGCAGTGGTTGGACTTGGACCGCTTGGCGAACCTGAGCCCGGATCAAAAGCGTTTTCCGAAATGGCAGGCTGCTTTGGCCGATGACATGCGTCGTGAAACGCTAGCGTTTTTCGAGGAAGTCGTCTGGAATCGCCGCCGTCCAATGGTTGCCTTGTTGAATGAACCGGTGACCTTCGTGACGCCTCGTTTGGCCGACCACTATGACTTGGCCGTCGATCTTCCCGCGGATGATGATCAAGCCTTGAATCTGGTTTCGTTGGTGGACGTTCCCCAGCGCGGCGGGTTGTTGACGCAAGGCAGTCTTTTGACCATCGGCGGCGACGATGCGTCCATGGTGACTCGTGGGTTATTCGTCCTGAACGATCTGCTTTACAGTCGCGTCGGTGATCCGCCGCCGGGCTTGGACACCACCCCGATTCCGCCCAGTCCGGGACGATCTCATCGTGACATCGCTCTGGATCGCGTGCGAAATGATGCGTGTGGCGGTTGCCATGCGAAGTTCGAACCGCTGGCGTTTGGCTTGGAACGCTATGACGGCTTGGGGACGTATCGGTTGACCGATGAATACGGCAACGAAAATCGTCAGGATGGTGCGATTCAATTTCCTGGTGACGCGATGCCGACGCCGTTTGATGATTCGGCTCAGATGATGGATCTGTTGGCCCGAAGCGATCGCGTGTCCAAGGGAATCACGCGGAAGCTGATTCAGTTTGTGATGGGGCGTCCGCTGACCATGAACGATGTGTCAGACGTCGACCAAATTCATCAGGCTGCGTCGGCCGAAGGCGGGACGTACATGGCGACAATGATCGCCATCGCGACCAGCGATTTGATGGCTCGTGGGCGAGCCGATTTACAATCTTCAGATTCCAATGGGAGCCAGCCATGACGACACTCGGCCATTGCGATTCCAATCATCCGGTTCGCGCGCGACGGCAAACAACGGTGGCACGGCGGATCAGTCGACGGACGCTTCTTCGTGGGGCGGCGGGCGTCACGGTGGGCTTGCCGCTGTTGGAAGAAATGATGCTGTCCACCGCAGTGGCCGGGCAAGCGACGAGCGTTCCGGTGCGGGCGTTCAACGTTTTCTTCGGACTGGGGATCCCCGCCCCGTTGCAGCGGGAAGGATACGGCGGCGTTCTGGAACCGCTGGAGTCATTGAAAGACAAGCTATTGGTGATGCGAAATGTCGATCAGGTTCGCTGTGACCAATCGGGGATCAACGCCCACTTCGACGGGGCCAGCGGCGCGTTTACGGCCGAACCACCCAGTGGTGAAGCCAAAGCGGGTGGACCGTCGATCGATCAGATGATTCGCCGAACCCACTATGCCGACGGTTTGCCGACCGGAATGGTCCCCACGCTGATCGGCGGTACGTTCTTTCGACGCAGTCGTGTCAGCCGATATGTGCACAGCTACAACATCGACGGCACGGTCGCGGCGAGCATGCAGGAAAGGCCTCGCGATTTGTTTGATCGCGTATTCGGTCGCGTCGATAGCGGTGGCAATGCGGACGAGTCCACGGTCCGTGAAAAACGCTTGCGCAAAAGCGTGTTGGATAGCGTGGTTGATCAATACAAGTATTACACCGGTCCGGCTTCGCCGTTGGGAACGGCATCTCGCGGCCGCGTCGCCGACCACCTGGACCGCATTCGGGAATTAGAACAGCGTGCGTTTTCGCTGCAGCGTTCTCAGCACACGCCCGTGGATCCGCCGCCGGAATCGTCGATTCTGCACGGTGGATTGGCTGATCCCGGTGGTGAAGGCATCGACATCACACTGGATGAATTGACCGGCGAATGGCGGCTGATGGCAGAACTTTATGCGTTGGCCGTCCAGGCTGACCGCGTTCGATTCGGTTCGCTGACGTTTCTGGCCGCGGGTGAAAGAATCCGGTTGACCGGCGATTACCACTACGGCGGTCGTTTGGTTCACACCTTTGACGATGCGTCTCGACTGAAGGCGTCGGGCAGCAAAGGTTGCAGCCACGAATGGTGGCACAAATTCAATCCGAAGAAGGACAACACGGAATTGCGTGCACACGCCCACCTGAAGATGCGTGAAGTTGCCTTCTTCTTGAAACAGTTGGATGCCGTGACCGAGGCCAATGGCAAAACGATCCTGGAAAACAGCCTGGTCACGATATCGACCGAATCAGGCGACGGTCGTCACAATGACCCGAAGCGTGAATTATCCGGCGTCTTCCATGCCATCAGTGGTGGTGGCGGACGGTTCAAGACGGGACAGATCATAGACGTCGGGCGTGAAGGCTTAGACGTTTACAACACGATGCTGTCGGCCTTCGGCGCCGCGTCGACGTTGGGGCCCAAGCGACGCGACCATCAAACGGTCGACGCGATCCTTGCCTGATCGGATGGCGTACGTCCACGGCGGTTGACCAACGACGACGTGAACTAGGCCTTGAAACGTTGATACGCCTTTGACGAAGCGCGGCGGGATGCGATGCGTGCGATGCCGACGACGGCGCCGGACACCGCGCCCCAAAGCAGGGCGTCTTTCCAAGCGACCTCATGCGACGCCGGGTTCTTTGGCGGGTCACGGTCAAACGTGGTTCGCCAACCGGCTTGCAGCGTTTGTCGAGCCAAGAAGGTCATTCCCAAAGCGACGGCAAACGCCAACGCGTTCTCTGCGGGTTCGATGCCCGCGTTTCGTTCATCAGGAGCTTCGGAAACAGTTTCAGCGACTTTTTCTTTGATGGATTCAATCATTGGATCGTTTGTCTGGCGGATCGGTTTTCGTTACCCGCCGTATCGCTGGCCGTTTCCGGCCGCCACTGGATCAATGCGGTGGGCGACAACAGGCGGGCAAGTCCATCCAATGCAAGAACGATGCCATGATCCGGCAGACGAGGTAGCGGTACGCCTGTGACGGACGTCATGGTCGCTCGGCAGCCGATCTGGACGACGATCCGTCGTTCAACGGGGTGCGATCGACGCCAGCCAGGCCAACGTTTGTTGCGGCGACATGTAGCCGGATTTCTGCGTGACGAATTCGCCGTCGGGTGTGTAGATCAGTGTGGCCGGATAGCCATTGAGACCCAGCTTTTTCACAACGGCTTTGTCCCGGTCGCCGTCCAGCATCAGCGTTTGGAAATTGGCCGCGACGACACTGCTGGCGGTGCGATCGGACCACGTGTCCTTTTTCATCTTCTTGCAGTAGTGGCACCATTCCGCGGTGACGAAGACCAGGATCGGCTTGCCTTCGGATCGTGCCGCGTTCAACGCAGCTTCCGGCGAATTCTTCCAAGGAATTTCGGCGGCGGCCGGTGACGTTGCTGAGAGTGCGGTCAGGAAGATTCCGACAATCGCCAGCCCGATTGCCCGACCAGAAAGGGCGGTCTGTTGCTGATTCGACATTCAACTGCCTCCGTGCAGTGAACGGGGAACGTGATGGGGTGCCGCCGTAAGTACAACGGCGCGACTAGGCGGTGCAATGTGCGAAGGACATTTTGGTCCGCCATTCCACTGAAAATCCCATGAATTTGCTGTTTTTGCATTGAGTTCGTCGCAACAAATCCGATAGACGCCCACTGAACCCAAAGTTGATACGTCCGCTTGCTAAAGGCGAAACTGCGATGAAATCCATACTGATCCGCGATCCGCGGCGATGGGCTCTGGCCGCGACGGCGGGACTGGTCCTGGCGACTGCGGGGTGCCAAACCGCATCCTTTCCTCGAATGCCCTGGTCCATGACCGCCAAAAAAGACGTTGCCGAAGTGGCGCCGCAGTGTGAGGGTGGTGCTTGTGAAATTCCCAGCGACGGAAAGGACGTCATGCTGACCGGCGGCGAAGACACGCCCGCGTCGTTGTTCGCCAAACTGAATCAGGCGGACTACGTCGAAAAGCATCGCGAACAAGCCGAACAGGCTGAACGCGTCGCCAATATTCCCGACGGTCCCGACAGTTTGTTCGCGCCGTATCGCTAGGACCGTTGGTTGTCGGCTTGGAAGTCTGGAGCCGTTTCGGCCGTGGGACGTTTCTGCTGCGACACCATGCGACATCGGGGAATGTCTGCGCATCGTCCCGAACTCGTTTCGTTTGAAGTATGCTTTGCGACCAGCGTGACCTTGGGCACGTGCGTGATTGACAAAGCAACCTCGATGAAATGAGCCTAATGTTTGATCTGATGCGATGGGCGGTCCTGTTCCTGGGGATGGTCGTTTTTTACATGCCGACTCAGGCTCAACGACCCAACGTGGTTTTGATTGTGGCCGATGACTTGGGCTACAGCGATGTCGGTTTCAATGGCTGTAAAGAAATTCCCACGCCGAATCTGGATGCCTTGGCCGACCGCGGCGTCGTCTTTGAATGTGGGTATGCATCGCATCCGTACTGCAGCCCCAGTCGCGCCGGGCTGTTGACCGGTCGGTATCAACAGCGATTTGGTCATGAATGCAATCCGGAACCGTCGGAGTCCTTTGACGCGTCACCCAATCCGCCGGGCTTGCCGCTGACCGAACAGACCATCGCCGATCGCTTGCGTGCGTCGGGGTATTCGACCGCGGCGATTGGTAAATGGCACTTGGGGGATCAAACGCAATACTGGCCCAACCGGCGTGGGTTTGATCACTGGTTTGGATTCAGCGGTGGCGGGCTCAGCTACTGGGGGGATCTGGGCAACAAGCCCGCGTCGATGGCGGTACATCGGGGTGACACACCGGTCGATCGAAAAAGCTTGACCTATCTGACGGATGATTTTTCCGATGAAGCCGTCCGGTTCGTTCAACGCCCGTCGGATCAACCGTTTTTTCTTTACTTGGCTTACAACGCGCCGCATGCGCCCGATCAGGCCACCCGCAAGCACTTAGAAAAGACAGAGCATATCGAATACGGCGGCCGCGCTGTTTATGGTGCGATGGTCGCAGGGATGGATGAAGGCATCGGCAAGGTCGTCGATGCGCTGGAGCGATCTGGAAAATTGGACAACACGCTGATTGTGTTTTTCAGCGACAACGGCGGCCGGAAGGAACACGCGATGAACTTTCCCTATCGCGGTCACAAAGGCATGCTTTTCGAAGGCGGCATACGCGTGCCATTCGTGATCAGCTGGCCGGCCGGAATCGCCCCCGGGCAACGCGTCGCCGATCCCGTCACATCGCTGGATTTGTGCCCGACCATTTTGGCGGCGACGTCGACCGATGTGGATGCCGATGAACTGGACGGCGTCAATTTGATGCCGATGTTGGATGGGTCACGGCCGGGCCCGTTCCCGGCGCGTACGTTGTTCTGGCGCTACGCGATGGGCGACGATCAATATGGATACGCGGTGCGGTATGGCGATTGGAAACTGGTCGACAGCGGTTACAAGAATCGAAAGCTCTTGTTTGATTTGTCCCGCGACCCCTGGGAACGCGACGACTTGGCCGATGGGAACCCACAGAAAGTACAGGAGTTGTCGTCGCTGATTCGTCAGTGGGACCGGGACAATGTTTCGCCTCGCTGGAGTGACGCCCACGGTCCACACGTGCGCGAAGAAGAACTGGCCCGCCAAGCGATCGTCAATGCGGCTAGCCGTGGTGACAAATCAGCCGAGTGATCGGTGCTTGAGGCTTGTTTTTCAAAGTCGTCGCGCCGAAATACTCAGCTGCTTTTGCCCAGGTTATTGGGCCCCTGATCCGGTCGCCTCGCTGGGCGTTGTAGCCGAATTCCAGCCGGCAATCTTTTCCCGGCGGAATTCTTCAAAGCGGTCCGCTTCGATCGCCGATCGAGTCTCAGACATCAAACGCTGGTAGTACGTCAGGTTGTGAATCGACAACAGGATCGGGCCCAACATTTCACCGGCGTTGAACAGGTGCCGGATGTATCCACGGCTGTGTCGGCACGCGATACAGGGGCATCCCTGTTCGACCGGACGGCGGTCTTCGCGATGGACGGCATTGCGAAGCTTGACCGGTCCCGCGTCGGTGAACGCAATGCTGTTGCGTCCGTTTCGTGTCGGCATGACGCAGTCGAACAGGTCGATGCCGCGAGCGACATTTTCCAATAGGTCGATCGGGCGGCCGACACCCATCAGGTAACGCGGATGATCCGCCGGCAAATGTTCGGTGGTGGCCGCGGTCACTCGATACATTTCCGATGGTTCTTCGCCGACGCTCAGCCCGCCGACCGCGTAGCCATCGAAGTCCATCGACGTCAATTCACGTGCACATTGGGCCCGCAGGGTTTCGTCCAGCCCGCCTTGGACGATGGCAAATTTCGCCTGACGATCGCTGTTGGCGTATTCCAGGCATCGTTTGGCCCATCGAATCGATCGCTCCATCGCATCGGTGACGGCACCGGTGTCGGCGGGAAGTGCGATGACGTGATCCAGCACCATCGCGACATCGCTGCCCAGGGCTTCCTGGATTTCAATGGAATGCTCGGGCGTCAGTTCGACGATCCGTCCGTCGATGTGGCTTCGGAAGGTTGCCGCGTGTTCGGTGACCTTGTTGATTTCGCCCAGGCTGAAGACTTGGAATCCGCCGCTGTCGGTCAGGATCGGGCCTTCCCAGCCGCACATTGCATGCAGGCCGCCCAGACGTCGAACGGTCTCGTGCCCTGGTCGCAGCGCCAAGTGGTACGTGTTGCCCAGGATCATTTGGGCACCGGTCGCGGCGACCTGGTCGATGGTCACACCCTTGACGGTTCCTTGGGTGCCGACGGGCATGAAGCCCGGCGTCTGGACGGGGCCGTGGGGGGTGACAAAAACACCGCGGCGGGCACCCGTGGCCGCGTCGCGGTGTTGAAGATCAAAGTGAAAATTGGACATGCAGCGATCAGTCGCCACGCATCTTCAGACCCAGATCGGCCAGCTTTTCCCGAACCTCGTTCAGGCTGGTCACGCCGAAGTTCTTGCATTCCAGCATGTCGTCGCCGGTCTTGCGAATCAGTTCGCCGATCGTGTTCAGCTGCAGCCGTGCCATGCACTTGCGAGCACGTACGGACAAGTTCAGATCGCTGATCGGACGTTCCAGCAACGCCTGTTCGTCGGGCGACATATGGCTGGTGTCGATCGGCGGATCGTTGCTTTTCTTTTCGTGTGCGAATTGTCCCAGGGACAGGCCCTTGGACGTCAACATTTCACGAATTTCGAACAGGCTGGTTTCGCCGAAGTTCTTGCTGCTTAGCAATTCGGCTTCGGTCGTGCGGGTCAGATCTCCGATCGTGTCGATGCCCATCTTCTGCAGGCAATTGCGACTGCGAACGCTGAGTTCGAAATTGTTGACCGGCATGTTCAAGATCTGCGCCAGCTTGTCGTTGCGACGCTGGGCTTCTTCGTCATACAGCTGGTTGCCGGTCGCCGAAGCGTCCTTGATGTACAGGCTGGCCTGCGGGTGTTCGGGATAGCAATCGAGAATCCGCTTGTAACAAGACTGGGCCCGGTCGTACTGATCACGGTCTTCGTAGATCAGTCCCAAGTTGATCAGTGCACCGATGCCGGTCGGAAAAGCCTTGGCGGCACGCTCGTACAGGGCCAAGCTTTCTTCGTCGTTACCCAGCCGGTCGTTTTCCAGTGCCAGACCGAACAACGCGCCGGCGTGATTGGGGTCGGTGTTGATGGCACGCTCGTACAGCGTCATCGCTTCTTCCAGACGTCCACCGACCGCTGCGACGGTGGCGGCACGCTGGTACATGTATTCCGGGGTCTGTTCGGCTGGGCCGAAAATATCGTCCAGAATCGCCAGCGACTGTTCGATGCGTCCGGCGTAACGGTGACTTTCGGCGGTGCGAATCTTGCACTCGTCTTCGTTGTACCCGGATTTCTGAGCGGCTTCGTACGTCGCGATCGCTTCGTCGTAATGACGCAATTCGAACTGGCATCGGGCCTGGTAGAACAACGCCATCGCGCTGCCGTCGGCCGACTGGAGCGTTTCCAGCGAATCTCTGAACCGCCCCAGCAAAAACTGGCACACGCCCATCTTGGTTTTGCCGGCGGGGCTGAGCATCGTGTCAGCTTCCATCTCGCCGACTGCGTCGCGCAGTTCACCGAAATGACCGTAGTTTTCGGTGATGGCATTGCGGATGGAGGTCACATCCGACGGGCCGAACGAATTGTTCGACAAAACCAGTTCTTTCAAATCGAGGACTTCGATTTCGAGGTCACTCATGTCTTGCAGACTCCTGAACGCGTGATACCGCATCTGAAAAACGCCCACGCAAGGGACGACCGACCTGACGATCGGGCGACCGAAGATGCCCGGCATCAGAGAACCGGGATTTCGCATTGGGGGCGGACCGGCGGACCGGCTAAGCCAGCGGCGGGATTTGAACCCGCAACCCTCGCATTACGAATGCGATGCTCTGCCAATTGAAGCTACGCTGGCGAAATGGTGTGCCGAAGAGCAAGAAAATACGCTCTGGACCCAAAATTAGTCAAGAAGGTCCTGGCGGTGCGGGCGGGCAATTCGACCGCACAAGTGAAAGTAAGTCGTATTGTGCCAGCCCGGCACGATCGACGGCAAGGCGGATCGGCGGACAATTGCCGCAAATACAGCACCGCAACCTATCGTTTCAAATCAGCTGACCGGACGACGCAGATCCAGCCATTCGCTGTGGAAGGTGCCTTCCCGGTCCACCCGTTTGTACGTGTGGGCACCGAAATAGTCACGCTGGGCCTGCAACAGGTTCGCCGGCAAGCGGTCCATTCGATAGCCGTCGTAATAATTCAGTGCCGCACCGAAGGCCGGGACTGGGATCCCCGCGATGCTGGCGGCGGCCACCACGCGACGCCACGCCGGTTGGCATTTCTCGATGGCGTCCTTGAAATAGGGATACAGCAACAGGTTTTCCAGGTTTGGTTGGTCGTCGAACGCTTCCTTGATCCGGTCCAAGAACTGAGCCCGGATGATGCAACCGCCCCGCCATAGCAGTGCCGATTGCCCGTAATCCAGATCCCAGTCGTGTTCGGCCGACGCGGCTTGCAGCTGAACGAATCCCTGGGCATAGCTGACGATCTTTGACGCGTACAGTGCGTCGCGGACCGCGTCGATGAAGCCCTGCTTGTCGCCGATGACCGATTCGGTCAGTGCCGACCACTGGGGATTCGATTCGGCGCCGGGGCCACGCAGCGATTCGCTGGCACGAACGCGGGCGTCCTTTTGGGCCGACAATCCGCGGGCGAACACGGCGGTGGTCACCAGGGTGCTGGGGACGCCCAGGTCCAACGCCAATTGGCTCATCCATTTTCCGGTCCCCTTGGCACCGGCGACGTCCAGAACCTTGTCGACCAGATAGCCGTCACCGCCCTGGTCATCTTTGACACTGAAGATGTCGCGGGTGATTTCGATCAGGTAGCTTTGCAGTTCACCCTGATTCCACTTGGCAAACACGTCGTACAGTTCGTCATTGGTCAGCCCCGCCAGTTCCTTCAGCAACTGATAGGCTTCGCAAATCAGCTGCATGTCGCCGTATTCGATGCCGTTGTGGACCATTTTGACGTAGTGACCTGCGCCACGTGGGCCGACCCATTCGCAACAGGGAATGTCATCATTGGGCCCAACCTTGGCCGCGATGGCCTGGAACATGTCCTTGATTTCCGGCCAGGCCTCTTTGCTGCCGCCCGGCATCAAACTGGGGCCTTTGAGCGCGCCTTCTTCACCACCGCTGACCCCGGCGCCGACGTACAACAGCCCCGCGTCTTCGACCGTCTTGGTGCGTCGCTCGGTGTCGACGTAGTACGTGTTGCCGCCGTCGATGATGATGTCACCGGGTTCGCACAGGGGGATCAACGATTCAATGATCGCGTCGACCGCCGGGCCGGCTTTGACCAGCATCATCAACTTCCGCGGACGTTTGACGGCTTTGACAAAGTCTTCGATCGAGTGAGTGCCGACGAAGTTCTTGCCCGCGGCACGTCCCGCAATCAGATCGTCGACTTTGGAGGTCGTGCGGTTGTAAACAGCAACCTTGTAGCCGCGTGATTCGACGTTCAGGGCCAAGTTTTCGCCCATCACGGCCAGCCCGATCAGTCCAAAATCACAGTCGCCGCTCATTGCCGCTCTCGTTTCCCAGGGGGTGGTGAAATGTGTCAGGCAGGATTCTAGGCGATTGACGGCATCCCGAAAGACCGTCAACGGGAATCGGACCGGTCGACGTACAGGGCGTGTGTGACCTCGCTGGTCGATTGAAGCAGGCCGATTGACGGACTAATTGCCGCCCAGTGCCCGGGCGATCGCGGCGATGATGTAGAAGTGGGCGACATAGATCGACAAAGGATGGCGACCCAACCAATCCAAACCGATCACGCGGAAGTCTGAGAATCGTCGACCAAGATCAACCAAGATCGTCGCCGGAAGGCTGAACCAGACCACAAAACGGTGCGTGTCGGTCGGCCGAATCCATTGTCCGCTAATCGTGATGCCCAGCAACGCCAAACCGCTGGCGATCGCCGGTCCGATCCCGAAACGACGCAGCATCGCACCCTGACCGACCAGTGCGAACACCAGCGTGGGCTGATAATCGAACCAGCGAGACACAGGATCCAGACGATAAAACAGAATCGACGCCAGCATCAGCGGTGCCGCCCGCCCCATTGCGGTGCCCACCACCGCCGCCAGCAACAGGCTGGCCAGAATCTCCAGTTGGTGATTCAGCGGCCAGTAGACCAGGTTCACCGCGACTGCCGCCGCCAGGATCTGTAGTAAACGAACGACGCGAAAACGCCGGTCGCTGGGCAAAAAGTATCCCAACAGCAGGCAAAACAGGGGCATGCTTAGCCGAGTGATCAGCCGAACGCTGGTCAATTCGATCCGGACATCAAACCAATAGGCGGCCGCGTGGTCGACAAGCATCAGGACGATCGCCAAACCGCGAAGCGTGTCCAAGGCTGCGTTTCGAGGGGGCAAGGTCGCCGCTTCGGATGGACGTCCACCGGGCACCTTGGACCGGGACGAGGCCGATGATTTTCGGCTCGATTTCGGTCTGACGCGGCGTTTTTTGGCTTTCTTCATCGTCCCCCATCATGCAAAACAATCGGCCACAACGCAGCACCGCGATCCGGCACACCACGTTTCCTCAACCCGATGATGCACTGGTGACAGCGGTCCTGACGGTTGTATCGACGGCGGCCGATTCGGCCGGCCGGTGATGCCGCCCACGAAAATTCTGGTCTCGATCGGTGTGCCCGGATGGGGGGCCGATTTCGACGGCTCGGCAAGCCGAAAAGTCCTGCGATTTGCTTGTTGATGCGATGGGGCCCGACTATTCTCAAAGGCTGGCGACCCGACCGCACCGCCGCTGCTTCGGCGTGCGATCTTCCTACCCACTCTTTTCCCCGATGGCAGTCTTTTCGATGCAAGCCAGTCGATCTCCATTCCGCTTCGCCCGTTTCGCCTGCTTGGCAGCGCTTGCCACGCTCCTGGCCGCCAGTCCCGCGTCCGTCTTGGCCGACGGTGGTGACGGCGGTGACGGTGGTGATGTGATCTTTGACTTCGTCCAGCCGATTGCCGGTGTGGACGTCGATGCGTCCGGTGTCTTGAAGGTCAAACGATTCGACGCGTCCCTGGCTCGCCAGCGTTTCGAAGCGGCCCGCCGCCAAGCCGAATCGCAGCTGATGAAGACCAGTCCGATGCGAAAGGTCTCGCTGAACCGCTTGGAAGCCGAAGTGGCACGACGAATCGCCGCCGGTGAAGAAATCGATGATCCGATCCGTGCGTTGGCCGGTCTGACCAGCATTCGATATGTCTTTTATTACCCCGAAACGCAAGACATCGTGGTCGCCGGGCCCGCTGAAGGCTTCTTTGCCGACGCCACCGACCGCCTGATCGGGATGCGATCGGGCAAGCCGGTTGTCTTGTTGGAAGACTTGGTGGTCGCACTGCGTGCTTTTGCACCGCACACCCCACCGACCAACGTGATCAGCGTGTCGATCGATCCGACCGCCGAAGGGCTGCAGCAATTGCAGCAATTCATGGCCCGTGTCGGACGCAACGTCCAACCCGCACAAACGAAGTGGTTGGCCGCCAACTTGCAAAAAAATCTGGGCCTGCAAACCGTGTCGATCCGCGGCATTCCGGCTGACACCCACTTTGCCCGCGTCTTGGTGGAAGCCGATTACCGAATGAAGTTGATCGGCATCGGACTGGAACGCTTGCCGGTTCCGGTCAAGAGCTATGTCGAACGAGCCAATCCGGCCGCGGTATCCAGCAACGCCATGGAGCGTTGGTACTTCCAGCCGAACTACGACGGTGTCGCCATCAGCGAAGACGGATTGGCGATGCGGATCGACGAACGTGGCGTTCAGTTGGTCGGTGCCAATGAACGTGTCGCCGGCGGCAAACGCAAGGCAACCGGCCGCGTGAATCGCGCCAGCCAAGCGTTTTGCCAAGACTTCACCGACAAATATCCTCAGATCGCCGGCAAGGTTCGCATTTATGCCGAACTGGAACAGTTGATCGATTTGGCAATCGCCGCGGCGTATATCCAAGAACAAGATTTCTACAGCCAGGCCGACTGGAACCTGGGCGTGCTGGCCGACGAGGATTCGTTGGCGGTACAAACCGAAACCGCTCCACAACAAGTTCAAACCGCGGTCAACGCGATTTGGCGCGGTAACCAGCTGATGACTCCGCTGGGCGGTGGCGTGCAAATGCAGCCTCGTTTGGCGTTACGCGATGATCATTTGGTCCGCGATTCGGCCGTGAAGCAACTGCAACAGAAAACGGCTGGCACGTTGGAAGGCCTGAAGGATGGCCAATGGTGGTGGGACTGATCCCACGCCGCTTGCATCGATGATTTCACGGTGACGGCCGCCCCTGTGACGGGTGCGGCCGTTTTTTTTCGGATCGGGATCCGCCGCCAGGCGATCCGGTGCCACACCGGAATTTTCATCACCCGCGGGCAGCGGACTTCGCTACAGTGAAAAGGCGGACGGTCGTCGGTGCGATCGTCACTGTCGACACGCCTCGGAGCGAATCGGGATGCGTCATCCGCCCAAACAGCCGACGGCTACCGGGACGCCGTACCGAATGGTCGTGGTGCAAGACATGCCTCAGACATGTCCCTATCTGCCCGATCAAATCGCCCGAATGCCGCTGCAGTTGCCGGTCGTTCCCATTGACCCCGGCTTTACCGATTGGACGTTGGACCGCGGGTATCGACGCAGCGGCGATTTCGTCTATCGGACCCGATGCGCCGAGTGCCAGGAGTGTCAGCCGACGCGAATTCGTGTCGACGACTTCCGTTGGACCCGGTCCTTCCGTCGTGTTTTCAAACGCGGGCAACGTGACTTGATCCAGCATTGGGATCGCCCCGTGGTGACCGAAGATCGGGTGAACTTGTTCAATCGCCACCGGACTGTCCGCGGGTTGGATCACACGGACGAAGCCGTCGACAGTCACGCCTATCACGCTTTTTTGATCTCGTCCTTCGGCCAGGTCGATGAGTGGAGCGTCTGGGACGGAGATCGGCTGATCGGCATTTCCATCGTCGACGTCGGGCAAGACTGTCTGTCGGCGGTTTACACGATGTTCGATCCGGACTATTCACGCTACAGCTTGGGGACCTACGCAATTCTGCAGCAGATCGTGCGTGCCCAGCGGGAAAAGTTGTCGTTCGTCTATTTAGGCATGTACGTCAAAGACAATCCGCATCTGAATTACAAGGCAAGGTTTGGTCCCCAGGAACGCTTGCGGGACGGAGCTTGGTCGACCTTCGATCGCGAAACCCTGACCGACCAGCCTTAGATTCTTTCGCCGCTGTCGGGGCGTCGATCGCATCCCAAACGATGCCGAATCTCTTCTCTCCTTTTCTTGTTTGAGGTCACGTCGAAACCATGCGAACGAACATGCTGCTTGGGCCAAGCCGGCTGGGACCATTTTTGGCCATTTGTGTTGCGATACCGTTGGGCGTTGCGACGGGCCAGGATCTGGGAGGAGCGTTGGGCTTGGAATCATCCGCAGCACCATCAGTGGTGCCAGCCGGCGATGCAACATCAGCGACCATCGGTTCGGACAACCCGGCGGGCGGCGGATCGATGGCCGATTTTTCTCAGCTGATGATGCTGATCCAAACGACGATTGAACCGGAAACCTGGGAGGCACTGGGCGGTACTAGCACGATGTTTCCGTACGCGGCGGGCATCTATGTCGACCCGGAGGGAATCGTTCGCGACGTCGACCAGATACCACGCGAAGACATGGCCACCGAAATCGATGCGTTGATCGCAGCGTCGGCAGGTGGCGATGGTGTGAAGCTGAAAAACCAGAGCCCACAGGGGGCGTGGCGTGGTGCCACCAAACTCCGGTGCATTTCGTTGAAACAGATGCTGGATCAGTATGCGGAAAAGCGATCGTCCATGCAGTCGCCCGACAATGACCTGCTGCACTGCGCAGGGCTGTCACAAATTCGTTTTGTCCGCTTCACCGAAAACGACGTGATTCTTGCCGGTCCGGTGGGCGGGATTCAGCGCGTCGATGGTCATTGGCGGGATCGATCCTCGGCGGCCGCTCCGGTCCGTCTGGACGCCCTGGCCGCTTGTTTTGCGGCGACATCGGATGACGGCGTGTTCGGTTGTTCGATCGATCCGACCACCACGGGGTTACAACGGGCCGCCGTCGTCGCTCAGCAGATCCAACACGGCGATGTTCCTAAAGGCTTGGCCGCCAACACGCTGGCATCGGCCGTGGGACGCCAGGAAGTTTCCATTTTCGGGATCAATCGCGATAGCTCTCTCGCGTGGCTGTTGGTCGAAGCCGATCGACACATGAAGCAATTGGCGTTGGGCAAGCACGCGATGCCTGACGGCGCGACGAATTACTTGGACCAAATCGAATCACACATTGATCAGGGCGTTCCGACCGATTTGATGTTGCGGTTGTGGTTCACGTCCAACCCGCTCGCGGCACGGCAGAGCATTGACGGCAGCGTGGTCGAATTGGCCGGACGACCAATTCGTTTAAGCGGCCAGAATGAATTGGCCGTCGCCAGCGGACGACGTGGGATCGTCGCCAAGGATCCACGTACCGACGCATTCGTCGCTGATTTCAATCGCCACTGGAATAACGTCCGTGACATGTATCCGGTGTATGCGTCGCTGGAAAGCGTTTTTCAATCGGCGGCCATCGTTCGTCTCGTGCGCGGCAACGCGGCGAAAGCAAGTCCCACCTCCAATGCCTCGCGATTGATCGCCGATGCAATGGCTGCGATCGCCAGTAGCGACCAGCACGGCTTTGCGCCGCCAAGCCAAGTGGAAACACTGGCCGTGTCGCACACATTCAGGCATGGTCGGCAGCGTCACAACGTGATCGTCGCCAGTGGCGGCGTGACGGTGCGTAGCGATCAAAGCCTACGCGATGACATTGCCCGATACCCGGCGTTGGATTCGCTGGCAGGTCGATTAACCAGGAACGTTGATGCGGAACCATCGCGTTGGTGGTGGGACGTGCCGCCGCGGCCATGACCGATCGTTTCAAGCACGCTTAGCCTTTGATCGCCATGTAGACATCGGTGATCAGATCGGCCGGATCGGTGTCTTTCGGCGAATTAGGATAAAACTCCAAACCGGGTTCTTTTGCCATCTTCAATTTCTTGTACTGGCAATACTGTGCCGCACCGGACCACGCGTTGCCCAGATGTTGATAGCAACCGGTGTGTCGAACTTTCAAGTAACGACCGGCGTCGACGGTCAATTCGTCCAGTCCGTCGACGGTGACATCGTTGTCCGTCGTTTGGATGCCGCAAGTAAAATCAAAGTATCGCGTTTTCAAATCGCAGGTCGGGTGATAAACGCTGATCATGTTCCCGGGAACATTTGCGTCTGAGGCGGCGATCTGTTGATGGACTTTCTCAAAGACCTTTTCCATCACCGGACCGATGTCGTCCATGCTGCAAGATTCACGAATTCCCAAGACGCGAAGTCGATCCAGTGATTGAACGCCCTCGACGTCCAGTTTTGATCTGACGGTGCCGGTTTCCACAAACTCGGCCAGCATGAGCAGACCCCGTTCGTAGTCCATGCCGACGAACATTTCCATGCTGGACTTCATCCAGAACAGAAACCACGGCAGTTTGCCGATCATGTGCCAAGTGACTTCGGTTTCATCGCCGACCGACCGAATGTCGAATCGCACTTCGGATTGAGATTTGAACGGCTTGATGAAATGAAGATCGATTTCGATTTTGCGTGGACGATCCAGCCAGCGATGCTTCATGCCGCCCTGCCCGACCAGGTCACCCTGCCAATCATAGGTGGACCCGACGCTGGATGGATCGGTCGAAATGGTCACGGTCGGATCGGGGTCGATCTTCAGCCATGGCGACCATGTGGTCCATGTGCGAAAGTCGGCAATCGCGTCGAACACTTGTTCGGCGGATGCGGCGATTCGATGCGTACGTTGAATATGGAAAGCTGGCATGGTCGGATCGGCGAAGGCATGTGGAAAAGAGTTTGGCGGTCAGGCAATACAGCATTCAAAATCGGGCTTACGTCACCGGCAACTCATAACCGCTGCGTCGCGGACGCGTCAGCAATGAATTGGCTTCATCGTCGTTGACGAAGGTTTCGCGTTTCGGATCCCAGTTCAGCTCGCGACCCAATTCGCGTGTGACATTCACCAGATGGCAAAACGTGATGCTGCGGTGTCCGATTTCGACATCCGCGTTGGGGCGTTGTCGTGTGCGGATGCACTGCAGCCAATTGGCCAGGTGCGGGCCGGCGATCCAGCCCGGTTTTTCCCACTTGGCTTGCAACGCCGGATCGGGGGCGTTCTTGATCAAGTCAGCTGGATTGGTCGCAAAACGATTTCGGTTGATTTCAACCTTGCCCGCCTCGCAATGAAAAATGGCACCGCCCTGCGGCCCCTGGTCCAATTCGAATCGCACTTCCAATCCGTCGTCATAGCGTGCCGTGACCTTTCCGTTGGGTCCGCCGGTGACCGGAACAAACCGTGTTGGTCCGGTCAGGCTTTTCCCCAGAGCCCACTGAATCTGGTCGACCCCGTGGGCGCCCCAGTTGGTCATTTCACCGCCGCTGTAGGCACGCCATTGCATCCAGCCGAACTGTAACGACGAATGAAACGGTCGCAGCGGTGTGGGGCCACACCAACGATCCCAGTCGTCGCCTTGCGGGACCGGTTCGGCGGGCAGGGGGTGGTAGCGTTTCGGCCCGGTGTAGTTCACTGCTTGGACGAAACGGACGCGACCCAAGTTGCCTTCGCGAATTTGGCGGCATAGATGGTCATTGATCTCCATCGTGCGTTGTTGCGTGCCGACTTGAAACACCGTGTTGTTCTGGCGTGCGGCACGAACAATCTCGCGACCTTCACTGACATAGGCGGTCAGTGGCTTTTCTGCATAAACGTCCAGCCCCGCCTGGCAGGCATCGATGCACGGCAGCGATCGGCCGTGGTCGGGCGTTGCGACGATCACCGCGTCAAGCGATTCACTGTCCAGCATTTGGCGGTGATTCGAATAGGTCGGCCACTTTGCGTCAAACTTGGCCAGGGTTTCATCGGCACGCTTTTGATAACAATCGCAAATTGCCACGATCCGGGCCGCCTTGGGCAGCTGGTCCATCAGTTGACGTGCACGGTTTCCTGTTCCAATCACACCGATACGGATGACGTCCGAGGGTGCGTTGGATTCCAAGGGGGATGTGGCGGTGGCCGCGGCGTGATAACCCAGCCCCACGGTTGCCGCCGCAGCGGATCGCAATGCGTCACGCCGGGTCGGCTTGTGATTCGATTCCAAAGAGCCACCACCGGAGTTGATGTGATTGTGCTTCGGCACTGGTGGGTTCGACATCATGGAACGATGGCTCCGCGCTAAAGGACTTTGAATCAGTCATTTGCCGAGTGACGAACCAACGTTTTGAACGTCCGAGTTCACGTCGGTCGGCGGTGATGTCGATCCTCACTTCATCATGGGACCGACCGCGGCAAACGTTCGGCGACACCTGGGATGAATTTCGCCGCGTTCAGATGATAAATCTTTTTTAGCACGTCCGGGGGTAGCCCAACCCCGTGAATGTTCCACATGCCTTGCGGAGGCGGGATCTTTTCGCTGTAGGCAAACGATTCATCCTTGGTTTCCAAGAAACGCCAATAGGCATTCAAGCGTGCTTCGGGCTGTGGTCCATCGGTGCCGAACATGATGCGGTCGGCATAGCGAATCATAAATCGACGCGCCGTGTACGGCTGTCTTCCCAGTTCGCCGATGCGTGAAGCAAATTCGACAACCAAGTTGGGCATTTGGTCCAGCCATGCTGCAACTTCGTTCAGGTCTTCTGGGTTGTTTGCAACGTGAGCGCCGATGAACGTCGTTTCGGGATGCCGCCGGATGACACGATTGCGGGCTTCCAGCAATTCGCTTCGGCTGGGAAATTCATCTCCGTAGAAACTCCAGTCGGGATGCCGGCTCAGTTCTTCCCAGCGTTCGTTGGTGGCATCGACCGGATCAAAAAAAGCCGCCGGATCAGCGGTGTGCATGATCACGGGGATGCCTAGTTCGCCACAAGCCTTCCAGATCGGATCGAATCGACGGTCGTCGATCTTGATCAGGCTGCCGTCGGGATAGCGATAACGCAGCCCAAAATTTTTGAAGATTTTCAGTCCGCTGGCGCCTTCGTCGACGGCGTGTCGGATCCGGGCAGCCGCACGCTGGGCAAAGCCAGGCTGATTGCAGGCCCATGTGGATGGCTGATCTTCCACACCATCGCCACGCCAATCCAAGTGAGCAAAGATGACAAAACGATCGCGATGATGTTTCCAAAGGAAATCGCGATGACGGACAAACGTCCCGTCCAGTCGACCATCCAAAGAAACGCACACCGCGATCCCGTTTCGGTCCATGACGGCGACAAAGTCGTTCAGTGCTTGTCGGTTTTCACGCAGCTTGAACATGAAATGTGTGTGAACATCGACAACCGGGAAGGACGCTTTGGGAATCTCGGTCCGGTGAACCTTCAATTTCGATTGCGGACGGAAATTCCGCAGCAACAAATCGCGTCCCTCGGAGCCATCCAGCGGAGCGGTCGAGTCAGCAGGTGGGCGAATCGGCGATTGGATCGTTTCGGCGGTTGATGCGTCGACGTCGGCCGCGGGCTTGGACTGTGTCTGGGACGTTGTCGTCAATGTCGGTGGCGTCGCATCGGACCACGAGATTTCCGCCTGTGCGACGATAAAGACACAACATGCCAGGATGGCGAACCGGCACATTTGTTCTCCCGTCTGGATCATGGTGTAAACTGCGTTTTTAAAGACATCGGCACCAAGGAAGCAGGCTTGACTGACGATCATACGCTCGACCAGACGCCCCTGGCTCGCTCGGCCAGCAAACGGCTGTCCATGCAGGCGACGACGCCTCCGGCCGAGGTGCCGGGGTATCGGTTGATCAAGTTTTTGGGATCGGGAGCGTTCGGCCAAGTCTGGGTCGGTCGTGACTTGAACACCGGTCGCGGTGTGGCGGTGAAGTTTTATCTGCACCGCGGGGGTGTCAATTGGTCGTTGCTAAGTCGTGAAGTCAAAAACTTAGTCCAACTGTCGGCCAACCGGCATGTGGTTCAGGTCTTGGAAGTCGGCTGGGATGCGGACCCACCTTACTACGTGATGGAATTGATCACCGGTGGCTCACTGGAGGAGATGTTGAAGTCGCGGGGGCGATTGCCGGTCGAAGAGGCGGTGGAGATCTTTCGCAAAATTTGCGTCGGTTTGAACCATTGCCACAGCAAGGGGGTGCTGCACTGCGACGTCAAGCCGGCCAATATCTTGATGGGCGACGACCAAGAACCTCGGCTGGCGGATTTTGGTCAAAGTCGCATGTCGCATGATCAAACGCCAGCTTTGGGAACGCTGTTTTACATGGCACCCGAGCAAGCCGACTTGGACGCAAACCCGGATGCCAGTTGGGACGTTTACGCCGCCGGCGCGATCCTGTTTCAGATGCTGGTGGGCAAGCCGCCTTATCGCGATGAATCGCTGATCTCGCGAATCGATACCGCCGGATCCCTGCCCAAGCGTTTGCGACAATACCAGCAAGCGATTGCTTCCCAACCGCCCGTCATGGAACGGCTGGCCCGCAGCGGTATCGATCGTCCGCTGCAACGCATCCTGGCAAAATCGCTGGCGAACGATCCGGAAGATCGCTACCGAAACGTTCAACAGATCTTGGCCGATTTGCAGGAACGCGAAAACAATCGCGCCCGCCGCCCTTTGTTGCTGCTGGGAATCGTCGGGCCGCTGTTGCTGCTGGCGGCGACATCGATCTTTGCCGCTCGAAGCATCAACCGGGCCAGCGAAAGTACGACCGAAGCATTGCGGACCGAAGCCTTTGGCAGCAACCAATTGGCCGCTCGGTTCGCCGCCAAAACACTGCAGTCGGAAATCGAACGTTATTTCGCATTGGCGATCGAAGAGGCCAAGCGGCCGGAGTTCCAACAAACGCTGCGAGAATTTCTGACGGATCCCGAAATCAAACGACAGCGTGAACGCATCGCAACAGCCGATGGCAATGACGCGGGAAACATGCGTGTCGATGCCAGAGAACAAATCTATGACGCGCCCAAACGCGTCGCCTTGGACGAATACCTATATCAACGGCTCGGCAATCACGTGGGGGAAGATGCACGTCGACCTTTGGCGACGATGTTCGTTACCGATCGCTTTGGGACGATCGTCGCCATTGCGTACGACAATCCGGTGACCAAGGATCGCAATAGCGCAGGCCGCAACTTTTCGTACCGGAACTATTTTCACGGAGGCCGTGACGATCTGCAAAAGCCCGCATCGAATGAACAGGTCGCACAGGTCCCGCCTCTGACGGAAACCCGGTTTTCCGCCGCCTTTCAAAGCACGGCATCTGGATTGTGGAAGGTGGCAATCAGCACACCGGTTTATTTGGCAAAGGATTCCGATACGCCCGATGCGGTGTTCGTGACCACGATCAATTTGGGTGAGTTCCCGTTGCTGCAACGTCAGCAGAATCCACTGGATGCCAAGCAGGCTGATTCCGGTCAATTGGCGGCCGACAACCAAGTGGCCGTTTTGGTCGAGGCCCGTCAGGGTGATCAACGCGGTACCATCTTGGAGCACCCTTTCTTGCGTGACCGGCGGGCGGCGGGTGATGCCACGATCGATAAACAGTTCAAGATCTCACCCAGTCTGATGGATCGGCTGATCGAAGGTGGCGATGTCGATTACCGTGATCCGGTTGCCAGCGATCCCGAGGGCCAAGCTTATCGGGGTGAATGGATCGCCGCCATGCAACCGATTGAATTGCCCAATCTGGATGTCGAATCGGTCGCTACGCCGAACGCGACGTCTGGCGAAGATAATGCCGGAAGCAATTCGAACGCCGAAAGCAAATCTGGTACGCAGGCGAACAGGTCAATGCCCGATACCGATCTTTTGGTGTTGGTCCAATATCGGCTTTCCAAGGTGTTCGCACCGGTTGGTCAAATGCGACGATCGCTATTCATCGAAGGGGCAGCCGCCATGCTGTCGGTCCTTTTGGTCACGATGGTGATGTGGTATTTCGTGTGGCGTGCGAACAACAAGACTCAAGAAGAGCTTTCCGATTCGGTCATGGAACACTCTGGATTGACCGAAACCATTCCCGTTCAAAACTGACGAATCGAATCGACGGATGAATCACAGAAAAGTCATTGCCGTTTTTTGCGTTGCGTTTTCATTCTTTTCGGTATTCGCGGTCCAAGCGAACGCCGACGCAAACGATCCCAAAACCAAGCAACCGAACATCATTTTCATCTTGTGTGATGATCTTGGTTGGGGCGATCTAAGCGTTTACGACGACAATCGTTCACGTGGCGGCAAAGATTTTCAAACACCCTCGCTGGATCAGATGGCCCAGGACGGTGCACAACTGCGGAATCATTATTGTCCCGCACCGGTTTGTGCCCCCAGTCGCGCGTCGCTGTTGTTGGGAAAGCACCAGGGATCGTCGGACATCCGTGACAACCAATTCGATAAACAGTTACCGCCACAGCACTCCGTCGCGTCGGTCCTGAAATCGGCCGGTTATCGCACTGCGATCATCGGAAAATATGGCCTGCAAGGCGATCAGAGGTACGCGCTGGCAAAGAATGGAACCAAGCCCGCCCAATGGCCGGGGTATCCGACCAATCGTGGCTTTGATGAATTTTTGGGCTATGTCCGTCATGTCGACGGCCACCTTCACTATCCGGCCCATGCTTGGGAGTTGGGAAATTCGGACAGTCACAAGGAACCGAAAGAAGTCTGGCACAACGATCGTGAGATCAGCGGTGATTTGACCAACTGTTACACGACGGATCTTTTCACCGCTTACGCCAAGCATTGGATTTCCGAACAAGTCCGCCAGGATTCGGTTGATCCGTTTTTCCTGTACTTGGCCTATGACACGCCCCACGCCGCACTTCAAATTCCCAGTTGTCAGTATCCCGAATCAAAGGGCCTAAATGGCGGTGTGCAATGGACAGGCAAACCTGGCGCGATGATCAATACCGCGAAGGGACCGATCGACAGTTACCGTTATCCTCAAGTGACCAATCAAGGTTGGTCCGATGTGGAAGAACGATTCGCGTCGATGGTGTTGCGTATCGATGATGCTGTCGGTGACTTGCTTCAAACCTTGAAAGACTTAGGAATCGACCAAAACACGTTGGTGGTGCTTAGCAGCGACAATGGTCCGCACCATGAATCGTATTTGGCCGATGCATCGTACCAGCCCACGTCGTTCCGCTCTTATGGTCCATTCGACGGCACCAAACGTGACGTGTGGGAAGGTGGCGTGCGTGTTCCCACGGTGGCCTATTGGCCGGGCAAGATTCCGTCCGGCCACGTCGATCAACAACCCAGCCAGTTCCACGACTGGATGGCTACGTTTGCCGATGCCGCCAATTGCCCCGTACCCGCGGGATGCGATGGCGTTTCCCTGTTGCCGGGATTGATCCGATCGGGAACACGGCAAAACAGCACGGTCTATGTCGAGTATTCACAGAATGGACGCACGCCCGATTATCAAGATTTTCAGCAGCGGAAACGCAAGCAGAAACGCGGGCAGATGCAGATCGTTTTTGTCGATGGCTATAAGGGCGTCCGATTGGACATCGACAACCATGATGACGATTTCCAAATCTATGACTTGGAGAATGATCCAAAGGAGCTGAACGACTTGGCGGGATCGTCGGATGCGATTTCTCAAATTCAGCAGAAAATGAAAGACCGCGTTTTGCGTTTGCGGACGATGAACGAAAGTGCCAAGCGGCCTTACGATACCGCTTTGGTCCCGTCGATGAACGTTGCCGATCCAAAGCCGGGTGCGATCATGGAGTATCAGATCGGAGAGTTTCCGTATGTGCCCAAAGATTTGGCCGCTGGGCATGGACGTGTCTTTTTGACGTCCTATCACCGTGATCGCAAAGAACTCGATGCCGTCAATTCCACCGCCGCCGTTTGGTTCCGCGGTTATCTGCGGGTGCCTGATGACGGAAGCTATCGTTTTCGTGTTGTCGGGCTGGATCGTGTTGCCGCCCGTTTGCACGAAATGCTGTTGCTGGAACATGATCCGCCGGCGGGCGCAGGTGATTCGGCCGCAAAAGAACCGGTTGTCGAAAGCCCCACGGTACACCTTGCGTCGGGGATGCATCCGATTGCCATCGGGACGGTGGTGCACCCGAGCGATTCCCAATGGAAACTTCAGTGGTCGTTTCAGAACGGCGACTGGATAGACGTGCCCGACGATTCGTTTGTGATCGAATCGGAATGAAGTCGATGCAACGTTACGCAATCATCGGCAGTGGTGCGCTGGGCGGACTGTACGGCGCCCGTTTAGCGGCGGCGGGGCACGAAGTTCATTTTCTGTTTCGTTCCGATTTTCAGCATGTCCGGCAATACGGATTGAAAGTCGAAAGCGTCTGGGGCGATCTGCACCTGCACGACGTGAACGCGTATCAGTTTGCGGATGACATGCCGCCTTGTGATGTGACCATTGTCGGTTTGAAGACGACGCAAAACCATCACTTGCCGAAACTGTTGGCCGGGCCAACCGCCGGCGGCGGGGCTGTCTTGGTGCTTCAAAATGGTCTGGACGTGGAAGCGGATTCAGCTGAAGTCGTCGGCACGCAGCGTACGCTGGGGGGATGTTGTTTTCTGTGCAGCAATAAGGTGGGCCCCGGGCACATCAAACACATCGATTACGGGCGGATCGTGTTTGGTGAATACAGCCCAAAAGCCGGCGTGTCGGATCGGGCAGCACGAATCGCATCCGAATTGAATGCCGCGGGTGTGGAAGCGATCGCGACCGACGATCTTCTGCTCACGCGTTGGCGAAAGCTGATGTGGAACATCACGTTCAACGGATTGTCGGTGGTCTGTGACGCCAGCACCGACCAGCTGATGGACGGCCGGTGGGGAGAACAGCTTTCGTTGTCGTTGGTCCGCGAAGTGCACGCTGCCGCCGCGGCCTGTGGGGTTTCCATCGCGGATGATGCGATCGAAACGACGATCGAGCACACTCGCAAGATGGTGCCCTATGACAGCAGCATGCGGCTGGACTTTTTGAATGGTCGTCCGATGGAAGTGGAAGCCATCTTTGGAAATCCGTTGCGGGCGGCACAGGCTGCCGGGTTCGACGCCCCACGCATTGAAATGCTGTACCGTCAACTGAAAGTGCTGGATCAGCTAAGACAGGGCTCTCAGGCTGCTTCTGGTTCAAGCCGCACCGCGACTTGACTAGGACGCTTGGCGTACATCGGCGGGGCTGGCCAAACTGTGTAACGCGTCGTCGATCTTTACGTCGTGGCGACGTCGTTGCAAAAAGAAGCTGACCTGTTGAAAACCGCATTCGGACAACAGATTCAATGCTTCGACGAATCGATCCCCCACGCGTTCGGGCACGTGTGCATCGGCACCCAGGGTGATGGGAATGTTGCGTTTGGCGATTTCCCGCAACATTTCGGGATACGGGTTCATCTGCTGGATCGTTTTCAAGGCCCCGGACGTGTTCAGTTCCATCGCAACGCCCGTCTTGGCGATTCGATCAAGCGAAGGCGCGATGATATCCATCATGTTCGGCTCGTCCCAAACCTTGACGGTAAAGTTCTTGATCAGGTCAGGGTGACTGATGGAATCGAACAGTCCGGTTTCTGCGGCATCGGCGAGCAACCGAAAGTAGGTTTTCTGGACTTCGCGTAGATCTTCCTGCCAGTAGCGGTCGCGAAACTCATCCAATTGGGGATGCACACTGCCCAGCACGAATTGGAAGTCGGCGCCGGCCAACTGTTCTTCCACGTAGGATTCGTATCCTTGGAAATAGTCCGCTTCCAGACCCAAGCGGACGTCCACGCGATCTTGCCATTCTTCGCGTGTCTGGGCGACCATCGCGATGTACTGGTCCAGTTCATTTTCCGCCATGCGAACGCGAGCGGAAAATCCGTCGGGCATGGGGTTATGACAAGTGACGATCAGCCCCTTGAGGTTCTTTTCCAGTGCCTGAGCGGCATACTCGGTCGGTTCGCCACTGGCATGTTTGCACAAAGGCGTATGGCAATGGGATTCGTATAGGATCGGTGCAGGCATCGTTTTCGAAAATCGCGATGGAGGCGGAGCGATTGCTTCGTGAAAGGAATCCCGGCGATGATCGTCGTGATTGGTCAGTGCCGTTGCTGGATCACACGCATCCGTTCGCCATTGATCGTGCGGTGGCACTGATGATCGATACGTAGATTCGTGCCCTAGAGGTCGGGCATGCAACGTCGGGCACGAAGTGGTCATTGCGCCGGGGAAACGACAGGAGCCTAGAAGGCTTGGCCGATACTGACCACCCCGATGCCGGAGGGCAGGTAACCGCTTTGCAGGAAATTCATCGCGACCAACAAACGGGCCGTATGGCGTGCGCATTGCGATCGCCGTGCGGCAGAATCATCGCCGCAATGCTGCGCCGCTGGGATTAGCGATCCGCTTCGCTGCGAACAAGAATCTGCACCGTTTTGACATCGGACGTTGCCGCTGCCCCGGTATTGGGCACCAGACGTCCGAGAGCCAGAAACGGTGAACCATCTTGATTCTCGGGCAAATCACCACGCACGTTGACCATTTCTCCGCCCGGCAATCGGACGTAGGCGGGGCCGACGGAATTCAAAAGTCCGGCGACGATCACACCGTCGTTCATCAGTGGTTCGGTGGCGCGACGCTTGGAATCCAGCGAAATCCACTGGGCCGTTTTAGAACTCAGGTCTTCCAAGCGATCGGATCGGCGGACTCGGTCCAAGACGGCTTGCTGCTGCGCGGTAGTGACATCATCGTCCACGGCCATCCCCGCGACCTGTGAGTAAACGGTGACGACCCGGCGCCAATAGTCACGACTGTTGGAGCGAGTTTCTTGTTCCAATTCGTCAATCGCCGCAAATGTTTCCTGCAACTTGGCGGCTCCGGCGTCCTGGGCCACGATGTCTTCGGATGCCGGTTCGGCCGGCGCGAGTGTGCTGGTCGTTTTGCCTCGATCGGATTGTTCGCGATAGGTCAACATGCTGGCCGATTCGATGTCATCCATGTGCGACGCCGGATCGGTCACGTCACGCTGGTCGTCGTTTTCATCCGATTCGGTTTCATCGGGAAGTGGAAACGCGCGAATGGCGGATCGTGATTCCGCAAAAGGCCAGAATCCCAATTTCACCGGTGATCCAACCGCGTACAAGATTGCCAGAGCCATGGGAATCGCCAGGATCAATCCGTAAAACATCTGGGCAATGGGATGCAGGAAGATGCTCTTGTTGCGATTGGATGCTCGTTCGTTCCGGCTTTCCGGATCGAAATCGAACGACGGCATTGATGCCCCGTCGCTTTCGGGCGATCCTACAGTTGCATCGGGTTCGACAGAAAACTCGTGTTGGCCGAACACGAACGGTGCGTCAACGCCAGGGGCTTGTTCGCCGACCGGTGGTTCCGATCCGCCGATGACTTCCACTTCGTCATCAGGTTCGGGGAGATCCAGGATCAATTCCGGGGGAAGAAGTTCCTGGATCTCGGCCAGAAAAAACGAGCCGCGGCACCACGGGCAGGTGGCTTTTGTGTCACCCGGAACGTCCGCTGCGGGTAATCGCACGGATTCGTTACATCGTGGGCAGGAAGCTTGCATCATGGGTGGTTCAGCGACGCGTGTGTGTTCGGATTCAAATCCGATCCTTCGATCATTGGCCCCGGGAAAGGTAACTGCTAGTTCGTGTCATCGTCGGGGGCGATCGGTCGCCAAGTCGTGGTTAATCGAAGGCGTCGGCTTTCCCTTTTTCGAATATGCAGTTTGTTCCGATGGTTTGGATCGTCGCGAATGCGTCACGCGAATCAATTGGAGGATCAGATTTGGTACAGCGAAGACAGCTTGCCCTTGAGGTAGCTGATCAGTGGCGCCGCCGACAAATCGTTGCCGGTCACTTTCTGCACCAGTTGGGTCGTCCGGAAACACTTGCCCGGTTCGTGAACGTTCTTCCGCAACCAATGGCGAAGTGGTCCAAATTCACCGGTGGCGATCTGGTGTTCCAGATCCGGCATTGCCGCTTGAACGGTCGCAAACAATTGCGCGGCGATCAGATTTCCCAGGGTGTAGGTCGGAAAATATCCGAATAACCCTGCGCTCCAGTGCACATCTTGCAGAACGCCATCGGCATCGGAATTCGGGCGGATTCCCAGGTCCGATTCGTATCTCGCATTCCAGGCTTCGGGCAACTGATCCACCGACAAGTCGCCCGCGATCAACTGACGTTCCAGGTCAAAGCGGATGATGATGTGCAGGTTGTAAGTGGCTTCGTCGGCTTCGACGCGAATCAGGCT
This sequence comes from Crateriforma spongiae, assembly GCF_012290005.1. Classification (NCBI taxonomy): domain Bacteria; kingdom Pseudomonadati; phylum Planctomycetota; class Planctomycetia; order Pirellulales; family Pirellulaceae; genus Crateriforma; species Crateriforma spongiae. The sequence goes on from NZ_JAAXMS010000001.1 coordinate 675,109, forward strand.
GGGGCCGACCGCGTTGGTCGCAAAGTAAAACTCGTCCGCCGACACGCCTTCCAAGCTGGAATCCAGCATTTCGGTAGCCTGCGGCAACAACCACTGCCAAAACGCACGGCTGCGGCCGACTTGGTTTTCCCACAGACGCGATTGCGATTCGTGCACGCTGAGCGAAGCGTACGATCCAGGCGGCAGACCGAACCAATCGGCACGCAAACCCTGTTCATAGATTCCGTGCCCCGCCTCGTGCATCGACCCGTACAGGCCACCGGGTAACCACGTCGATTCGTAGCGTGTCAGGATGCGGATATCGTCCGGCCCCAGTGTGGTGCAAAACGGGTGCGAAGTTTCGTCCAACCGGCCACGTGAGAAATCAAACCCGATCGATTCGCAGACCCGATGGCTGAACGCACGTTGCCGATCCAAATCAAAGGGTCCGCGAACGCATTGAAGATCAGGTTGGTTCGGCGAACGACCGATCGCCTCGATCATCGGTACAAGTTCGGATCGCAGTTGTTGAAAGACTTCCGCCAACTTCGCTTCGCGACCGCCGGGTTCGAACTCGTCCAACAGGCTTTCGTACAGCGTCGCATCGCTGCCCTCGCGATACCGATCGGCCTGTTCCTTTTTCAGTGCAAGGATTTCTGCCAGCGCAGGTTTGAACTGTCGATAGTCGTCCGCCTTGCGAGCGGCATCCCACGACTGTTGGCCACGAACGGTGGCAAGCGAAAGTCGCTGCACCAAGTCTTCGGACAGTTTGCTGTCGCGGCGAAAGTCCACATGCAGTTCACGAATGGTTGCCGCGTGATCACCGTGTGGCGGAAATTCGGCCGCCTGTTCGGACAATGTCGCTAGCTGTTCGCCGTACTTCGCATCGGTTCTTAAACGATGCACCTGAGCACGAAGTGTGGAAACCTGCTGGGCGCGATACTCGCCGGCGGCCGAAGGCATGCCGGTACGTTCATCCCATTCCAATGTGTCGGCGATGGTCTGCAGCATCGCCGCCTTTCGCGCGTGGTCACATACGTCGGCAAAGATGCGGTCGTCGATCGACATCGTTTCGGTTTTGGTTACAGGGACACTAGGAACACAAGCAAAGCCAAACGTGGGCGGATCAGGGGCGGGATTCACCCTGTTTGCCCGCCCCACGGCAAACATCGAAAGGCAACGATCAATTCTAAGTCGTCCGGAACGGCTGACCAAACCGTTCGCAACGACCAAAGGATTGGTTTACGGATCTAGTTCGTCCAGTTCATCCAGCAATCGATCTAAGGCTTGGTGGCTATCTGGGTTTGTTGCCGGTTTCGTCGCCCGTTGGTTTTCGGCCCTTATCGGATCGGCAAGCGATGCCGCGTCTGAATTGTTGGACGATTCACCCACCCCCGGGTTTGCGCGGGGCGACGTTGGTCGTCGGTCGCTATTCTCTCGGATTCCGCCCTTCGTTCCCACCGGATCAACGTTTGTTTTCTGCGGCGCCGCCGTTGTGCCCAACAGCTGAAAAGTGCGAACCTGTCGCGACTCTTGGATTCGATGAATAGCGTCGACCACATCGACCGCCGTTTCAAATTGCCCCAGATCGAACAGAAACAGGCACTTGGATCCCCCTCGTGGCGGCGGAGCGACCACATCGTTTTCGTGACGGGTTCGGGCATGGTCCTGGCACACTTGCCGGAGCGCATCGGCGGATTGTTCGATGGGAACCCAGTCCAAAACCGCGACGTCATTCTGAAGATTTTCCAGGGTCAGATGATCCGTCGATCCTGGTTCCCAGTGTTGGGGGCTTCGGACCAGCATCAGATCGACGCCTGGAACCGCGATCAGTTGTCCCACGATCTCGTCGATCATCGAGCCCGCCGCCGATGTCGGTGGCGGTGTTTGGATCAGCAAGACGTTCAATCGGACGGCCATGGGAATGCCCCTGCCCCTTCGGAACATGGAGTGAATTTTGTGCCGGTGCAGGCTAGCGAACCGCCGCGGTCCGGTCCTGAGTTTCAAAGTCTGCCACCAAGTCGTACAGCTCAAACCATAACGCGCGAAGGTCGGTCGTCGTATGAAGGTCGCGTGACGAAAGGTTGTTCAAAACCTTCTTGCGCAAACTCGAATCAGCATCCGCCAGCAACTGATCGCACAATCGATGGATCAATTCCGAATTCAAACGGGTGGCAAAAAAGTGGTCCCACCCCAGGATGCGTCGATGGCTGGTGGCCAAACAGCGTGTTCCGGATCGACGTAGGTACCTGGTCAGCAACCAACCGTTCAATCGGCCGAGTTGCTCAATACCATCGATCACCAACCAGGGATCCCGATGACGGTGATGGTTGGCCTTGCCCATCGACCGGCGCAGCAGATTCTGATTTTCACCCGGGCTCAGATCCGATGAAAGTGTCACCCAGATTTCTGTGCCCCAGTACTGTCTGATCCGGGGGACCAACTGGTGCAGCAGGGTCGTTTTGCCAGACCCGTGCGGACCGACGATCAACTTGGGTCCGGTCGGTTTGGGCCCCGTGTCAGGGGTGATGATCCGACGAACCAGATCGTCTTGCTGAATTTCCGGATCGACAAACTGATAGGGAATCGCGCCCGGTTTGACGCGTCGGACTCGAAACGGATTGTCGCTGGGAAAGACCGGCGACATTTCGGTCATGACCGATCGACGAATCGCCGAAAAGTGCGGGGACGTTTCAGGCGTCGAAAGATCACCGTTTCCTCGCCCGACTTTTCCGCAGGCGTTGTTTCCGTCGATGCGTCCGCCAGGTTCCGTCGACCGGCCGGGGAAACGTCTTTGCCGTTTCCAGTCGTCTTTTCCAGGCCCGGCGCCGCGATGGGCCCGTCGGGCGATGTGTCAGCGACGACGAAGAAATGTTGTTCGGTGACGATTTCTTTCCCACCGTTCATGAACAACCGGACACGCAAGCACCATCGGATCGACAGAAGCCGTCCGTGGTAGCTGAGCGGTGTCGCCGGCAAGCGGCAATCGAGTGCTTGGGGCGATCCCAAATCCATCGCGGATAGTTCGGCGGTGTCGATGCGATGGAAATGATGGACCTGCAGATCTTCGTCGCCTTTGCCATCGGTGTGCCACAGAACGGACACTTCGATGCACCGGATGCGATCGGGTTGGACTCGCGATACACGCCAAGACGCACGCAGCAACCCACCGGCGTTGTACCGGCCGTCTTCACGACACAAAGTGACGTTCAACGCGGGTTGCGTCTCATGGACAAGCCCGGTGGATGAACGACGACGGGGAAACTGCGGCAGAACGATGGCCAAGGACGTGATTCTCCGGAAACGACTAATCGCCAGCGTATGGCGTTGTGGTTGCCCACGAACGAATGCATGACGTCGGGGGGCAGGTCCAAGTTGAATTGTTGCTGCCAGGGTGTGTGCGGGTCAACTCGGACGTTGTGTTCTTTCGCCAGATCTTGGTGAAATGCGTCGTAACGTTCGACACGAACGTCCGTGCCCTGATGAAAGAACGCTTCTTCCTGACAGGTCAGGTAAACCCTGAGGTTTTTGAGGCGTAACCGGCCCATTTGCGACACGTGGACGCGATATTGATTGCCGGGAACCAGCGGGTGATCGCTGATTTCAACAATCGTGGGGCCCACACCGGCCTGGCGTCGCAATTGGGCGACGAAGTGCCGAAACATTCGGACGCCCAGAAAACCGGTCGGGATCAACAATCCCGCCAGAACCCAACGCGGACGCGAAAACCAAAATCCGCTCAGCACCACTGATAAAAGAGTGAACCAAGCGGCATTCCACAGCATGGTCAGTGCGGCGGTGCCGACGATGCCGGTTTCCTGGGTCGATGCGCCCAGGCGATACGTTTGACGTTCCCCCGGACTTTCGGTCAGCCGTTTGCCTTGGGGAACGCCCGGCAACTTGACCGTTTGATCGGCCGTTGGACCGATCAATTCGATCTGTTTGGCGCGGGCCCGGATGGCCGAACGACGCTCGTTGCTGGCACCGATCTGCGAGATTCGATACAGAAGTCCCGCAATACCGGTCAGGATCGCGACGGCCGAAAGAATGCCCAGGATCCAAGTGCCCAGGCCGCTGGAGGTGATCTCCGGCGATACCTCGGGCAACGGAATCGGCGCCTGGCGGATGACGGCAACCCGACTGGCGATGATCAGCGACAGCCCGAACACGCCCAGCAAAAACAACCCGGCGTAGAACAGGGCTTCACCGACGATGCCACGGAATGTCTGTCCCAGCACGCGGCTGCCACGCTTCTTGATCCAAGGACGCAGAAGGGCGGGACCGAAATCACGCGAACGGGACGAACGCGGCATGCTCGTGGCTCAGCGGGGCTGATTCTTGATCAATGGGTGAATGGAATCAGCGGGGCTGATCCGGGCGATGGCCGGATCGGTAAAAGCCCAGGTCTTCCAGAGCACCGTAAACTTCTTCCAGCGTTTTTTCGCCGAAATTGCTGATGCTAAGCAGACGCTTGGGCGTCGCGTTGAGCAGATCGCGGACGGTCAAAATGCCGGTTTCTTCCAGACAGTTGGTCGTCCGAACCGTCAACTTCATCTCCGCGATACTCAGATCCATCCGCTCACGACGCAGTCGGGCCTGTTCGTCCGCTTGGCTCAGTGGAATGCGGGTCATCGCAAACTCCCTTTTGATGTGATCGATGATCGTCACCGGCGTGGGCCGGCCAAATTCAATTGACCGATATCACCAACCCGGCTGACTACCTAATTCCATGGCGGGGAAAGATAGCCGATCCTGCGAAATCTGGCAAACATCGACGCCGAATTGTCGCCATCGGGGCAGGAACCCGGTGTGCCGGTTCGCCGTTCGACTGGACAAGAGAGCCATCCGGAAACCCGCCCCTTGCCGGCGTTTAGGAAAACACTTCCGCCATCCAGTCGGCGATCTGGACCGACGACGTGCCGTCACCGTAGGGATTGTCGCGAATATTGGCTGCATCGGTTGATCCGCCCGCGGCCCGACCGGATTGCAGCGACTGCGAGACACTGTCGACGATCTTTTGCCGGTCGGTACCGACCAAGTGTGCCAATCCGGCGTCGACCGCTTCAGGCCGCTCGGTTTTTTCGCGAGTGACGAAGACGTCACATCCCAGCGACGGCGCTTCTTCCTGCACACCACCCGAATCGGTCAGCACCACGCGGGCACGGTCCATCAGCCAGACAAATTCGCGGTAGTCCGCCGGTGGCACCAAGTGGATGTTGTCATGTCCGTCCAGACGCTGATGGACCGGGCCTTTGACGTTGGGGTTCAGGTGCACCGGATAAATGAATTGGGCCTGGGGATGGCGATCGGACAGTTCGGCAATGGCGTCACACATGTCCGCCAATCCCTGCCCAAAGTTCTCGCGGCGATGGCCGGTAATTAGGACGACGTCGTCGGCCATCGCGAAAGGATACTTTTGCGACCAAGTTTCGGAGTTCGCGCGTTCGCGGCCAACCGCCCACATTAGCGCGTCGATCACGGTGTTGCCCGTCACACGAATCTTTGATTCATCGATGCCTTCGCGTCGTAATGCATTGGCCGCGCCTTCGGTGGGGGCACAGTGCAGCTGAGTGACGATGGCCGCGACGCGACGATTGAATTCTTCCGGCCAAGGCGCCCAAAGATCTCCGGTGCGAAGACCTGCTTCGACATGCACCACCGGAATCTTCTGATAAAAGGCGGCAACCGACGCGGTCATCACGGTGGTGGTGTCGCCTTGCACCACGACGCAGTCCGGCTTGGCTCTGACCAACGCATCGGTGACCGCCTGCATGCATGAAGCGGTCAATTCAGCCAACGTTTGACCGTGCTTCATCAGACGCAAATCAACGTCCGGCCGGATTTCAAAATACCCAAGAACTTGTTCCAGCATTTCGCGGTGTTGACCGGTGCTGCAAACGATCGGATCAAAGTCGTCGCTGCGTTCCAGGCAATGACGGATCAGCGGGGCTAGTTTAACGGCTTCGGGACGAGTTCCCAGCACGATGAAGGGGCGTATCACGGTTGCTTGCTTACCTTTTCACTTGGCAATTTCGTTTTTCGTTTTCAAAGACGCTTTGACCAAAACCGTGGGCATCGCTGGCCGGACGGTTCGCCCCAGGCAGCTTGGTTTTCCGGCGTCGCAGGACGTCCAGGATGATAGTCCGAAAGCGGTGCGTCATTTCAGTACGCGTCCAAATGTCGTCTCCGGCGCACGTGTTGTCTCCGGCGGAAGGCGGCGTGACGCTGTCTTATCGGAACCACGCCGGAGACTGGCTTTGTTGGTGAAACCGACTTTCCGGTTTGTAACGCTTTTGCCGGGAAACAGGCGGCCGTCTTGAACGGTTCGGGCGTCCGGGCGGTGTGGTGAAAAGGCAACGACTGTGGCGTGGACTAAACAGACCGGGCGGTTTGGCGAAGATTCCGGGGCCTGGGGGCACAGAAAGCGTCGTTTTTCCACAGATTTTTCACCAAATTGCTAAAGGCTTGCGTAGTCTTGATTTGTCGGGATACCGGCGTGTGGCGGGTCTTTTCCCCACCCCGCGTCGCGCGAATGATTTCGACAACGTGACTGCCGTCGCCGGTTGGTCACGTCCATCGCCGCTGTTGGCGGCCGTTCCCGAGTCGAAAGGCCACCACCGGCTGCTTCGCTCCTTCGGAACGCCAGTTTCACAACATCGATCGACCGACCCAACACCACCATGTTTGACCGATCCATTCGCCGTCTGGCCGCTAGTGTTTTGTGCGGGACCGTTTCGCTGTCCCAAGTCGGTGGTTTTGCGCTGGCACAAGACGCCTGTTGTTTCGAACCTGCCTATCGACTGCAGTGCGAAACCGTGGTCCAGAAAGTACCCCAAACGCGGTACCGTCTTTCGACCAAGACCGACTATGTCGAAGAGACTCAGCTGTCCTATCGACCGGTGTTGAAGTACCGCCAAGAGGAACGCGAATACCGTGTCGCCAAGCCGGTCACCGAAACCCGGTATGTCGAAGAAACCTATTCGGTGCTCAAGCCCGTCACCGAAACGTCGTATCGCGACGAAGAAGTGACACGGACACGATACGTCGATGAAACGTCCGAACGTGAAGAATCGGTGACTCAGTATCAGCCGGTTACCGAGACAAAGTACTACCAAAAACAGTACACGGTCCAGCGCCCGGTCACCGAAACCCAGATGCGCGAACAGCAATACACTGTTCAGCGTCCGGTCACCGAAACGATCATGCAGACGCAGCAGTACACGTCGATGCGACCGGTCACCACGGTTCAAAACCAAGTGGTCGACGCCGGTGGCTACGTCGCCCAACAAGTCGTGACTCCGGGACAACTGCAATACGGTGTCGGTTGGCAGCGTAATGCCTATGCCGTCCCCGGTCCGCTGGGAATCTTCTCCCTGAATCGGGGTGCACCGGTATTGGTTCCTCAGGTGACGCCCCCGACCGTGCAAACACAGATGGCATACCGTCCAAACTACGTGAATCAACAAGTCGCTCGGACGACATACGTGCCGGAAGTCCAACAGGTCCAAACGCCTGTTCAAGTCCAACGAATGCAAACCGAAGTCGTTCGGCAACAAATTCCGGTGCAGGTTCAACGTATGGAAAGCGAAGTCGTCACGGAAAACGTGCCCGTGCAAACGACTCGTATGGTGCCCGTTCAGCTGACCCGCAAAGTTCCCGTGACGGTTCGGCGTCCGGTGACCGAAACGCTGACTCGACGGGTACCGGTCACCAGCCAACGTTGGGTTCGTGAGGAAAAGGTTCGTAAGGTGCCGGTCCAGACGACACGCATGGTTTACGAGACGAAGAAGGAAGTCGTGAACGTGCCGTACTACGAACAAGAGGCCGTTGAACGCAAAGTCATGCGTCCCGTGACACGTCAGGAATACGTCCCCTACACCGTCATGGTGGACATGCCACAAACGGTCGTGCAGCGAACTCCGCTCAGCTACATCGATCCGTTCAGCCCGGCGATCAGCCAAGGCTACAGTTCGTTCAGCGTTCCGGTTTCCGGATCAACAATTTATGAATCTCCGATCGTCACCGGATCCACGGTCGTTCAGCCGTCGGAGGTCGTCGAAAGCCGATCACCGGCCAAAGAGGATGACGAGGACGCGGAAATGACCGAAGATGCACAAACCGAGTTAGAAGGCGTGCGCCGGGATTATTCCGATGATGACAACGCCGACGCCGATGATTTGCAAGAGCTGCCGCAACCGCAATTGAATGGCGACGATGTGCAATTGAATCCCGCCACCGAAGCGACCACCACTGGTTTTCGCGTGACTTGGAGTCCGATGGTCGATCGGGAAGCCTGATCGAAGACGGGCCCCCCCTCACATAAATAAATCCAGCGAGCAACCGCGGATGCACCGATGTGTATCCGCGGTTTTTTGCGTTCCATCGCGCCTCCATGGGACCGGCCGATGCGGCGAAGCCGTCGCTATCACAAAGCCGCCCGGCGGTCGTCTATCATGATTGCGGATTTGTTTCGCTGGTTCATCAAGAAGTCGCTGCTGGTGGCTTCGGTAACGGCTTGGTCATGGCACATCAACAAAACGACCGTTCGGGTTTCCGTCGATCGGCCAATGGGCTGCGACGCAGCTTGATCACGGCATTGTCAATTTTGCCGTTCCGATCATGGGCGGACGACACCCCAAGCGTGAAGGCCGACGCGGCAGCCTTGGAGGAAAACGAAAAACAAATCCTGGTGGTGGTCGGACCCAGCACGCATCCGCCGGGAACTCATGAGGTGGCGGCGGGCGGACGGTTGGTCGCACACTGTATGATGCACCCGCTCAATGCACCGCCCATTCGTGCCACCGTTGTGGATCATTGGCCGGATGCCCAGACGCAATCCAAGGCTGATTCCGTTGTCTTCATCGGCGACATGTTTCCGCCGACCAAGTTTGCCAACACCGAATCCATTCTGGATGAATTGTCAGGCATGATGGATCGCGGCTGTGGAATCGTGTGCCTGCACTATGCGACCGGTTTGGAGGCCAAGGATGTCGGTCCGGATGGTCAGCATCCATTGTTGCAGTGGATGGGGGGCTATTTCGCAACACGCTGTGATCATCGCCGATCGGTCGCGCGAATCTTTGACGCGGCGACCATCGAAAAGGCGTCGGCGGATCATCCGGTGGGGGCCGGATGGGAACCGTTCACGTTGCATGACGAACCGTACATCAACAATTATTTTGGCCCCGAAGCCAATCGCATGTTGCCGGGGGCGATCCCACTGGCGACTTCGATGTTGCCGCCGGAGGCTCCGGAACGTCAGGTCGTCGCTTGGGGAATCGATCGAACCGACGGTGGACGCGGTTTCGGTATCGTCATGCCCCACTATTATCGCAATTGGGCCAACGATCCGCTAAGAACATTGATCTGTAACGGGATTGCTTGGTCGACAGGTGCCGATGTGCCAAAGGACGGTTTCAAAACGGAAACCCCCGACTTGAGACAGTTTGATCCGGATTCGATCGAACCCCAGGCTAGAAAGAAGGCGAAAACGCGTTGAACGATGATTGGAATGTGGTCATTTTGCACTGTCACTTTGAACGTGGCGGTGTCACCCAAGTCGTATGCAATCACATTCGCGCGCTTTGTTCGTTAAGCCCTGCTCCGTCGATTCATTTGGTGGCCGAAGATCGGATCTCGGGCTTGGATGACTTCGCCAAGGCGACATGTCGGATCCATCAGGTCGATGGATTTGACTATGACGACCAAGTGGTTTCGCCGTCAAACCTGCCGGCCAAGGTCGACGCATTGGTCGCGTCGTTGAAGCAGATGTTGCGAGATGCCGGATTGTCGCCCGACAACACCGTGCTGCATTGGCATAACCACAGCTTGGGCAAAAATGTTGCCGCCCCCGATGTGATTTCAAAACTGGCGGGCGAAGGTTGGCGGTTCTTGTTGCAAATACATGATTTTGCCGAAGACTGTCGACCAGGCAATGTTCGACGCTTGATCACGTCCATGGAGTTGGAATCACCGAGGCATTGGGGCGACCGAATCTATCCCAGTGGTCCAAGAATTCACTATGCGTCTTTGACCGGGGGCGATGCCAGTGTCCTGCGGCAAATCGGCATCGACACCGATCGCGTTCACACGTTGCCCAACAGTGTGCGGTTGGATGATGATTCCAAACAGGACGTATCCGGTCGCAGTGATCCAGACGCGATTCAAAAGGTCCGCGGCGCGATGCGTCTGCCCAGTGATGCGGAATGGACGTTGTATCCGGTGCGAGGCATACGGCGAAAGAACGTCGGCGAGTGGTTGTTACTGTCACGCTGGGTGCCGGCGAATCACTACGCCGGGATCACCTTAAGTCCGGCAACACCGATCGAGGCGGAGTCGTATCGTCGTTGGCGTACGTTGGGCCGTCAGGTTGCGCCCCGGGCGATTTTCGACGCCGGACTGTCGGATCAGATTTCATTCACCGACAATCTGCGTGCCAGTCGTTTCGTGTTATCCACCAGCGTGGCTGAAGGATTCGGGATGGTCTACCTGGAACCGTGGTTGGCCGGACGCCGTGTGTTGGCGCGGCGTATCGATGGCGTGGTCGATGACTTTCGAGATGCCGGTGTGGATCTTTCCGGTGGGTACGACGCGATTCCCGTTCCATTGGATGCACCGGAGCACGCCAAGGCATTGCAGCAGTATCAAATGGCGGTCGATCAGGCCTACGCCGGTTTGCCCCCGCCGTTTGTGGACGAAGCGGTCGCGGCGGCGGAAGTTCACTTGCATCCATGGAAAAAGTCTCAGACGTTGGACTTTGCGATGTTGACGCCGCAGCATCAAATTTCCATCCTTCGGCAGTGTTCCGAGGACGTCGGCTTCGAAGCCGCGTGCAAGGAAGGCTCGGCACCATTGCTGGAAGCGATGAAAGAATCAAACTCCGGCCCGAATGAAGATCAGATTCGACATAACGGCGAAGTCATTCGCATTCGCTTCGGATTGTCCGCCCAGGCCGATCGTTTGCTTCACGCGTATCGCAGTGTGTTGTCAATCGATGACCCGCCATCGCTGGAACACCCCGCTTCGGCATCCCTGGCGTTTGGCCGTATCGTTCAGTCCCATCGTTTCTTTCCCTGTCGTACCGAAGATCCCATCGCCGGATGAATCATAGCAACGAAACGCTGTCTGCCGTCGTCCAGCACCAGGTCCCCATGGATCCGCTGCCGACGTCGGTCCGGCCGTCGCTGAAGCCGCTGCGGTCGATCCGTGCCGTCATCTTCGATGTCTATGGAACACTGTTGATCAGTGGCAGTGGTGAAGTCGGTGCCGCCGTCGATCCGCCCACCGTCGATGATCCCGCATCTGATGCAGGCGTTGGCGAACGGCTGGATCCGGTTCGGCGTGCCATTGGTGCGGTTTGTGGCGTCGATGTTCCGGTGGTTTCCAAGCAGGGTTTGATCGAAACGATCGTCCATGAAAACGATGCGCACCGGGGGGCCGAGCGTCCGAACCCCGAAGTCGAAATCTTGGACATCTGGGACAAGTTTTTGAACCGCCAAGAAATTCGTTCCCTTTGCGGGGTTTCGCATTGGGATGCCCGTGTGGTGTCGGAAGTTGCGGCACGTTACGAGTCGATCGCGAACCCGACATGGCCGATGCCGTCGGCCGCGAAGGTGATTACGGAGCTCCGGAACCGGGATTTTCGCTTAGGAATCGTCAGCAATGCCCAGGTTTTCACGATCGACTTGGTGCAGGCCCTTTCCGACGCTGCGTTGGCCGATGGCCCCTTCGATCTTGATCTGTGCGTGTTTTCAAACCGTTTTCGGCAATCCAAGCCGGGGCCCCGACTGTTCGATGTGCTGGTTCGCGCGATGGAAAAAGCCGGGATCGCACCGGAGCAAGCGGTCTACGTCGGCAATGACATGCTGAACGACGTTTGGGCGGCCGGCAACGCGGGACTGAAAACGGCCTGGTATGCGGGTGATCGTCGTAGCTTGCGTGATCGCGCCAACGATCCGCGTTGTCGTGACAAAATCCCCGATCTCGTAGTGACCGAATTGACGCAGTTGTTAGATTGTCTTGGCTAGACGGTCGGAGCACCGAACGACGCTGTAGGAATCTGGCGGATCCTGACGGCCGAATTCAACCGAGGAGCCTTTGCGACCAAGGTGTCGGTGAGGGCAACGCCGAAAATTCGCACCATCGTCAGTCGGCGGATACCAGCAAAACGACCGCGATCATCGGGTCAAACGCCAAGAAACTTCGCGACCACAGACTCAGATTTAGCAACCATGGGCGTTCAGATCGGATTTGTCGGAACCCGGTTCAGTGGAACAGACGGGGTTTCTTTGGAAAGTGCCAAATGGGCACAAGTGCTGTGGGACCATCGCCACGTCAGCTATTGGTACTCGGGCCTAAGCGATCGGGACAAAGACAGTTCCATGGTCGTCCCGCATGCCTATTTTGGACATCCCGACATTCAATGGATCAACCGTCGTGCCTTTGGGACACGAACCCGAACCCCTGATGTGACCCAACGCATTTACACGTTGGCGGATTATTTGAAGGGGACGCTGTACGAGTTCACTCGGCGATACAACCTGGATTTGTTGATCGTACAGAACGCGTTGACCATCCCGATGAACATCCCGTTGGGCGTCGCGTTGACGAACTTCATCGCCGAAACCGGGTTTCCGACGATCGCCCACCACCATGATTTTTATTGGGAACGGGACCGCTTCAGCGTCAGTGCGGTGACCGACATGTTGTGGATGGCGTTTCCACCCGCCCTGCCCCAGATTCAAAACGTCACGATCAACTCATTCGCCCAGGAAGACCTTTCGCACCGCCGAGGTGTTTCGTCGACGCTGGTTCCCAACGTCTTGGATTTCGACACCGAGCCGCCCGAGCCCGACGAATACGTTCGCGATTTTCGGCGTGACATCGGCTTGGACGATGACGACATCCTGTTCCTGCAACCCACTCGAGTCGTCCCGCGAAAGGGGATCGAGCATTCCATCGCTCTGGTTGCCGCCCTGCGAAATGACAAGTGCAAACTGGTCATCAGCCACGCCAGTGGCGATGAAGGCAACGAATATTTGGCCGCGTTGATGGAACTGGCCGAATCAAGCGGCGTCGACTTGCGTTTGGCCGATGAACACGTTGGCGATAAACGTGGGCTGACCGAAGACGGACGCAAAGTCTACACGTTGGCCGATGCGTATTCCCAAGCCGACTTCATCACCTACCCCAGCATTTACGAGGGTTTCGGCAACGCCTTGCTGGAAGCGTTTTACTATCGGAAACCCGTGTTGGTGAACCGGTATTCGATTTTTGTGGCTGATATCGAGCCCAAAGGCGCAAAGGTCATCGCCATGGACGGATACCTGACGCAGGACGTGGTATCAAAGGTCGAACGCGTGATTCGTGATCAACGTTTCCGCGAAGAAATGGTCGATTTCAATTACGAAATCGGAAAAGCGTTCTTCAGTTACAGCGTATTGCGACGAAAGTTGCGCGCTTTGGTGACCAACTTTACCGGACAGGACAACCTTTGACCGACCCGATGACTTGCGGCCAGTTTGATTCCATTCTTGCGGACATTTATGGCAGCGTGCCGACGGAGCTGAGCGAAGCACTCCATCGGCTGGTCGAATCAGCCAATGCCAAGCCGCGCGATGAATCGTTATGGGACCAAAACGACGTCGTTTGCATCACCTATGCCGACCAAATTCGTCAGCCCGGTCTGCATCCGCTGGAAGCTTTTCGGCGTTTCTTCCTGGATTGGGAATTGGATCAAAAGCTCCGGTGCATTCACTTGCTGCCGTTTTGTCCCTACACCAGCGATGACGGTTTTTCGGTGGTCGATTATTTGGCCGTCGATCCCGAATCGGGTGACTGGGATGACATCGCACGCTTGGGCCAGCATTTTGATTTGATGTTCGACTTGGTCGCCAATCACACCTCGGTGTCCCACCGCTGGTTTCAAGGTTTCTTGGCCGACGAAGAACCGTTTCGCAATGCCTACATCGATCAAGACCCGACCGCGGATCTTTCGGCCGTGGTGCGTCCGCGTAGTCTGCCGTTGCTGACACCTTTCGAAACAGCGTCGGGAACCAAGCACGTCTGGACAACTTTCAGCGCCGATCAAGTTGATTTGAACTACGGTGATCCGGCAACTCTGCTGCGGATGATCGAAACGCTGGTGCTGTACGCACAACGCGGTGCCAGGATCATTCGACTTGATGCGATTGCGTTCCTGTGGAAAAAGGTCGGCACATCCTGCATGCATTTGCCACAAACTCATGCCATCGTTCGTCTGATGCGTGCGGTTTTGGATGCCGCCGTGCCGGGAACGATTGTTTTGACCGAGACGAATGTTCCCCACAAAGAGAACATCAGCTACTTCGGTGACGGCACCGACGAAGCCCACATGGTGTATCAATTCAGTTTGCCGCCCCTGTTGTTGGACGCGATTCACAGTGGTGACACGACGGTGTTGCGAGACTGGATGAAGTCGCTGCGGCCGCCCACGAATCAAACGACGTTCTTCAACTTCACTGCCAGCCACGACGGTGTGGGGGTTCGCCCCTTGGAAGGTTTGGTGCCGCGCGAGCGGTTGGACCATCTGGTGGATGTCGTGCGACGTCATGGTGGTCGCGTCAACATGCGTTCGCAAAGCGATGGGACCGAAAGCCCCTATGAGCTGAACATCACGTACTTGGACGCCGTCGCCGATCGGTCGACGATCGAACCGGCCGAACACTCACGGCGATTCTTGGCGACCCAGGCGATCATGCTTTCAATGCAGGGGGTTCCGGCCGTGTATTTCCACAGTCTGTTTGGATCCCCCAATGATGTCGCCGCGGCGGATGAATCCGGTCAGAATCGCAGAATCAATCGGCACAAATACGAACGCGACGAATTGGAAAACGCGTTGGCCGATGCGGCAGGATTACAGCGGCGAGTGTTCGACGGCTATTGCCGATTGTTGGAACTGCGTCGTCTGCAACCGGCTTTTCATCCGATTGCCGGGCAACAGGTTTTGGACTTACCGGGCGACGGATTGCTTGGGTTCGTTCGCGAGGTGTCGGATCAACGAATCGTCGTGCTGGCGAATTTGTCCGATTCGGCCCGAGAGGTCAGTTGCGACCAAATTCCGATTGCAACCGACCACGACCTGTTGGCCGATCAATCCCTTGCCTCGGGCGACGCCATTTCGCTGCGGCCGTTTCAAGTCCGCTGGTTGGTCGCGGTATCTTAGGCCACGGTTCAAGATGCCGGGATGACGCAACGCGTGGGCATCCCGGCTTTGCAATAACACGTTGTGTTCGGCTTAGTAGAACACGATGTACAGGGCGAGCATCAGGACGATTACTAGGCCGCCAAAGAATTTCGCGCCCTTGGAACCCGTCAGGTCGATCTGTTCGTTGACGGGCAAAGTAACCGGTTCCTTCATCGGTCGTATCAATGTGACCAAAGCCAGGACCGTTAAGACCGTTCCGAAGCAAATCGCCATACGGTTCAGGAAGGTGATGTCTGCCGTCGCGGGCATCCATTTCAAGGCACCGTACAGCACGGGGTTCAACAACAGACCGATCGTTCCAACGGATCGAGGTGCTTTGTGGAACAGCACGCCGAAGATGAAAATCGCCAAAATCCCGGGTGAAATGAACCCTTGGAATTCTTGGATGAAGGTGAAGATTCCGCCGAACGACGGGTGGCCTAGGAAGGGCGCGATTAGCAAAGCGATCAAGACAAAAACGATCGTGCAGATTCGACCCACCATGACCAATTGGCTTTGCGACGCATTGGGCTTCAGCTTGTAAAAGATGTCCATCGTCGCGATCGTCGATGCACTGTTCAACATTGATGCCAACGAACTGACGACAGCGCCAAAGATGGCGGCCAGAACGAAGCCTTTGATGCCCACACCGATCGGCAACAATTCACGAATCAACGTGGGGAAAGCATTATCGTAATCGTGTGCGATCAGCGTTTCGGTCCCGATCGAATCGCCCAACTGTTCGGTGGCTGCTTGAATCGTCGTGTCGTTCGCGATCACTAGAGCCATCGCCGGATCGTCGCCATCGGGGATTGTTTCAGCGGACGATCCGCTTCCCGCGATCGATTGGTTGTGCTGTAGCAGTGTCAGTGAGTTCTCGGGATGCATCTCCGCGAACTCTTCGTCAAAGGCGTAAAGCATCTTTGAACCGGGATCAGCTTCTGCCAGATTCTTTTCGATCGCTTCCAAGATCAGCGTGTTTCGATCGCTGGCCGGATCGGGTTTCATGCTCGAATCCAGCGTCTGGTAAAGATCCGGGGAATTGGCGGAAATCAGCAACGCGTTTCGCCCCGAGGCGTCGTTGCGTAGTTCGCTGTTGAACAGGTTGAACGCCAGGATGCCGGGGATCACCACGATGAACGGGATGATCAGTTTCAGGAATGCGGCAAACACGACCCCTTTTTGGCCTTCGGCAAGTGATCGAGATCCCAAAGTTCGCTGGGTGATGTATTGGTTCAATCCCCAGTAAAAAAAGTTGGGAATCCACAAGCCGACCAGCAACGCGGTCCACGGAATTTCGGGATCGTCGGTCGGACGCACCATGTGCAACTTGCCTTCGGGCAAATCGCCTTTGTTCAAATCCCAAAAACGTTGAATCGGACCCGCCGATTCCAGGCTTTCCACCGTCACCTGATCGTTGCGAGCGGTTTGAATCAATTCTTCCGGCGCCGTGTTGCCCATCAAAGACATCGCAAACCAGGCGATGATGACACCGCCGACGATCAATGCCGAACCTTGAATCAGGTCGGCCCAGGCACAGGCTTTCAAGCCACCGGCAAACACATACACGGCGGCCAGGATGCCGATAATCCAGCAACCAACGGTGATGTTCCCCAGGTCCAAACCGGCGACCACCATGCCTTGGAAATTGCCCGTGATGACCTTTGCACCGGAGAAAATGACCGACGCCGTCGGAACGCCCACCAAAATGATCATCGTGCTGATGGCCATCACGGTTCGTGCGAAGGCGTTGTATCGGTATTCCAAAAATTCGGGGATCGTATAGATCCCGCTTTTCAGAAACACCGGCAGAAACACAAACGCGGTGACCACCAGCGTGACCGCTGCCATCCATTCGTAACTGGCAATGGCCATCCCCAACCAATCCGCCGCTTTACCCGTCATGCCGACAAATTGTTCGGTGGAGATGTTCGCGGCGATCAGCGAAAAGCCGACCAAGTACCACGTCAGACCACGTCCGGCCAGGAAGTAATCCTGGGCGTCTTTGACGTCGTCCTCTTCACGACTCTTGTACAAACCGATCGATATGACGGCGATCACAAAGCCGACGAAGACAATGACGTCCAAGATGCCCATGAGTACAGAAACCTTTCTGTCAGTGGTGGCGTTGGGGGGAACGGCCGGTTTCATCCGACCCATGCCGCAAGGGGACCAGGGTGGCCGCTAGCGGGCGGATTAGGTGATGCGACGGCGCAAACGTCCAGATTATGCTTGTGTTTGGCGTCAGGCACAATCAGCCGCAACTTTGGTTTTGCCGCGACAGATGGTTGCGTTGCCTATACGAGACAGCCTCCGCTTGCTCGACACGGATTTACGGCCGCCGCTGTGTGGTTCGGCAACTCGACGCGGCCAGCGATCCAAAAACGCGTGCTGTGACTAGCCTGCTCAAACGCCGCGGGGCGACATTCATAAACGCTGGCTCTGCAGGTCGTCGCGATTCACGCGGCGGTCGCCCCACCTGCCGTATCGTGGAAATGACGCCGTGATCCGGACGCCGGCGAATGCCGCGAAGTCTCAGCTGGCCAGTTGGCTCCACAGGACCCCGGCGGCGATAGCCGATCCGATGACTCCGGCCACGTTGGGGGCCATGGCGTGCATCAGCAAAAAGTTTTGGGGATCGGCTTCTTGGCCGACCATGTGAACGACGCGTGCCGAGTCAGGCACAGCCGAAACGCCGGCCGCACCGATCAATGGGTTGATCTTATCTTTCAAAAACAGGTTCATCAATTTTGCGAACAGCACGCCGCTGGCCGTTGCGATGGCAAAAGCGAGCGCGCCGAGAGCGAAAATCATGATTGATTCTCGTTTCAGGAAGTACGGGGCGCTGGTGCTGGCCCCCACACAGAATCCCAGCAGCACGGTCACGATGTCGATCATCGCTGCCCGAGCGGTCGCCGCCAAACGGTCGGTGACCGTGCATTCTTTCAATAAGTTGCCAAAGAACAGCATGCCGATCAGCACGATGGCACCGGGAGCCAACATGGTGCAAACGATGAACGCAACGATGGGAAACAGGATGCGCTCGCGTGTGGAAACCTGACGAGACGGCTTCATGCGAATCAGCCGTTCTTCTTTGGTCGTCAACAACTTCATGATCGGCGGCTGGATCACCGGAACCAAAGCCATGTACGAATAGGCGGCGATCGCGATGGCCCCAAGTAATTGAGGCGCCAGACGCGAGGACAAGAAAATGGCGGTGGGGCCGTCCGCACCACCGATGATTCCGATCGCGCCAGCTTCGTTCGGGCCGAACCCGAGCGCGATGGCGCCCAGGAAGGTCAGAAAGACACCGATTTGCGCCGACGCCCCCAACAAAATCAACTTGGGACTGGACAGCATCGTCGAAAAGTCGGTCATCGCGCCGATGCCAAGGAAGATCAGCGGTGGATATACCCCTCTTTCCACCCCAAAGTACAGATACCGCAGCACGCTGCCTTCGTCGTAAACGCTGAGCGGCATTCCGGGCACACTGGGGATATTGCCGACGACGATTCCGAAACCGATCGGAACCAACAGCAGCGGTTCATAGTGTTTAGCGATCGCCAAATAAATGAAGATCATCCCGATCACGATCATGATCAGGTTGCCCGCCTGCATGCTGGGAAACGCGGTGGTTTCAAGCAATTGGCCGGCTTTGGCCGAAAGGTAGTCCCAAGCGTTCATCTTGGCTGCTTTACCGATTTACAAAGGTGGATGATCAGCGATTTCGTGGCTGCAGACGGTGCGAAGCGTGATGCCGGATTCGCCCTTCCAGCGTCCAAGCCAATTCCGATGGTGTCAGACGGCGGGTCCGAACGATGCGTACGGGGCGGCGTTCTGTTGCCGCCACTGCGGCGGTCAGCACGGCAACCAATTCCGGCGTCAGTTCGTCGTCGTCGGCATCGTCGGGGACGGGCGAAGTGGCAGATTTTGTCTTCGCATCGGTGGCGGATGATTTGCCTGGCTTGCCTTCCATCAAGGCGATCAACCGCGGCATGGCCGTGATGACCATCATCAAAATGATCAACGCCATGAAGACGACGACCATCCCAAGAATGGCGAGCGGAATGCCAAAATCTGAAAACAAAGTGTCCATCGCCGACGGCGCGTCGCCATCGACCGCCGGTACGGCATCGCCGGTCGTTGTGTCGGCGGCTTGCAGCAGACCGATCGGCATCACCCACCCCATCGCAGCGATGGGATGCGCCAAACAGCATTGCAGCACTGACCCGCACAGCGGGGAAAGGGCAGGAAACGGGGCCATGGGTGTCTCGATAAAGCAAGCCCGGGAATCAAACGTCGTTACGGATTGGGTGATGAACGGCTATTCCAGTTCAACCAACAATTGGCCTTCCTGAACCGATTCACCCGCCTTGACGTGAACGGCTTTCACTTTGGCACCGGCCGGCGCGATGATTTGGTTTTCCATCTTCATCGCTTCCAAGACCAACAAGACATCGTTTTGGTCGACGCTGTCGTTTTCTTTCACGGCCACCGACAGGACCACGCCTGCCATCGGACTGGTGATCGCACCGGCCGCCAAAGTCACTTTGGGGCTGGGCGCGGCAGCTTTTTGCACCGGAGCAACCGGCGAAACCGGTCGTGGGCCGGCCGGTTGTGGCGCACCCGCAACGGCATCGTCGTCTTCCAAGTGTTCGACGGTGACTTCATAGGATTTGTCACCGACAGTGATTCGCATTTTTTTCATGGTCAAAGCATTCCGGTGGATTACAGCGGGATCAGGCCGTGTTTCTTGGGTGGACGAGTTTCACTCTTGCGAAGTGTGTTGCGTAACGCCAGCGAAATGCTCGCTCGCGTCATCGATGGCTGAATGATATCGGTAATCATCCCGCGCGATGCGGCCATGTAGGGCGAAGCAAATCGGTCATGGTATTCCTTGACCAATTCGGCCTGTTTGGCCTGTTTGTCTTCGGCCGCTTGTAATTCGCGGCGGTAAAGAACGTTGATGGCTCCTTCGGCGCCCATCACGGCGATCTCGGCGGTCGGCCATGCAAAGACGACGTCGGCACGCATGTCGCGGCTGCACATCGCCAAGTAAGCACCGCCATAGGCTTTGCGGGTGATCACCGTGATTTTGGGGACCGTTGCGGCGCAGTAGGCGAACAGCATTTTGGCGCCGTGTCGGATGATGCCGCCCTGTTCTTGTTGGACACCGGGCAAGAACCCGGGGACGTCAACCAAAGTGACCAGCGGGATATTGAAGGCATTGCAGAATCGTATGAAACGTGATGCCTTGTCCGAGGCATCGATGTCGATCGTTCCCGCCTTGACCATCGGTTGGTTGGCGATGATCCCGACGACGACGCCGTCGATCCGTGCAAAGCCGACCAGGATGTTCTTTGCGAATTCTTGATGAACTTGCAGGAAGCGTCCGTCATCGACGATGCGTTGGATCACCGCTTCCATGTCCAACGCGCCCTTGGCATCGGCGGGCACCAGATCATCGATCGACGTGTCCGGCACCATGCTGATGTCTTCGATCGGATGGTGCGGCGGGTTGTCCAAGTTGTTCGACGGCAAGTAGGACAACAGTTCCTGGACCAATTCCAATGCGTGCTGATCATCCTCGGCGACGAAGTGCACGTTGCCACTGATCGCCGCGTTTGCCGCGGCGCTGCCGATTTCGTCCATCGTGGTGTCCACGCCGGTGGCGGCTTTGATCACCTGAGGACCGCAAATGAACATGCTCGCGTTCTTACGAGTCATGATCAAAAAGTCCATCAACGCCGGCGAATAGGCGGCGCCGCCTGCACAGCTGCCGGCGATGACGGCGATTTGTGGCACCAGACCGGACAGTTCCACATTGCGATAGAAGACCTGGCCGTAACCGCTAAGGGCATCGACCCCTTCTTGGATCCGAGCCCCGCCCGAATCGTTGATCGCGACGAAGGGCAATCCGCAATTAGCGGCATAGTCCATCACGTCGCAGATCTTTTGCGAATGACGTTGTCCCAGTGCACCGCCGCCGACAGTGAAGTCTTGGCTGAATCCCGCAACGGGACGTCCATCGACCTGTCCGACGCCGGTGATCACACCATCACCGGGCATGAATTTCTTTTCCATGCCGAAATCGTGACAGTTGTGTTCGACGTGCAGCCCCCATTCTTGAAAGGTGCCGTCGTCAAACAGTGCGTCAAATCGTTCCCTCGCCGTGATGCTGCCTTTGGCGTGGATCTTGGCAATGCGTTCTTTGCCGCCGCCCACCAGCCGCTGATCGCGACGTTCTTTCAACTGTTCTAACAGTGACTTTTCGATAGCCATCAATTCACCACAACCGTGTTGTGCGACCAAGTAAGACAAGCTTCAGACCACTTGTCACATCGGCATAAGCTAGCGTGAGACCCGACGGCTGTCAGGAGCCGCCTGACGATCGATGTGAAACCAGTGAAGGCGCTGTTTTGTGTACAAAGACGAGCGTTTCGGGCATGATGTCCGCCGTAGCGACCCTGTGAAAGCCCCGTGGATCGCTGAAAAAAATGGTGGCTGTGACATTGCGCACCAGATCGCCGCACCGACTTGACAATATTTCACACGGCGGTCTATCTACGAGGGTTAGATGGCGGATGTGTGATTTCGTTTGTCGTGAAAATCCTTATGCGACAACTTGTCCTTGATTCGTCGGTTGTTGGCGACGAGAGATCGATTAAACGTCACAACGTTCCACTTCATTTCGGGCGTAACCCCTGACCTGCCTCACCGATAAGGAAATGAAAATGTCCGGCGCTTTTCCCATTCTTAGCGCTGCCGAAGCGGCCGAACTGATCGACCATGGCATGCTGGTGGCAATGAGCGGGTTCACGCCCGCCGGTGCCGCCAAAGCCGTACCGCGTGCGATCGCCGACCGGGCCAAGATTTTGCATGAAGCGGGCCAGCCGTTTCGCATCCGTGTTTTGACCGGCGCCAGCACCGGTACGAGCTTGGATGACGCGTTGGCCGAAGCCGACGCGGTCAGTTGGCGCGCACCCTACCAATCGTCACGCCCGTTGCGACAACGCATCAACAAAGGCGAAGTCGAATTCGTCGACATGCACCTGTCGCACTTGCCCCAATCCGTTCTGTTCGGGCACTTCGGGGATATCGACGTTGCGGTGATCGAAGCCACCGACGTGACCGAAGACGGAAAAGTTTATTTGAGCACATCGGTGGGGGCATCGCCGACGTTTCTGTTGAAGGCAAAGAAGGTCATCATCGAATTGAATCGCGGCCAATCCAAAGAAATCGGCAAGATGGCCGATGTCGTGGTTCCCGATACGCCGCCCCACCGCAAGTCGCTGGCCCTGGATCATCCGCTGCAGCGCATCGGAACCCGCTACGCCCAGGTCGATCCGTCCAAAATCGTGGGGATCGTCGAAAACGACCAACCTGACGAATTGGGCGGCTTCACCGCATCGGACGAATTAAGCAGCGCGATTGCCGGCTATGTCGTCCAGTTTTTGACCGAAGAATTGGCCGCCGGACGCATTCCCAAGGAATTCCTGCCGATGCAAAGCGGTGTCGGGAACGTCGCCAACGCGGTGACCGAAGGCATCGGTGCCAGCACGGAAATCCCCGATTTCTATATGTACACCGAGGTGCTACAGCCGGCGCCGTTCCGTCTGTTGAAAAGCGGCCGGATGAAGGGCGCCAGTTCTTGTGGTTTGACCTTGCTGCCGGAACAAATCCAAGAGATCTCCGAAGACATCGATTTTTATCGCGATCGAATCGTGCTTCGTCCTCAGGAGATCAGCAACAACCCGGCGATCGTCCGTCAGTTGGGCGTCATCGCGATGAACACGGCGTTGGAAGTCGACTTCTATGGTCATGTGAATTCCACGCACGTTTGCGGCCAAAACATAATGAATGGTATTGGCGGCAGCGGTGATTTTGCCCGCAACGCCTACCTTTCGATCTTCGTGTGTCCGTCGACAGCGAAGGATGGAAAGATTTCGACGATTGTCCCAATGTGCAGCCACGTCGATCACAACGAACACAGCGTCGAAGTCATTGTGACCGAGCAAGGTCTGGCCGACTTGCGCGGCGTTGCACCGGCACAGCGTGCACGATTGATCATCGACAACTGTGCCCATCCGATGTATCGCGACATGCTGCATCGCTACATCGAAAAGTGTAAGCCCGGGCACATTTATCACGATTTGGAACGCTGTTTCGATATGCACCGAAACCTGATGCGTCACGGCGATATGCTGGCAGGCGAAACCAGTTCGGTGGCTTAGTCGGACACAACGAACGAAAGCGGCGCAGCGATGTGCCGCTTTTTTTGTGCAGTCGCTCCGCCGCGTTCGCACGCGTGGGCCGCCCGTCCCTGAACGTTTTGATCAGGCCACTTGGGTGATTTCGATCGAGCTGACTTCGGTCCTAGTCTTGGCCAGGCTCTTGTTCGTCTTTGAACCAACTGGCGTAGAACAGGTAGTTCTTGGCGATCTTTTCAATCATCTCCTTGGCCTGTTCCGGATCGACATCTTTGATCCGTTTGGCCGGCGTACCGGCGTACAGACTGCCGGGTTCGACTTTCGTTCCCTGCAAGACGACCGAACCGGCACCGATGATCGATCCTTCACCGATCACCGCGTGATCCAAAATCACCGAATTGATGCCGATCAAGCAGTTCTGTTCGATCTTGGCGCCGTGCACACAGACGTTGTGGCCGATCGAAACGTTGTCCGCGATGTCGATGACCGATTTCTGATACAGCGTGTGCAGCACGGCGCCGTCTTGGATGTTCACACGGTTGCCGATGCGGATCGAGTTCACATCGCCGCGAACGACCGTGTTGAACCATACCGAACAGTCATCGCCCATCACGACGTCGCCCAGCACCACCGCGGTGTCTGCCAGGAAGCAATTTTCACCAAGTTGTGGGGTGAAACCACGCACAGTTTTGATAAGGCCCATGGGAATCGATCAAAGGTTGCGGGAATCAAGGTTCAAAGCCGAAAACAAACGTCGTGCTCCGGCCGCCGGTGGCATCGATCCGTCCAAGACGTTCGTTTCCACATCGTTGCAGATGGCTTGTACGGCCGGATGAGTGTGCATGACGTGACGCAGCTGATCTTCGACGATGGACCACAGCCAACGTAGGTTTTGCTGTTGTCGACGTCGCTGGAAATCGCCCGAATCTTTGCGCAGACGACAACGCTTTTCGATCGCTTTCCAAACCTTGTCGATGCCCAGATTTTCGCGTGCGCTGCACGTCAAAATGGCCGGTGCGTCATCGAAGTGTCGTCCGGTGATCGAATCCAGAGCGTTGTGGTATTGCCGTGCCGCCAGTTCCGCGGCGTCTTTGTTTTTCCCGTCCGCTTTGTTGACCGCGATCACATCGACCAGTTCTAACAAGCCACGTTTGATGCCTTGCAGTTCGTCGCCGGCGCCGGGCAACATCAGCCCCAGGAAACAATCGGTCATGTCGGCGACCATCGTTTCGCTTTGCCCCACGCCGACGGTTTCAATCAGGATCACGTCGAATCCGGCCGCTTCGGCGATCAGCATGCATTCACGGGTCTTATGGGCGACACCGCCCAGGGTGCCCGCCGATGGCGATGGCCGAATGAACGCGTCTTTTTCTGACGACAGATTGGTCATCCGTGTTTTATCGCCCAGGATGCTGCCGCCGCTGACGCCGCTGGACGGGTCAACCGCCAACACGGCGACCCGTTTGCCCTGACGTACCAGTAGCAATCCGAACGCTTCGATGAAGGTGCTTTTGCCGGCCCCGGGTGCCCCGGTGATACCGATACGCAACGCGTTTCCGGTCAAGGGCATCAGCCGAGTCAGCAATTCTTCGGCGACTTTTTGGTGCCGTGGACTGCTGGATTCGACCAGGGTGAATGCACGCGCCAACATCGACAGGTTGCGATCGCGGATGCCTTGGAAATAGTCATCCGCGGTGGGGCGATTGCGGGCGCGTGCTTGGGGTTTGGCGGTCGGTCGATCTGTCATCAGACCGCCGTGTCCGCCGTACCGGGAAGCTGGATTTCCAACTGGTCCGCCAGCTTTTCCAGCAACGAAACGGCGGCGTCGCTGATCACGGTACCGGGTCCGAAGACCGCTGCGGCACCGGCCGCATACAGGGCATCGTAATCTTGCGGCGGGATCACCCCTCCGGCGACGATCATGATGTCTTCACGGTCCAGCTTTTCCAGTTCTTGCTTCAGTTCCGGCACCAGCGTCAGGTGCCCGGCGGCCAGCGAACTGACCCCCACGACGTGGACGTCATTTTCGACCGCCTGCTTGGCGGTTTCGGCTGGCGTGCGGAACAGCGAACCGATGTCGACGTCGAAGCCAAGGTCGGCAAAGGCAGACGCGATCACTTTTTGACCGCGGTCGTGACCGTCTTGGCCCATTTTTGCGACCAAAATTCGTGGCCGACGTCCTTCGGCTTCTTCGAATTTTTCGACCAACTGTTGGACTCGCGTCACGGCATCCTGGCCCTTGGTTTCGTTGGCATAAACGCCACGGACGGTTTGCACGGGCGCTTCGTATCGGCCGTAGACCGATTCCAAAGCATCGCTCATTTCACCCACGGTCGCTTTGACACGAGCGGCATCGACGGCACATTCCAGCAAGTTGCCCGAACCTTCTTCGGCGGCGTGTCGCAGAGCGGCCAGGGCGGCGTTGACTTCACCCTCGTTACGGTCTTCACGCAGCTTTTTCAAGCTTTCGATTTGTGCCTGTCGCACGGCGGTGTTGTCGACGCTTAGCACCTTCAGGTCGTCTTCTTGGGCCAAGCGATACTTGTTCATGCCGATCACCGGCTGCAGTCCCGCATCGATCCGTGCCTGCGTCCGAGCGGCAGCTTCTTCGATCCGCATTTTGGGAATGCCGGCTTGGATGGCTTTGGTCATTCCGCCCGCTTCGTCGACTTCGGTGATGTGTTCCCAAGCGCGTTGAGCCAAGTCATGCGTCAGCTTTTCGACGTAATAGCTGCCGCCCCAAGGATCGACAACGTTGCAGGTGTCTGTTTCTTGTTGCAGGAACAGCTGCGTGTTTCGTGCGATTCGGGCGGAGAAATCGGTCGGCAATGCGATCGCTTCATCCAGCGCATTGGTGTGCAGCGATTGGGTGTGGCCGTGGGTGGCCGCCATCGCTTCGACACAGGTACGCACGACGTTGTTGTAGACGTCCTGTGCGACCAAGCTCCAGCCGCTGGTTTGGCTGTGGGTTCGCAGCGACAGACTCTTGGGATTCTTGGGATTGAACTGTTTGATCAGCTTGGCCCAAATCAGCCGCGCGGCACGAAGCTTGGCGACTTCCATGAAGTAATTCATGCCGATGCCCCAGAAGAACGACAGTCGGGGGCAAAACGAATCAACGTCCAAGTCGGCTTGCAATCCGGTTCGGACGTATTCCAAGCCATCGGCCAGTGTGTACGCCAATTCCAGGTCGGCCGTCGCACCGGCTTCCTGCATGTGGTAACCGCTGATGCTGATGCTGTTGAATCGCGGCATCTTGCGACTGGTGTAGTCAAAGATGTCGGCGATGATGCGGATGCTGGGCTCGGGCGGATAAATGTACGTGTTCCGAACCATGAACTCCTTCAGGATGTCGTTCTGGATCGTGCCGGCCAGTTTCTCCGGTGCGACGCCCTGTTCTTCCGCAGCGACGATGTACAGCGCCATCACGGGCAACACGGCACCGTTCATCGTCATCGACACGCTCATCTGATCCAGCGGGATGCCGTCAAACAGCACTCGCATGTCATAGATGCTGTCGATCGCGACGCCGGCCATACCGACATCGCCGGCGACACGTGGGTGATCGCTGTCGTAACCACGGTGGGTGGCCAAGTCGAACGCGATGCTCAGCCCCTTTTGGCCGGCGGCCAAGTTACGGCGATAAAATGCGTTGGACTCCTTGGCGGTGGAGAAACCCGCGTACTGACGGACGGTCCACGGACGCATGACGTACATCGTCGCGTAGGGGCCACGCAGAAACGGTGGGAATCCCGGCATCGTCTGCAAGTGGTCGACGTCTTCCAGGTCCTTTTGCGAATACAACGCTTGGATCGGAATCTGTTCGCCGGTTTGCCAGCCCAGTCGTTGCGGGTCACCGCCGACCGATTGTTTCCAGTCGTCGGGGGAACCCACGGTGTTCGCATCGCCCTTCAAAGCGACGTCGGCAAAATTCGGTATCGCAGTCATCACGAAAGTACCTCCTCTTCACGCAGCAGTTCGCGAAGCGTGGCCAGCACGTCGCATTTGATGAAAATGAATCGATCGACGCCGGCTTGTCGCCACGCCGCTTCGTTGTCGCCGGGATGTCCGGCCAGCACCACGGTCTTTGCTCCGGCAGCCTTCAGGCCGCCTGCAACCGGTGGAACCATGTCGGGATAAAGTTTGTCCGATGAACAGATCACGGCGACGTTCGCGCCGGATTCCTTGAAGGCCGCCGTCGCCGCATCGGCGTCCGCAAAGCCTTCGTTGGTGACCGCTTCGAAACCACCGGCTTCGAAGAAGTTTTTGGCATAGGTTGCGCGAGCCGTGTGGTGGGCAACCGGGCCCATGTTGGCCAAGAAGACGCGAGGTCGGTTGCCATGCTTTTCCATCCAAGCGTCGCTGGCATCCCGCAACTCTTCGAACGGCTGGGCGAATGCGTGCGGTTCGATCACCTTGGCGTCGGTTGATTCTTGTTGCAGCCCCAGACGCTGTGCCAGGGCGGCAATCGTCGCACCCTGTTCGGCCGCGGCGACACATTGTGCCAGACGGTCGTCGCCGTCGATGGCTTCCGCTGTCGGTGCTGTCGCGGCAACCCGTTTCTTGGCGCCCGCCAACAAAGCGTCCATGTCCGGCGGCGAATGCTTGACCGGTTCTTCGGTCAGATTGGGAAACTCACTGACACCGGTGATGCCTTCGCGGCGTTTGGCAATGTCTTTGGCACGCGGGGCGTAAGCGGCGTCGATCTGTTCGGCGATCGCACCACTTTGCAGTGCGGCCGCCATTCCGCCGGCCTTTTCAATGCCTTGGAAAATCTCCCAAGCCTTTTCGCACAGTTCGGTGGTCAGATCGTCCATGAACCAGCTGCCGCCCGACGCGTCCAACACGCGGTGCATGTGCGATTCTTCTTGCAGAATCAACACGGTATTACGGGCGATTCGTCGGCTGAATGCGTTGGGCAATCCGGACGCTTCGTCGAAAGGAACCGAGGTGACGATTTCGGCCCCGCCGACGATTCCCGCAAACGATGCGACCGTATTGCGAAGCATGTTCACGTACGGGTCACGCTGGGTCATCACGCGATCACTGGTGCGAGTGTGAATCCGCATGCCACGCGGGGCCGCGCCACAGGCTTGCAACACACGCGACCACAACGATCGTGCCGCACGCAACTTGGCGATTGCCAAGAAGTGGTGGGTGCCGATACTGAATCGGAACAGCATCTGTGAAACCGCATCGTCGATGGCGACGCCTTCGGATTCCAGACCGCGTAGATAATCGACCGCGGTGGCCAGCGCGAACGCGATGTCCTGAGCGGCCGTCGCGCCGGCGTTGTGATAGACCGCAGTGTTGACACAAATCGCCGTCGACTTGGGATAGTTGGCTTTCGTCCAGCGGACCAGTTCGGCCATCTGGCGATACGCTTGGCCCATCGACATCGGCAAGCGACCGTCGGCGGCCAACGTTGCCAGCGGATCAGCGCCGAAGCTGGCGCGTGCTGCTTCGCCGGGGACGCCACGCTTGTTCCAAAGTGCCGCCAAGGTTGCCGCGGCCGGCAAATAACTGGCACCGGCGTCGATCCCGATCTCGATCAATTCCAGATGAACCTTTTCCAGCAGTTCATCCAAGTCTTCGACACGGTACGCCATCAGACCGTCGACGCCGGCCAAATCTTCGGCCTGTTCCACCGAAACGCCCGCACGCGTGGCCTTGTCCAGACGCAGGGTCAGGGAGGTCACGCCGCCTTCCAGGTCGCCCAAGATGGCTTGGTTGGCCGCTTCCAAATCAGGGTGTGTGTGTTCTTGACGCTGGTCGACGCCGCACATGATCGGGCCCATCGGATGGGCACCACGCGTGAACGGCACCGCACCGGGAACGCCCAGAGGGTCGGTCCCGTCCAACTGGTCTTTCGATGAATAAACCGGTTGGATGTCGATGCCTTCGTAGGTGTGCGACACCAATTTGCGATCAAACGGTGCCCCTTTCAGATCGGATTCGACCTGTTGCCGCCACGTGTCATAATCGACCGGCGGAAAGTCATCGGTGACTGTTAATTTTGACGTTGTCATGGAAGAAGAATCCAATCACTACAGCGGTCAAGGAAAGTGAACGTGATGAGGTCAAAAACGGATGACCGAATTTTGTTTCCGAATCAACGCGAGGGCATTGCCGCGGAATCGACCATTCGTTGGAAAACGAATTTCATCAAGCCTTCATCGGCTGGCACAGTTCGGTCAGGACGCCGCAACTGCTCTTGGGATGCAAGAACGCGATTTGTGTGTGGTGGGCGCCTGGTCGCGGTGTTTCGTCGATCATTCGCAAGCCTTCGTCCTTCAGTTCCGCAATCCGTGACGGCAGATCTTCGACGGTGAAGGCAAGGTGATGCAAGCCTTCGCCGCGCTTCTCAATGAACTTCGCGATCGGGCTTTCGGGATCGGTGGGTTCCAGCAATTCCAGGCGGACATCGTTGACTCGATAAAAGGCGACCTTCACCTTCTGGCTCGGCACGTCTTCGACGCCTTCAAATTCCGCGCCCAGCGAACCTTCATAGAACGCTTTCTGATCTTCCAACGAACGAACGGCGATCCCGACATGATTCAATGATTTGACGGGCTGCATCATCAAGACTCCTAATTGCGGTGAACGACGGTGAAAGGCGAATCTTTGGTCATTCAAAGTGTGGCCGCCGTCGAGATTGCCACAAGTGTGGACGCCCTGTCTATCGGACAAACAACGCTTGCGACCTGACATCTTTGCCGGGGCTTTCCTGACCGGTGTCGAATCGATTTTCCCGACAAGCATGGGCTTGTAAAGCCAATGCGGTGGTATGCCGCAGTTGTAAAAGGCATCAAGATGAATTTCCAGCGTGTGCGGTCCTGCCGCACATGGTACCGAATGTCAGGATTGAGGCGGGGCGGATGCCGGTGACGCCCTGACAAGGGCAAAGTTTGCGTTTCAGGTTCAGCTGGCGACATCGCCACCGATGCAATCGAAACGCATGCGTGACCAATTGTCACGCCACGGTTTTCAAGCCGACAAGCGACAAAGGTTGGCTTGGGCGACAAATCGTCGCGGCATCAGCGTGACGTCGTGTCGACGCGTTCCAAAAAGACTGCATCCAAAGGACCCAGCTGAACGGTCGGTCCGGTGCGACGACCGCTGTTTGTTTTCGGATCCTGTTTGGGACTGCCTTTGATGTGGCGAAGCGACCCGACCAAGTCGCTGGGAAGTTCGAAATCCATCGGCCGCGGCGACGGGTTGGCGATGATCATTCCGTTTTCGAATCGTCGCGACAGCACGTCGCTGTGGGCATGGACGCTGATCCGATGAAGGAAGACCGCTTGGCCGCCTTCGATTCGGAATTCAATGTCCACTTCGGGGCTACCGATCGCCGATGTGTAAACGCCGGCGGTGAACGGTTGGGTGCCGACCCAAGTGTTCGCCCTTTTTGCGGGCTGACTTGGCAACGAATCCATGTTCGATTGCTGGATTCGGACGTTGGCCCAAGATGCATGATCCGTCGTGGAATTGTCGTTGATTCCACAGTCGGCCAAGAATTTCAGTTGGATTCGGTTGCCCGCGAAATCATCCAAAGGCACGCTCCGGTGCAGCCATTCGTGTTGGTTGGTGGTTTCGTCGAAGATCGTTCGCGCGACCGACCGGTGCCCGTTGGCAAGCACCGTGGCTTCAATAATGAAACGGACCCCGTCGCTTCGTTGCGGGCTAAGCGGTCCCATTCCCAAAGCAAAACAAAGCGATTGATCGGCTTCGACGTCGGTTTCGACGGTCCAGAAAGTCGCACCTTTGGTGGCTTTGTAGGGCGGGTGAACCGAAAACGCGTCGAACGTTTCTTCTGCGATGCTGACACGTGCGGGCGAAAACTTTGCGCCCGTCGCCGGATCTAGCGATCGATCACGCGTTTGGTTTCGCAAACGCATGCCGGTGACGATGTCATCTTGCATCATTGATCGCACTCGACCGTCGGTGACGCCCACCGATCCCAAACGGGCCATCGTTTTGAGATACCCGAGCATCGGATCGGCGGACAACGTCGCCAGCACCGTTAGGTCCGGTCCCGACGTGGGAATCCCTGGGATGCGAAAGGTGGTGCTGGTTGCCGCCGGATCCATTGGCGTGATTCGCAGGGTGTCATCGATCCATTGCGTGGAAACGTCGCCTTGAATGATCTTCGCCAAGTTGGCCGGCATCGATGCGGCACCTGACAGGAGGTCTGGTGTCTGAGCGGCGAGACGTCGCATCGGTTCGATCGGTTTTCCCAGCCACCCGGCTTCACCCCGAGCGCCGCCACGCAATTCATCCCAGATTCCGGGCCTGCCGCCGGGGTCATTGGCCGGCCGGATCGAAAAGCAAACGGCGTTGTCGGCGGCGACCGCCGCCGCCATGGCCAGGCGATGACGGGCCGGAGCGACATCCGGATGGCGAGTGACGCCAGGCTGTCCCGCAACCGGTTGGATCCACTTGTGATTGACGTAACTGAAAGCCGGAGCCCGTGCGTTTTCTTGCCAGTACAGCAGCCGGTTTAGCCCGCCCGACCAATCGTCGAATTCCCAATCGTTCAGATTCGG
This sequence comes from Crateriforma spongiae, assembly GCF_012290005.1. Classification (NCBI taxonomy): domain Bacteria; kingdom Pseudomonadati; phylum Planctomycetota; class Planctomycetia; order Pirellulales; family Pirellulaceae; genus Crateriforma; species Crateriforma spongiae. Next base: position 707,067 of record NZ_JAAXMS010000001.1, read on the forward strand.
CCAGCCTTCGCTTTCGATGCCGTTGAAGATGCCAAACGCCCTTTGGCTGCGGCTGCCGCCTGGTCCCAGTGCACCATCGGCCAACATCAAGAAATCATCCCCCATTCGTTCACGCAGCTGTTGTGCAAACTGGACGACGCCGATGCCGTACCGGTTGACGCCGTCGATGACCCCGTCGTCCACGTTGCCATCGCCGTCGGTGTCACCGTGCGTGTTGTTGAACAGAACATCGAACTCGATGCCGTCGAATTCGGCCAGAATGCCGTCGCTGCTGAACCATCGTGCCAAGTCATCGACCAAATGATCGGTGCACGTCTTGCCATTCGCATCGCGGGGACAATGCGTGGCGTAGTTGTAGTACCACATCAGGTGATTGTTGCGGCCCCAAGGACCTTCGGTTTGATGGGCCGCTGCGCGACTGGCCCCGGCCTTGAATGCCAGCGGTCGTGTTCCATAGCATCCGCGGCGAACGCGAATGGTTTGTTCCTTTGCATTGACCGATACCAGTTGCACTTGTTCGCAGTGGTTCCAGTCATGTTTGCCGTCGGCGGTCATGCCAAACAGCGCGATGTCATCGTTGCGGTTCTTGTAACGACCGGTTTCGATTCGAAAATCGCGAACGCTCTGGACCGCGATGTCTGTCACGCCGTTTTCGGCGGGGACATCTTCGGTGATGACGACCGCTTGTCGATAAATCCAATGACCGGCAAAGAACGGTTCGGTGTGATAGCGTGGATCCCTGGCATTGCCATTGAAATGCAACATCACGGCTTGCCGCGGATGCTGTTGTTTGAAACGCCGAAAGAATAGCGCATTTCGTGGTTCGCGGTCCAAGCATTCTTCTTCTAAACACTTGCCCATGATGCCTTGCAGGCGTCCGTACGGTTCAGACCAGGATTCGTACGTGGGATACTTGCCGGTCTGGTAAGCCGATTCCGTTTGTCGAAAGAAAAAAGCTTGGGGGGCATCGGGCTGCAAGACCAACAACCGATTGGTGTTCGACGATGGTGCCGGCGATCGGTCCTGCGCACCGGCGGAAACTTGCCAAAGGAAGCAGGTCAGCATGATCCCGGTCGGAACCATGGCCATCGATCGCAAAGGGACGCGTTTTTTCATCGGAGATCTGTGGGACGGTATTAATCGCATGGGGTGTCAATCAGGTCGCGACGGCAATCGCTATTAACCTAACGGTCCTGGAGCGGTCTGTCCGCTATGCGGCAGGTTGTCCTGATGGGCCGTTTACCGATTCGATATCGTTGGGACTGCTATGATGGGCGATGACGACCAACGGAACACTCGTCGTCGTCCCATCCGCCCCTGCCCCGTCCAACAAAATTCCCGCCTGGTGGACCATCCCATGAATGTTGTCTGTTGTCATCGTCTTTTTCGTGCCCTGCTTTGTGGATGGATCGCGGCGATCACGCTGATGGTCGGCACCGCCGGCGCTGAATCACCGAAGAACGTATTGATGATTTGCGTCGATGACCTGAAACCCAACATCGGTTGTTTCGGTGATCCGGTGGCGGTGACACCGAACATCGATGCGTTGGCACAACGCGGCGTCAGCTTCCAATCAGCCTATTGCAACCAAGCGGTGTGTGCGCCCAGTCGCAATTCGCTGATGACAGGCCTGCTTCCACAAACGATCGGCGTGTACGACCTGTCGACCCACTTCCGCGACGCGGCGCCCGATGTGGTAACCGTGGGCGAGCATTTTCAAAGGTTTGGCTATCAAGTCCAAGGCTTGGGAAAGATCTATCACACCGGACACGGCAATCACGACGACAAGCAAACTTGGACAGTTCCGTCGTGGCGTCCCAAGGGTTCCCAGTATGTGCATCCCGACAGCTTGGCGAATCGGGTGAAGGATTCTCGTGGGCGTCTGCGTGGTCCGGCAACCGAAGCGGCAGATGTGCCGGATGATACCTATTCTGATGGGAAGATCGCCGATGAGGCGGTGCGGCGACTGCAACAGTCGGCATCCAGCCCCGGACAACCGTTTTTCTTAGCGGTCGGTTTTCTAAAGCCTCACCTGCCCTTCATCGCACCCCAAAAGTATTGGGACTTGTACGATCCCCAAAGTCTGCCGATGCCTGTCTATCGACAAGCTCCACAGGGGGCACCCGAATATGCGCCGACCAAATGGGGCGAACTGCGCAGCTACAGCGATGTGCCCAACGAAGGTCCGCTGCCAAAAGCAATGCCCCGGAATTTGATTCACGGATACTATGCCGCGACCAGTTACATCGATGCGCAGATCGGAAAGGTTTTGGACGAATTGAATCGACTGCAACTTGCCGACCAGACGGTTGTTGTGCTGTGGGGCGATCATGGTTGGCACTTGGGCGATCACGACATGTGGTGCAAGCATACGAATTACGAACAAGCGGCACGGATCCCCGTCGTGGTGGCGGCACCCCAAGGCGCCAAGGGACAGGCCACGGAATCATTGATCGAAACCGTTGACATCTATCCCACGTTGGCCGAATTGGCCGGCATCGATGCACCTGACGGTCTGGACGGTCGCAGCTTTGCCGCCGTGGTTCGCGATCCCAAACAAACGACCCGCCCCTTCATCACGCATGTCTATCCACGCAGCGGTCGGCTGGGACGAGCGATTCGGACGCCCCGATACCGCTTGGTTCAGTGGGCCGCGATCAAGGGCGGCGACCAGGGCGTGGATCTGGAGTTGTACGACTATCAAAACGATCCGCTGGAGACCAAAAATGTTGCGGAGGAAAACCCGAAAGTCGTTCAGGAATTGTTGAAGTACTTTGGCCGGCAATCCGCCCCCAAACAAGCCTGGAAACCGTAGGGGTAACGCCCGCCGGTGATCTCTGCGCGTACGTTGAGGCCACCGCCGATCACGGGGAAGCACTGACTGGTTCGGACGTCGTCCTGAAATGGACAGGGGCAATCCTTTAAGATTGTCCTGCTGACCTTCAGTCCGACTTCCCTGTGTGAGTGAATCATGACTAAACAACGATGGCGGGTCGCCTTTGGATGGCTTGTCCTATGGCCGGTGCTTTCCGCCGGTACCTTGCAGGCCCAGTCAGAAGGCCGCGGATCCCAATCTGGCGAACTGCGTCGCTTCAGCCCCGCGGATGTCGCAAAGCTGCGTTACGTCACTGATGCGAAACCGTCACCCGACGGATCGCAGGTGGCTTACCTATTGTCGGTGCCACGTCGTCCGATGAGCGACGACAATGGTCCCGCTTGGACCGAGTTACATGTGGTCGATCGTGACGGGCAAACACGTCCGTTTGTGACCGGCCACGTCAACGTGTCGTCAACGTCATGGAGCCACGACGGTTCGGCGATCTATTTCGTCGCCAAACGAACGGGCGATGATCACAGCGCGTTGTATCGCATCGCCGTGGATGGCGGTGAAGCGGTTCGTGTGCTAACGCACGAGACGGGAATCGGATCTTATTCCCTTTCTCCCGACGGAGAATCGATCGCGTTCCTGGCCACCAAACCCGTCCCTGAGGACGAACGGAAATTGCGTGATCAGGGGTTCGATCAAGAAATCTACGAGGAAGATGTATCGGCGACGTTGGTGTGGTTGTCCAAGTTGCCTTCGGTCAACGAGGTCCTGAACGGCACGGATGATGCGCAAGCAAAACCGCTGGAATTGCCTGGGTCTGCGTCGCAGATCCACTTCAGCCCGTCAGGCAAAGAATTGGCGGTGGTTCTGGCGCCGACGCCGTTGATCGACGATCACTACATGGCCAAAAAAGTTCACATCGTTGATGCGGAATCGGGCCAAATCGTTCGTGAGATTGAACACGTCGGAAAGTTGGGGCAAGTGGCATGGAGCCCCGATGGAAAAAGCTTGGCGTTGGTCGGCAGCGCGGATATCCATGATCCCCACGAAGGCCGTTTGGTGATTGCCGACGTCGTTTCGGGTGACGCGGATCAACCGGCGATTCGCGATCTGATGCCGGAAGACGATTCGCACGTCGAATCGATCGCCTGGATCGACGACACCACCCTGGTTTACTCGGCCGCCGAAGGTGTGTCGTCGCGTTTGGGAACGGTCACGATCGATGGCCAGCGTACCGACTGGATCGAACCCGGCGATGAATTGGTCATTGACGCCATGACAAAGGCGGCCGAGGGCATGTCTTTCGTCATTGTCGGTGAATCCGCCAATCATCCTCCCGATGTGTTCGTCGTTGAAAAACAAGGCGATGCACCGGAGCGTTTGACGGTATCGAATCCGTGGCTATCGGAAATGCGTTTCGCACGCCAAGAACCGATCCGATGGACCGCCGCCGACGGTTTGGAACTGGAAGGCGTGCTGATGTATCCGCTGAACTATGTCGAAGGCCGGCAGTATCCGACGATCATGTACGTCCATGGTGGTCCGGAATCGCACGAATCCAACGCGTGGTTGACCAGCTATGCACGGCCCGGTCAAACGGCTGCGGCCATGGGCTTTGCCGTTTTTTATCCGAACTATCGCGGCAGCACCGGTCGCGGTGTCGAATTCTCGATGATGGGCCAGGCGGATGCGGCCGGAAAAGAGTTTTCCGATCTGATCGATGGAGTGGACCATTTGATTGACATCGGAATCACGAAACCCGATGCGGTGGGAATCACCGGTGGATCGTACGGTGGTTTTGCGTCGGCCTGGGGCACGACGTATTACTCGGATCGCTTCGCCGCTAGCGTGATGTTTGTGGGGATCAGCGACAATGTTTCCAAGGTCGGGACGACTGATATTCCCGAGGAAATGTTCTTGGTGCACCATCGAAAGCGTTTATGGGATGACTGGGATTACTTCCTAAAGAGCAGCCCCATCTATCACGTGCAAAAGAACCAAACGCCGACGCTGATTTTGCACGGAAAAAACGACCCACGTGTCCATCCGTCCCAGTCGCTGGAATTGTTCCGGCATCTGAAGACGCTGGATCAGGCGCCGGTGCGTTTGGTGATGTATGAAGGCGAAGGTCACGGTAATCGCAAAGCCGCGGCACGGCTGGACTACAACCTGCGGATGTTACGCTGGATGCAAGAATTCCTGCAGAAAAAATCCAAAGCCTCGCCGCCGCTGAAAATTGATTATCAGGCGGCACTTGGCGAAGATTCGTCGGATCCGTAACGGCGCGTTGGCTTAGCGGACGACGCGAGCGCTGCCACCGCTTTTTAGCTTTTCGACTTCTTTCAAACTGGCCATCGACGTGTCACCCGGTGTCGTCATGGCCAGTGCCCCGTGGGCGGCACCATACTGGACGGCTTCGGCGGCATCGCCGGTGGACAAAAAGCCATAGATCAGGCCGCTGGCAAAGCTGTCGCCACCGCCCACACGGTCCAAGATTTCCAGATCTTCGTACTGTCGTGACTGATGAAACTGGCCGTCGTGCCAGACGATCGCACTCCAGTCGTTGATCGATGCTGTTTTCACGCCGCGCAAGGTTGTCGCGGTCGCTTTGAAGTTGGGGAATTCGGCGGTGGCACGCTCGATCATCTTTTTGAAATTGGTGACGTCCAGCTTGCTAAGGTTTTCGTCCACCCCGTCGACTTCGAATCCCAGGCAAGCGGTGAAGTCTTCTTCATTACCAATCATCACGTCGACGTGCTGGGCAATCTTACGGTTGACGTCTTGGCATTTGGCGTGGCCGCCGATGGCCTGCCACAAGGATGGGCGGTAGTTCAGGTCATAGGAAACGACGGTCCCATGGCGGTGTGCTGACTGGACCGCTTCCAAAACAACCTCGGGCGTGGTTTCGCTAAGCGCCGCATAGATGCCGCCGGTGTGGAACCAACGAACGCCTTGTTTGCCGAACAAGTCGTCCCAGTCGATGTCCCCGGGTTTCAACTGGCTTGCCGCCGTGTTACCGCGATCGGCCGCGCCAACGGCACCACGTACGCCGAACCCACGTTCGGTGAAATTCAGTCCGTTGCGGACGGTGCGCCCGACTCCGTCATAGTCGAACCATTGCACCCACTGCGTGTCCACGCCGCCGGTCAGCATGAGGTCTTCCACCAAGCGACCGATCGGATTGTCGGCCAACGCGGTGACGATCCCCGTGTTTAAGCCGAAGCAGCGACGCAACCCGCGGGCGACGTTGTATTCGCCGCCGCCTTCCCACGCTTGGAATTGCCGTGTCGTATGGATGCGTCCCTCACCGGGATCCAGCCGCAGCATGACTTCGCCAAGCGATACCAAGTCATACCGGCACTGATCAGCGGGACGAAGATTGATACTCATGTCGATCGTTCAGCGAATGGAAAAGAGTTGGAGGAGTTACTCGTGGGGGTGGAAAAACAGTCCGGGCTGCATATTCAGCTTGGGTTTGCCAACGTCACCGCTTCGGCGACCAATCGTTCCACCGATTCAAAGTCGGATTGCGTGATACGGTCCCGTGGCACCATCCAGCTGCCACCACACGCCAGCACGGATGCCAGTTGCAGGTAGTCCTTGAGGTTGGCGGGCGAAATGCCACCGGTCGGAATGAAGCGGACATGATGATAAGGAGCCGAAACCGCCTTTAGCAGTTTGACGCCGCCCACCGCTTCAGCGGGAAAGAACTTCAGTGTGTTCAGTCCCAAGTCCAATCCCATTTCGATGTCCGATGGATTGCTGACACCTGGAAAGACGGGAATGCCTTTATCCAGCGCGTGGCGAACGACCTTGGGATTCAGACCCGGCGAAACGATAAAGGACGCACCGGCATCCTGTGCTTGGTCGACTTGATCGGTCGTCAGCACGGTTCCGGCACCGACACACAAATCGGGATTTTCCGCCATCCGTCGAATGCTTTCCGCCGCCGCGTCGGTGCGGAAGGTGACCTCGGCGATGGGCAGACCGCCGCTGACCAATGCCCGGCCCAGCGGCTCGGCATGGCCGGCGTCCTGCAGCACGATCACGGGAACCAAACGGTGTTTTTCGATGACATCCTGGGGGACCGTGGCCACTGCAAAAACCTATGGTGATTCGTAGAAGGAGTGAGGCAATCTAAATGGTGCGGAGGCTGATGTTTGCGTCGGGTGCCCGCGGTGACTTACAGACGTGGGATCGTCAGTCCGCCGTCGACATGAATGACCTGTCCGGTGCTGTAGGCGAAATCGCCGCGTGCCAAAGATGCGACAACGCGACCGGTGTCCTCTGGATATCCCCACCGCGGCGTCACACAGATGCCGTCACGGATCAGACGGTCGTACTTATCGGTCACGGTCGCCGTCATGTCCGTCTTTGTGATACCGGGGCGTACTTCAAAGACCGGAATGTTGTGTTCGCCCATTCGTGCGGCGAACAGTTGTGTCATCATTCCCATGCCCGCTTTGGCCAAGCAGTAGTCGCCGCGATTGGTTGACACCATGGTCGCGGAGACACTGCCGACGTTGATGATGCAGCCTTGGTAATCGGCGTCGTTCGACTTTTGCCGGACCATCCAAGCGGCGACACGACTGGTCAGAAGGTAGGGCCCCTTCAAATTGGTCCCCATGACGAACTCGTATGACTCTTCGTCAGCTTCCAACAAATCCTTGCGTTCTTTGGGCGCGACGCCGGCGTTATTGACCAGGACATGGATGCCACCGAAAGCTTCTTCAATGCCGTCGGTGATCATCTGGTGTGTCTGTGTTGATGCAATATCACCGGCAAAATATTGCACTGCAGGCGACTGTTCCTTCAGCCCATCCAAGACGTCGGCGACTTGTTCGGCCGGACGCATGCCATTGATCGCTAGTGCGTAGCCCTCATTGGCAAGAGCTTTGGCGATTCCCAGGCCGATGCCACGGGTGCCGCCGGTGATCAACGCGACCCTGGGAGGGGTTTGGACTTTCGACTGGCTCACGACGGCAGGCATCCATAAAACGTGTAATTGGTGACCGCATCGTCGGCCAAGCGTTGTACGTACAAGGCCAATTCACGCAGGTGATAATCACCCCACATGCAAGATTGGCCGTTTGCGATCGATTGGCCTTCGGCGACTTCGTCCCAGCCGCGGGGTTGGTGATAAATGCTATGCAGCAACAGCCCTTGATGATCGTTGCTGGTGCTGAGGTACGGTTCCTGCAGCAGATTGGCGGTCACGTGAAGTCCAGCTTGTCGGTACTTGGCGGCATCATGGTCGCCGCGTTTCTGCAGAAGATCCCCCAAACGCAGAAGCCCCTGGGCCGCGATGGCGGCCGCCGAACTGTCCACGGGTTCCCACTGATTGAACGGGTCGGCGGGTTGGTTCAAGTAATCGCCCAGCCGGTGAAGTTGCGGCGCGCCGGTGTCCCAATAAGGGATGCCGCAAGTGGGAGTGTTGTTCAGATAGAAGTCGCACGTCTGGCGAGCCGAATCCAGCATCATGGATTCGGCGTTTTGCAATTCCGATGAATCAATGTTCGAAGACGCCAGAACATCCCGCACGAATTCCAATTGTTCGGCGTACCCCAACATGGCCCAGGACAATCCGCGAGTCCACGTCGTTAACCCCGAAAAGCCCTGTTGGGAACTGGGGCATCGGAATGAACCGTCGTTCAAGTTGAAAACCGCTTCATGCGCGGTGCGTCCGGGAACGTCGTAATGATCGCGACCGGTTCCGTGATAGACATTGTATTTGTCGGTTGTTCGGATGTGCGTCAGTGCGCGGCCGGCCAACGAAATCGGTTGGTCACCTTCGCCCATCAACACGTGTCCCAGCGCGTGGCCGACCATCAAAATCCGGCAAGATCGGATGGTATCGATGAACAGCGAATGGGGGCCATTGAAGGAATAGACATAGCCTTCGCTGGGCGAAAGCTGTGTCCAACGTGAAGCCTGGACGGCCGCCGACGTTTTCAACGCCAGTTCATAAAACCTGATTTCCCAATCCGAGGCTTGGATCCGGTTCTCGCGGCACAGCCGCAGCAAGTTCCCGTAGGTGGATAAGTTGTTGAACCCATGGTCGTGAACGCCGACATGACTGACATGCGTCGCCATTCGATCGACCGTGTTTTCGCGGCCGATCTTCAAGAAAGCGTCGTCGTCGGTTGCATCGTATTGCAGTACAGATGACCCGTAGACGAAACCTTCGGTCCATTCGGTCCAGCCGCGTGTGGTGTACCGACCGCCGATGGTGAAGACGGGCGTACCCTGAGATTTGTCGTAATCGTTTTCCAGGCTTTCCAGTTTCGCGGCGGACGATTCCCACATGCGTTTGATTGCGGGCAACAGCGATTCTGGTGTCACGGACGGGTCGGGAATGATCATCGATACAGGAGATGAGTGAACGAGGGCCGGTGCGACATTGATGGGCCGTCCGATACGGCAGCCCTAACGCGGGCTGGACGCCAAGCTTTGGCAGCGTCACCCCGATGGGACGGCGGAGTGGCCCTGGCGAGAAGGCGACCGGTCAAGATCATGCATCAAACCGCGGCGGATGACCAGTCGGCGTCCGTTGCCCAACTCCCCAGGGCCGGCGATGAAGCGATCGTGTGTCGCCAATGGGGATCTAACTGCGATAGCGTTCCAGTCGGTACAGATCTTCGTCGGTCGATGTCGCGCCGGCGTTCTGGCAAATCCTTGCGGCGAATTGGATCGCCTGATTCAAGCAGGCATCCATCGATTGACCGGACAACAGGCCGTCAATAGTGGCCGCGGCGAACGCATCGCCCGCACCCACCGTGTCGACCATCTTGGCCAGTTTCGGGGCCGGAACGAACACGCGGGAATCCGGAGAGACGGCGAATGCGCCGTGCGGCCCACAGGTCACAAAAAACGTCCGACAATTCCAACGGTCACGCAGGCGGGCGACCGCTTCAGAAACTTGTTGATGAAACTCAGGCGACTCCGGTGCAATCGCCTGACCCGTCATTGATGAAAGTTCTTCATCATTCAGCTTGAAAAACGTGGCGTCCCTGGCAATGCAGTCGACCACATCATCACGCACCCATGGCGGCCGCATGTTGATGTCGATGAAGCGGTACGTTCCGTTCGACTGGACCCACGATCGCAAGATGTCCATGGACTCGGGGCGACGCCAAGCGAGCGTTCCCAGGTACAACAAACAGGGATCGGGGGGCCGGACGGCCATGTCGCTCGGGGCGTCAATAAAGTCATACGCCACCGGGTACACCAAATCGTAATCGGGGGTGCCGTTGGTCAATGTGACTTTGACGATGCCGGTTTCCCGGTCATCGCTGCGGACCACACCGTCGGTGTTCATGCCCCATTGTTTCAGCTTGTCGAAAATCAGTTCGCCACGATCGTCGTTTCCGATTTTTGAGACGAAGACGGGATCGCGTCCGAATCCACGCAAGTTCCAGGCGACGTTCAGTGGGGCGCCGCCGACGATATTGCGACCGTCGGGAAATGAATCAATCAGAGCTTCACCGACGATCACCGGTCGCAAACCGGTTGGGATTCCCAAGTTGTCTTGATGGGACGCACGCGCAGCGTCGGTCGAATCGGACGGTTCAGACATGCCGTAACAATCGGGTCAATGGATAGTGGATCGCGACGGTGCCATCCTACCCGTTGTCGTTGATCCGTTGCAGGACTCGCGTCGCCAAGCCGCATCCGGTCGGCTGTGGCATCACGCCGCGCGGCGGGAACTGGTTTGTGGATGCGATTGGGTTGGTGGCACGCCGACCATCGTCCGCAGCAAACGCTGGACCGCCGCGACGGGGCCCGGCTTTGCAATCACGGTGTCGATCCCGGCATCGCTTGCGGCTTGGATTTGCTGCGGTGATGCCATTGCCGTCATCCACCCATGGCGAGCAGTCGATCGCGTGCACCGGCTGGCCTGTCGGATGCGGGTACGCCAGGTCGCGACGTCGGTGGGGGCCGCCAAGCTGTCGTCCCACAGGCAAAGGTCGATGTTTCGGACCGAGGTGGATTCAACGTTGTTGGCCCAGCAAACGCTGTGGCCATCGGCGGCAACCAAGTCCATCCAATGATCAGCCGTGGTCAAGCAATCGGCCAGCACCAAAACGGCGGCGCGTCGATTCGGTCCAATTCCGGTATCATTCGTTGCGTCGTCCGCGGCCAACGCACTGGTTTCGGGTGTTTGGGACGTCCAGTGTTCTTGCAAGCGATCAGCGGCGATCCGCCAAGACATCGGGACCGTGTTCGGGTCGCGCCGCGCCGATGGCACCGTTTGGCACAGTGACGTGTTGACGATCCAACGCTGAGCCGACGGATAGGCGTCCGCGATTGTCGAAAGAGTGGCCGCGTCCATCTCGCCCGACTTTGATTTGACGATCATGACCAGGCGGACCGATGCCGCCGGACGATCAACGGCGTCTTGCAAATCGGAACGATACGCCACTTGTGGACAAACGTGTTCGGCAACCGTCGACAGACGTTGGACTTCCACACGACGGCGTGGACCGATCCACAGCAGCGTGCCGGGGTTGGTGGTTGAACGAGGCATCGCCACAAATCTCCTTACGAGCGGCGGACGGTTGGATCATCGATGTCGTTTCATTCGTTTCGACACGGCGTTGGGCAATGCACTGCGTCGGCGGCCGATCAGCTTTCAAAATCCACGATCGATTGCCAAGCCTGATCGGCAGAGGTTGCGGACCGAAGATGAGCAAGGAAGTCCGGCTGAGAGACCAAACGGCTGAGCTTCGCGAGAATACGAAGGTGAGCCGAGTCGTTGTAAGAGCAAATCAGGAAGAACACGTCGGTCAATTGGCCACGGCCTGAGGAGAAGGGGATGCCGGCCGAACAGATGCCCAGGGCTAGGACCGATTCGGCAAGGATCGACGTTTGGGGACGACGCGGGTGCAGCAAAGCGACGCCACAATCCAGAGCGGTGGGATGCAGTTCTTCGCGTGTCTTGACCGCTTCGGACATCGCCGCAGCATCCCACAGGTATCCCGATGTCGCCGCCAGATCGCACATGGACCGGATCACACTGCTTCGCGTTCGCGCCTGTAGCGGGACTGCGATGTTGCTGGGCGGGCAAAGCTGCGACAACGTGGCATCGCCCGCGTCGCCGTGGTTGCGTTCCAGCAACGCTTCGACTTTGTCCAGTTCATCGTCGTCGCTTAGCCCGATCCGTTCCTCCAGCCAATGGTGGATTTCCGCTTCGTTGAACTGCCACTGGCCGCCGACTTTGCGACCGGGCAATTTGCCGCGGTTGGCCATCTTGTTGACTTGAGCCGGCGTCAGGTGCAAGTACTCGGCAAGTTTGTCGACATCTAGGACGTCCATCGTTCGATCGGCGGGTTGGAAAGGAAGGAGCTGGGTGGAAAGGCTAGGAACGAAGTAACGGAGGCGGAAAACGTTGGACGCGGCCAGAGTGGAAACGGTCATCCCCAGAAAAACGGTGTCTCTTGGAAACGGGGATTTTGCACAGGCCTGTCCTGTCCGTGTGGATCCGTCGATGGGCGGCGGCTGGATTGTGGTTGGACCCAGGGACGCATTCATCTTGACCGAATTCGCAAAAAATCGGTAGTTCCGTTCAAGTCTGTCGCAGCGGCAGTCGACACGGCCGAATTTTCCAGCCGATTCCCCCCCCCCGCTGCTTTTTACCCAACGTCCTGAATGCACCGACCGTGGCAACCTTCGCGATGAAGTTCACGAATCAGCGTGATCGCCGAACACTGGCGGCCCGAGATCCGGGACGTTGGTGCTGCACGCTGGTGATGGCGATGCTTTGCATGGTCGCCGGGCCGAATCATGCAAGTGGACAGGGTGGGTACCCGTCCCCGATAGATTCGCCTCAGACCGATTTAACGCCGATCGGACCACCCGCATACAGTGGCGGAACCAACGGCAGTGGATTGCTGTTCGATCCGTATTCGACCAGCGGCTCGGCTGGTGCTTCGCTGGGAATGCCGACGACACCGCCACCGGTCGCGGGCGGATCGGGGTATCCCAACGGCGGTTTGTTCGGGCAGATGTTTTCCTCGGGCCCGCCGGCTACCTATCCCGGCGGCACGCTTTCGTCAGGAAGCACGACTTTGCCGCCGCCCGGTGGTGCGTTGCCGAATGCTTACGGTGCGACGACCGCGGCGCCTTACACGGGATCGATCTACAACTATCCGCCAACCGGCGGCGGATCGGTCTATGCACCCGGTCCCAGCGGTGCGGGTGCTTATCCGTCCAGCATTTATCCCCAAGGATCGCCGTCGACGTTGTTCCCCAACGGCATGTTTGGCGGGGCGTCGATCGGCAGTGTGATCGCCCAGGACCCAATGATCTACAACGCTTACCGTCGGTTCCAAGGGCCTCGGATGCGTTACACGTACATCGGTCGTGGCAGCGGTGCCGAAGACGTGAACCAGAATATTTTTGATTTCTCGGCTGCGTTCGCGTGTCAAAACTTCATCGCGTCCGGACGCCCGTTGTACATCGTCCCGTCGTTTTCGCTGCGTCTGTGGGATGGACCGATCAGTCCCGGCGGCCCGGTCAGTCCGGATCTGCCCGGACAAGCCTATGACGGATTTTTGGATTTCGGATGGCAGACGGATCCGAATCAGATGTTCGGTGTCGAATTGGGGATTCGTACGGGCGTCTTCACCGACTTTGAAACCATGAACAGCGATTCATGGCGGATCCGCGGAAAGGGATTGGCGTCGTTCCGATTGACGCCGGCGTCCACCCTGAAGCTGGGCATCTACTATCTGGATCGCAATACGATTCAGCTGTTGCCGGCCGGCGGATTGCTGTGGCAACCCAATCCCCTGAAACGCTGTGACATCTTTTTCCCCGAACCGAAATTTGCGCACTATTGGCGAACCATCGGAACGCAGGACGTCTGGTGGTACATCGGTGGCGAATACGGCGGAGGTGCCTGGACGATCGAGCGAGCCGACGGAACGAGCGACAACGTTGAAATGAACGACCTGCGGGCCATGTTCGGCTTTGAATGGGGCCAAAGCGAATTGATCCGCTCGGGCCGCCGACGTGCCTTCATTGAATTTGGTTACGTCTGGGATCGCGAGGTGAACTACAAATTCAATCCGCAGGACGATTTCTCACCCCGCAGTGCGTTCATGTTCCGCGGCGGATTCGGGTACTGATTGCCGCTTGCCGCCGCGTCAGATTGCACCTGCGATTCACATCATCACATTTGTGAATACGGTTTGGGTGTCAAAACCAGTTTGTCGATCCGGCTGACCGTGTTGGCGTATTGCTTGTCCTTACTCAGGACTTTCCAGTCCGGGTGGACGCGAAACGCTTTCCAAGCCTCATTGCGTGCCGCGTCGTTTTCATAGACGGTCAAGTACGTCAGGCTGGGCTGTTGCGGTCCTACCAAGCATTGACCGATGAAGATCGGTTGGATGTCGCAATCCAAAAAGATCGGGACTTCGCCGTTGTTGAACATGTCCACCTTTTTGGCGGCCAGTCGCTCGTTGGCGCTCTCGTAAAGACGCAATTCGTAAACGCGGTCGGGATTGTCCAGCGTGCCGCTGGGCACACTGAGTTGCTTCATGCAATCCATCGCCACCAGCAGTTCGGTTTGAATCCGCTGGAACGCCGGTTCGTTATGCGCACGCTGTAGGTATGCGTCGGCATCCTGCAGGTATTGCGAGTCGCTGGACAACGCGGCGGCCGTCTTAGCGATGTCGGCCGCGTTCTTGTAGGGGATAACAACCACCACCCGATCGGACAAACGTTTGTTGTCGTTGGGGTTCAGAGAATCCGGATACGCGAATGCGCCGACCGGGCCGATTTGTTGACGCTGCAGTGCCGGGATCAGTGCGTCGGCAAGGTACTGGTCCAACGCTTGGGCGTCGCCTTGTTCGCCCAGGATATAGTGCCGGACTTCGTACAGCTCCGGTTCATCAGCTTGTGTGGAGGTCATCGGGACGCAGGCCAGGACGGCCAAGACGGCGGCGGAAAGCCAGGGGCGATGGTTCATTTGCGGTCGTTGATGCGTGGTTGGGGAATGGAAGGAAACCGAGGCTGTGGTCCCGCATTCTACCCGCCGGCGCATCAGTCGTTGCAATCGACCGCCGATTCCATTCGATCCACCTTGCAGGTCGCACGCAGCACGGTGAACAGCGACCAGGGCTTGGGCTTGAAGCGGTCTTCCAGGCGGATGGGCAACTGGTCCAGCAAGGGATCCAGACGCAAATCGGTTCGCCATCCCAGATGCTTGGTCAGGTTCCCGGCGGAATCGACCACCGCGGCGATCAGCGGGTTTTTGCTGCGGAAATGATTGATCAGCAAGATTTGACCGCCGGGGCGACAAACGCGGACCATCTCTCGCATCATCGCCTGGGGATCATTGACCACGCTGACGGTGTGGAACGATGTGACCAAGTCGAAGCTGTCGTCTTCAAAGTCCAGCGATTCCGCGTTCATCGGCATGACGCGGATGTGTTGCCAGTCGTTCTTGTCGATGCGTTCCTGGGCTTCGGCCAGCATGGGGACCGACAGATCCACGCCGGTCAATTCGATGTGGTGGGGGTAGGTGTCCAGCGACAAACCGGTTCCCACCCCGACCTCCAGTACTTGGGTGGCCGGTGCGATGTCCAAAGCCGCGATGTTCTCCGCGATCCGGCGTTTGGAAACGGCAGGCCAGAGCGCTTCGTAGGCCGGGACCAGCTGGTGGTACAACGGGCTGGAAGCCGGCTTGTTGGACGTTTTGCGGTCACGCGAGTCGGACGATGGCCGTTTCGGGTGCGGTTTGGACTGAATGTCGCTGATCATAGGTTGCGATCCGTGTATCCGTTTCTGAATGCCCCTTCGGTCGTGCAGGACGCGTACCGTGACATTCGTTGTCGACGCCCACTGTTTGGTGCCCAGCCGGAGGCGTCAAGTCATGCTGGTTTGGCCGTGGAAACGTCCTAACTATCAGGCATGTATCGGTTTACGTGTCGCAAGTGTCCGCTTTGCCCCGTCAATCATGAAGAAAATATTACGATCCGTTTACACGAATCGCTCCGCAACGAGGGATGTGCTGGATTCGGCCGGAACGGCCGGCCTAAAAAGTATCCTCCGCCGACGTATCCGCTTCGGCCAGCGCCGATTCACCTTCGGGTGTGGCGGGTGACCACAGCGATTTGATCGGCGCACCGAACGCGAAGTAACAAAACACCATCGGCAGGGCGACCCAGTGCAATAAGAAGACCAAAAAGACCGCAAACAGCGCTTGGCCGATTTGGTGTGGCGGACGATGACCGCCGATCCACTGGCGGACCACGTGCGGGTACTGAAAACGCGACACCATCAGAAAGGCCAATGCCAGTGCCAGGCAAGGAATGACGTAGTGCGACGCGTCCAGTGACCACGTCGCCGCGGTGCGAATGAAGTTCGGCAGGGCCTCCTTGGTCTGCAAATCGGCTAGGTCTGGCATGGCGATGGCAAACGCGGCCAGGGTGCCGGCCGCCGCGGGGCTGGGCAAACCGTCAAAGCCGTCGTGCGGGTCGTCTTCGCCCGTTTCAACGTTGAATCGGGCCAGCCGAATCAGCACGCACAACGTGAACAAGACGCCGATGGCCCAGGTCAGACGCTGAGGCAACCGGTCGCTGATCTGCCAAACGATCACCGCGGGTGCGGTGCCGAAGGTGATGGCATCACAGAGGCTGTCCAGTTCCGCGCCGAACTGGCTGGCTTGGCCCGTCAGTCGCGCCGCCGATCCGTCCAACGCGTCGAACACCATTCCGCCAAAAATCAGCATACCGGCGGCAAACAGCTTTTGTTCGTCCGGCCACTGCAGCGTCGTGCTCATGGCAATCGCGATGGCCGCCAGCCCACAGACACCGTTGCCCAGGGTCAGCAGTGTGGGCAGCACGGCCAGCATGACCTTGCGCCGCTTCTTGGCCTGGCGTCGACGTCGGTCCCGGCGGCGGGATCGAGGGTTGGTCGTCTCGTCGCCCAGAGGCCCGTCGTCAAGCGATTCTTCGGCGTCCGAATCGATGTCTTCACGCTGGGCGTCATCGATCAGTCCGCGTGTCATTTCACTCATACTTTGCCAACACCGTATTTCCGGCGGCGATTTTCTGTCCCAGCTTGGCGACGACACGGAGCGATGGGTCGTCGGGGATCAACAGTTCGGTCCGCGACCCCAGCTTAATCATGCCGAACATTTCGCCACGCTTTAAAACGTCACCGGGACGGACCCAGCACACGATGCGCCGTGCGAACTGGCCGGTGATCTGACGGATACGGCACCGGCGTGATGCGATCGGACCGGGAATTTCACCGGCGTCCAATTCGACGGTCACGTCCAAATTCTCGTTTTCTTTGGCGGATTCGGGACGCAATGCGTTTAAAAACTTTCCGGGTCGGTATTGGATCGCCACGACTTTGCCGGGCAATGACGCGCGGTTGGCATGCACGTTGAAAATCGAAAGGAAAATTCCGAACTGGATGCAAACGCCCAATTCCGGATCTTCGACGCGTTCGATCTGGACGAGTTTTCCGTCGGCCGGTGCGACGACCGTGCCCAGGCCATCGGGGACCGCACGCGCGGGATCGCGAAAAAACCAGACAATCAAACCCGTCACGATTAGCGGACCGATTGCCAGCGGCCACCAAAACCAGCCGGCCGCCACGGCCAACAGCAACATGCCGCCGCCCAAGATCAGCAGTTCGGCCAGGCCCACGCGGACAAACGGCAGACTTTCACGCCAATAGAAGGGATCGTCGGCTTGATCCCAGTGGTAGGTTGCCTGGTTGCGGTAATACTTCACGTCACGCGGGTCGACGGGATCGAAAGGCAAGTCGCCACGTTCACCCTGGCGCAGTGACTGCATGCGACGGACATAGCCCGGAAAAAAGCTCCGCAACCAAGCCCGCCGTAAACGGCCCCAGGCCAATTCGATCGACATCACAATCCCGCCGCCGGGCTGGATGTTTTTGACTTGGGGATCCATCGCGGGCTGTCCCGAATCGTCCGCCTGCTGGGGGGCTTCGGCGGCAGTGTCGGCCGGGGCGGACGCGGCATCCGGCGGCGAATTTTTTGGCGGCTCAGGCCGTGACGATGCTGGGGGTGTGCTCATGTTAAACAAGCGTATCCGCTATAACGGACAGCTGTCGACACGCCGCCAACGTTTCGATGGCGATCAACCAGTTTCGGCAGATCAAGACCTGCGACCACTATGACCCCACGATATTTGCTGCCCTTTGATTCGCGCCGTTCGCTGCATCGGTTCGCCGATGTCTTGATCATCGGTGGCGGACTTGCGGGGCTCCGTGCCGCCAACGCCGTGTCGCCCAATCAGTCGGTCTTGGTGGTCACCAAGGATCAGTTGCGGGAATCCAGCAGCAACTACGCCCAAGGCGGAATCGCCAGCGTCATTAACCCCGAAGACTGTTTCAATTCCCACATCCGCGACACGCTGGTTGCCGGCGCCAATTTGTGCGACAGCGAAGTCGTCGAAATGGTGGTCCGCGACGGCCCACAGCGGATCGAAGAATTGATCCGGTGGGGAACCCAATTCGATGAATTTGAAGGTGCGATCGCGCTCGGACGCGAGGGCGGTCACAGTTACCAACGGATCCTGCACGCCCACGGCGATGCGACCGGACGCGAAATCATGCGTGCGGTGATCGAACGCACGCGGAATGCGGAGAACATCGAAATTCTGGAAGACACCTTCACGGTGGACTTGTTGACTTATGAAGGCAAGTGTCGCGGTGCGGTGGTCGTCGGCTGTGGCGAAAAGAACGAAGACAGTCGCCCGATGATGGTCTGGGCCAAAGAAACGATTCTGTGCACCGGCGGTTCCGGCCAGGTCTATCGCGAATCGACCAACCCACCGGTGGCCACCGGTGATGGCACCGCATTGGCATACCGTGCCGGCGTGGAGCTGCGGGACATGGAATTTGTTCAATTTCACCCCACGGTGTTGTACATCGCCGGATCGTCGCGGTCGCTGATCACCGAAGCGGTGCGTGGCGAGGGCGCCTATCTGGTCGACAGCGAAGGGCATCGCTTCATGCCCGAATACGATTCACGCGCCGAATTGGCGCCGCGGGATATCGTCAGTCAGTCGATCGTCCGACAAATGGCCCGCACCCAGCATCCCAGTGTCTATTTGGATTTGTCTCACTTGGACGGCGATCGCATCCGCGAACGATTCCCTGGGATCGCCGATGTCTGTGCCCGGTTCGGTTTGGATTTGACAAAGGATCGCATTCCCGTTCGTCCCGGCGCTCATTACGCGATCGGTGGCGTCACCGTGGATCGCCAGGGACGCACGTCGTTACCCGGGTTGTGGGCCGCGGGCGAAGCGTCCAGTTCGGGGCTGCACGGGGCCAACCGACTGGCCAGCAACAGTTTGTTGGAAGGCCTGGTGTACGGTGCTTATGCCGGTGAAGCCGCGTCGCGGTCGGCTGCCGAAGGGCCCCACCGGATGTTAGCGCAGCGGATCCAGTCGGCGGTCAAAAACAGCACCACCGAATTCGATGTCGCCGATGTCCGTGTGTCATTGAAAAGTCTGATGGGCCGCTTGGTCGGGGTCGAACGAAGTGCCGAAGGTTTGCGTGAAGCAGGCAATTCGATCCATTCGTTTGCCGCGTACGTGATGGCGCACCAATTCGATACGGTCGGCGGCTGGGAATTGCAGAACATGATCACCACCGCCCAGTGCATGGTCGCCGCCGCCCAAGCACGGACCGAATCGCGGGGTGTTCACTTCCGCACCGATCACCCCGAAAGCGACGACGAAAATTGGCGTCGGCACTTGACCATCCAAGTCGATGTCAACGGCGGTCACCCACGCCGTGGACCGCTGCAGACCAGCAGCACGCTGCAGATCGATTCGCTGAAGCCGTGTTAAAATTTCGCGACACCGACGATTCCCCCAACGGTTCGCGTTTGAAACCTTCCAGCCGGGCCGGTTTGCGTGGACCAATTTCGCGGTAACTTGAAGTGGATCGTCGGCTTCCCCGCTTTTGTTTTGCTTCCCGACGATCCCGTTGGTCTTTTTTGTTTCTGAAATGGTTCCTTCAAGGAAGTGCGACCGATGACGAAGATTGTTCATGACAAGGGCGAAGTCCCCGTCGTCATTCATTCCAACGTCAAGGGACCGATCGGTGAAATGACGTTTCTGCAGCGGTCGCTGCTGTTCGCCGAACTTTCGATGGTCGCGTACAACGATCCGGAGGAAGCCTCGGTCGCCGCGTCCATGGCGGGTTTCCCCGAATCCAACCTGTACGACAACGACGGTTCCCAGGCGTATCGTTTCCGAAACGAACACGACTGCGTGATCGCGTGCCGCGGTACCGAACCGAACGAATGGAATGACATTCGTGCCGATGCCAATGCCGCCAGCGTTTTGGCCGAAACGGTGGGCAAGGTCCACCGCGGTTTCAAACGCGAAGTCGACGATCTGTGGCCGATGTTGGAAGCCGCGCTGATCAGCAACGACCAGCCGTTGTGGTTTTGCGGCCACAGTCTCGGTGGCGCCATGGCGACCATTTGTGCCGGACGCTGTTACCTTTCCCACATCGCCAGTATGCCCGAACAGCTTTACACCTTCGGCAGCCCTCGCGTCGGCAACAAACGATACGTGAACTATGTCAGCTTGGATCACTATCGGTACGTCAACAACAACGACATCGTCACTCGCGTGCCGCCGGCTTGGATGGGGTATCGCCACAACGGTCACGAGGTCTACATCAACCGGCATGGCGAAATCGGCGAGCTGGGGATGGTGAAGAAACGTCATGACCGTTGGCGGGGGTTTGTTCAAAGCCTGACACGTTGGAAGATCGACCACCTGAGCGATCATGCGATTCACGAATACATCGCTGCACTGGTGGCCGCGGTGGACGAAGAACGTGCGGCGTCCAAGTTGGGTGAATCTCCGGTGCAAGCTGATGACGTGGCGGGTGAAGCACCGGCACCGCCGACATCACCGCCGGACGAGTCTGATCGATCGGTCGGTCAGCGATCTGGCGGTCAAACGACCCGTGCATCGGCGGGGGCATGATGAAGGATCATTCGGAATCACAGCCGATGATGACCGACAATCGCCACGTGGAAATCGATGGCGTGACGTTGAAGTTGGCACAGCCCCACAGCGCGCCGGCACAGTGGATCGGACAACAAGAAATTTTGATGCAGCTGTTGGCATGCTGGATCGTTGTGGATGACAACGACCTGCCGCTGACACCGCGTTTGATCGGTTCTCCCGGTGTCGGCAAGACGCAGTTGGCGATCGCCGCGGCGAATCAACAGCAGTTGCCGCTGTTCATTTATCAGTGCACCGCCGACACGCGACCGGAAGATTTGCTGATCACTCCGGTGCTAAGCCGGGGCGGCGAAATCGAATACCACGCATCGCCGCTGGTTTCGGCCATGCTGTTGGGCGGCGTTTGTGTGCTGGATGAAGGCAACCGGATGAATGAAAAATCCTGGGCCTCGGTCGCGCCATTGTTCGATAGCCGCCGGTATGTCGAATCCATCGTGGCGGGAATCACCATTCCCGCCGATCGAGATTTTCGTGCTGCGGTAACGATGAACCAGGACGAATCGACGTTCGAGATTCCCGATTACATCCTCAGCCGTCTGCAGCCGACTTTGAAAGTCGGGTTTCCAAACAAGCAGGACGAAATGGCGATCCTGCAATACCACCTGCCATTCGCTGAACCGGAAATGCTGGCGATGACGGTGGAGTTTTTGCAGCGGTCGCATGAGTTGAAGTTGGACTTTTCGCCACGCGATGGGATCAACCTGCTGCGATACGCACTGAAACGATTGACCCAAGACCCGACTCACCCGATCGGACGTGATGCCGCTTGGCGGGAAGCTTTGGAAAAATGTCTGGGTGAAGACGCGGCAGACTTGGAATCCCTGGCCCAGCGGAAAAGCCGAACCCTGGGCGGTGACGCCGTACCGCTGGGGTTGGCCGATCTATTTTTTGACGCTGACGATCCGCTGCACCCGGATCGTGACGTCGATGACGACGACGACGATGAAGATGAACGCGGTGACTTTTGAGCCTGTGGTTCTGACGCGGCCACGATCGCGTACCGCTTCCACAATGTGATCGTTTGAACCGCGGCCATGCCCAATTTGAGTGCATGGTCAACTGTGCATCGCTTTTCTCGGCAAGGTATCCTGTGGGGCCCTCGTTCCCACATCGATGTCGAGATAATCCGCGATGAAGAAAGTCCGTTCGCGACGCCGCCCACTGGCCATCGAAGCTTTGGACAGCCGCCGTTTGCTGGCGGCCCACATTAGCGAACTGTTGGTCGATCCGTTGTTCGGTGACAAAGACACCACGCAAATGGTGGAACTGCGCGGCCAGCCGAACGCGACATTGCAACAGGGTACCTACCTGCTGGTTGTCAGTGAGCGTGGTCTGAACAAAGGCGAAATCCACGGCAAGTTCGATCTTAGCGGTCAGCAGTTCGGATCCAACGGCTACCTGGTCATGCTGCAAAAGGACAGTCCGCACGTGGCCGACCCCGCGGCGAACACCTTGGTTTCGACCGAGACGGGATTCGGCGGTTTGCCCGCAGACTTGTACAGCGACACTCATGATTTGTCGGAACGAATCGACTTCATCATTGGCGCCAACGCTTACATCTTGGTCCAAACCGGGAACGAACCGACGCTGGGGACCGATATCGACACCAACGACGACGGTGTGATCGATCCTGCGATCGCCGCGACGTGGCAAATTCATGATTCGATATCGCTGCATCCGTTTGTCGGCCGCGGCGACCTGGCGTATGGAAACATCGTCTACGCCGAAATCGGAACCGGCCTAACCGCCATCAATGCACCCCAGGCCACCGCGGTCATCGGTACCGAAGGGTTCGGCTATGCGGGACGCGTCGGCGAATCCAGCCGCAGTTTGCCGGAGGATTGGGTCGTCGGAACGGTGCAAAATGAGGCCGCAGCGGGGGATCCGGCTCGGTGGGCATTGGCTGACAATCTGTTCGGCGAACCCAGCCAGTTTCCGTATGCCGGACGCGACTTGGACCACGTCGGTGGACCCAATTTTGTCGGCGGTGTTCGGGGCACGATCCGCGGCGAAATCAATCAGGGGATCGCCAATGTGACCGTCTTGGCCGACACCAATGGCAATGGGCAACAAGACAATCTGCACTTCGTCGTCGATCCGGACGATGTCAGCACGCCCACCAATACCGGTGTGCCTCTGCTAAACGCGTTCGACGGTGCGACGGTTACCAATTTTGCTTTGGGCTCGTTTGCCGCACACGAAGTGACCGCCGAGCGGGAGAAAGATTTCCCCAACGAGCGAACCAACCGAATTTTCGCCAAAGGCGGAATCGACTGGTTTGAAAACAGCAATGTCTTGCGAATCGATTTCTATCGACCGGTCAATCGCGCGTCGATCGTAGCGATCGGCGACGACAACCCGCTTTCAAAAGTCTACGGGCGTTTGCAGGCCTATACCGTCGACGGGCAACTGATCGACGAAACGGTCAGCGGACTGTTGGTCGACAGTGCGCGACAGACGATCGAAGTGTCGTCTGGTGAAGACAACATCGCATACGTGTTCGCCTTTGCCGACAACGACTACCCGGTCGACACCAAGGAAGGTGGACCGTTCGGGCGTTTCGATCGACTGGAGTACTGGCAACACGAACCGACGGCCGTGACGGACGAGAATGGCGATTACGACATCCGCCACCTATTCCCAGGTCAATACAACGTTCAACTGTTGGACGAAAACTGGGTGTCATCGATCCAGCCGATCAACGTCCAGCAATACGAGAATTTTGTCTTCGATTTCACCGCGGGTCCGAACCAACCGCCCGCGATTGATTCGGCTGAATTCGCCGTGTCCGAAGGCTCGGTGGCGGGCACCGTTGTCGGTACCGTCACGGCCAGCGATCCCAACGGCGATTCGATCACGTTTGCTTTGGGGGGGACACAGGACGAATTCGCCATCGACGCGGTGTCGGGACAAATCACTGTCACTGAGAACGCCGAGTTCAATTTCGAAACGCAGCAGCAATTCGAATTGGTTGTCGTCGCAACCGATTCGCGCGGCGCTGCGTCGGACCGAACGGTGATCGTCAATGTCACCGATGCGAACGAACCGCCCAGTCTTGGCGATGCAACCGCGTTTGTTGCCGAAGACCAACCGGTCGGCACGGTCGTGCGTGAATTGTTCGCACAAGATCCGGACGCCGACACTGTGTTTCAGTATTCCATTGTTGGCGGTAACGATGCCGGACTGTTCGAAGTGGAAGCTTCCACCGGCAAGTTGTTGGTGGCACAGCCCCTGGATTTCGAAACCGTCAGTCGTGTCGATTTGCAAGTTCGCGTGACCGACAATGGCCAGCCGGCCTTGTTCGATGACGCTACCGTGACGGTGTTTGTTGCCGATGTGAATGAAGCCCCACAGTTGACCACCACGCTCGTGGAGATCCCCGAGAACAAGACAGGGATCTTGGCCATGTTGTCCGCATCCGATCCGGAGAGTGGTCAGGGTGCGGCGTTTGAAGCGATCGGGGGCACGGCAGTGGACATGGTCACGCTGTTTTCGTCCGGTTTGTTGTCGTTGAACGATAACGCCCGGCTGGATTACGAAAGCGAAAACCAATACACGTTGGATGTCAGGGTGACCGATACGGGCAACCCACCACGGTCGACCGAAGCAACCATCGAATTGGTGATTCAAGACGTCAATGAGCCGCCGAAGTTTGATTTGGAACTGACCCCTCCCGCCGCCGTGGCCGGCGAGCCGTATCGGTTCGAATTGCCCGACGGCTATGCCAGTGACCCTGAAAATGATCCCTGGCAACTGCAGATCGATTTGGAATCGGCCGGTATGTCGCGCTGGGTCCAGTATGACGCTGCGACGGGCGTGATCGACGGCATCTTGCCTTCATCGCTGATCGGGCCTCACGAAATCAATGTTCGACTGATCAGCCAGAATGATCCGGAACTGTTTACTGACGAAACCGTTTCGGTCGTTGTCGGGGCCGGCCAGCGTCCGCTGCAGAATCAAGTGACCCGGCACGACGTGAATGCCGACGAAGATGTCACCGCGTTTGATGCCCTGCAGATCATCAACTTCTTGTCACGGCACGGCCAATTGTTGGGTGCCGATGCGACGGTGCGTTTCGGTGGATTTTATGACGTCAACGGCGACAACGACGTCACATCATTCGACGCGTTGTGGGTGATCAATGAATTGGCCCGCGGCGGTGAATCCGAATCACCGGCAGGCGAACTGATGGCGGTGGGGGGGAACGTCATGGCTGATATCGACGAAGACGACCTGGACGCCGTCTTTGCCGAACCGTCGTTTCTGTTCTGAGCTTGGCATTGCCCCGATGTTCCTAAACGTCGCGACGAAATCGTCGTCAAGGCTGCTGCGCACGCCGCAGGATTCTTAAGCGATTTGCAGTTTCGGGGCGTCGGGTGATTCGGTTCGAGTGCGTCGCGGTGACAACAACAATTGCCCGTCTTTCATTCGGTGACAGACATCGGCGGTTTCGGCGATTGCATCATCGTGGGTGATCATGCAAATGGTCAGCCCCTCGTTTTCGTTCAGCCCACGCAACAGCCCCAAGATTTCTTGGCCGGTGTCGGTGTCCAGGTTTCCCGTCGGTTCATCCGCCAGCAATAGCTGCGGATCGTTCATCAGCGACCGGGCGATCGCCGTTCGCTGCATTTCACCACCACTCAGTTCGCTGGGCTTGTGACTGGCACGCTGCAGCAATCCGACGCGGTCCAGCATTGCTTCGGCGCGACGGCGGGTTTCTTTGCGGCTGCGGAAATAGTCCGTCAAGCTGCGGCCGATCATCGTGGGAGCCAGGACGTTTTCCAGTGCGGAGAGTTCGGGCAACAGATGATAGAACTGAAAAATGATGCCGATCTGCTTGTTGCGAAAGCTGTCTCGGGTGCGACGGCTTGTGTTGTCGATTCGTTGTTGGCCGAAGTACACCTCGCCTTCATCCGGTTGGTCCAAGGTCGCCAGGATGTGCATCAACGTGCTTTTTCCGCTGCCGCTGCGACCGACCAAGGCAGTCACCTTGCCACGGGGGACATCCACATCCACGCCACGTAGCACCGGGACTTCCAATTTGTCTTTGAAGTAGCTTTTCTTGATGCCGCGGGCGCTAAGAACGATGTCGGACATCGGTGGATCCTCGTGTGCGGTATGCCGTCGGCAGTGGCCGCTTTTCGGGTGACTTTTTGGGGCGGGATGGTTTGGGTTGATGGAGATCGGCGGTGGTTTGGGCCGCGTTGCCGGGATCATTCGAAACGCAATGCGGCGACCGGGTGCATTCGTGCCGCTCGCAGTGCGGGAAGCACGCTGGCGGTGACCGCGATGGCAATCGCGCCCGCCATGACCCAGGTGATGGTGATCGGGTCGATGATGGTCGGGATTTCGGTGAAGTAATAGACGGTCGGATCGAAGACTTCTTGGCCCGTCGCCATTTCGACCAATTCAGCGATGCGATTGATGTTTCGGACAAACAGCAGCCCGCCGACCAAGCCAACGCCGCTGCCGACACCGCCCAGCAGAAGACCGTAGCTAAGGAAGATGCTCATCACCCCGCCGCCCGATGCGCCCAGGGCTTTCAGGGTTCCAATGTCCCGAGTTTTCTCCACGACGATCATGAAGAACGTGGCCAAAATCCCGAACCCGGCGACGGCAATGATCAAGAACAGCAAGATGTTCAAAATCGTGGTTTCCAGCTGGACCGCCGACAGCAACGGACCTTGCATGTCACGCCATGTTTGGATGTTCATCGAATAAACGTCCGCCGGGAATCGTTGACGCAGTGCATCGCGAACGGCGTTCAGGTTGGCCGATTCACGCAGTTTCAGTTGAATCGTGGTGACGCTGCGAACATTCGTTTGAGGGTCGACCATCTGGCGAAAGTCTTGCAGTTTGTCCAGCGGAACAAATGCAAACGTGCTGTCATATTCGCTCATTCCCGATTCGTACAAATCGACGACCGTGAATTTTTGATTGATGACTTTGGGGTTGTCCGAGGCGCTGGGGAACATCATGCGGATGTCATCGCCGGGGCGGGCAAAGTACGTGTCGTGAACATTGCCGTCGCTGTCACGCCACTTGGTGCTGCAAGTGCTGATCCCCAGAACGATCCCGGCGTATTGTTCATTGGCCGGATCAAATTCGGTTGCCGATTCGCCTCCGCCCAACTCTTCTGGAACAGCGTTTTGCATCGATGGGCCGTTCATCCAGCTGGGGCCGCTGGCCAAACCCTCGTCAATCGGTGAACCATCACCGTCCGCGTTGGACGTTTCGGTCGGGAATGCGGCGTTGTCGGGGACAGCGAATTGTTGCCGAATCTGTTCGGCTCGTTCACGTTCTTGCCGCAACAGTTGTTGTTCCATGGCCCGCCGACGCCGATAGCTCCAGCCCGAAATCGGAAAGCCTTCGCGTGATTCGGCATAGCCCCCATCACGAAGCTGGAAACTGACCGATTGGCGATTGTCGCGGTGGATCAAATAGCGGCCGAAATGGCTGACCTTGTCATAAGTCGCCGGGTCGATGCCGACCAATTGGACATGACGGGTGATCACTTGGCCGTTGTGGTCGATGCCCAGCATGGCCGGGACGTGCACGCTGTACGAAACGCCCTCCAAATCGTCACCGACGACCTTTCGGATTTCATCGACGTGGAATTCGGGATTGGGCAGGCCGCCGCTGGCCCAAGATTCCAGCAAAATGTCGGACGCCAAGCCGTGCAGGCGTTCGTGCATTTCCGCCGCAAAGCCGCTCATCACGGCGTTGACGACGATCAGGGTCGCCACGCCCAGGGTGACGCTGATGATCGACGCGAGCGCGATGTACCGCGTGCGCAGGTATCGAAAACACAGTAACCAACGGTACATGGCCGTTCCTTCGGCGACGGGCGGGGCAATCCTTGTCCTTGGCGGCAGGATAGGCGATTCGCTTCGTCGCGGTAAACGGCAATCGGGCGTCGTGTCAGCGGCGGATCAGTCGACGCCGTAGTGTTCGACTTCCGGCCAATAGACGTCTTCGAACGCGTTTTCGTCGTGGAAATCGGGGCTGTTATCCAGGTCGTGGCATTCCATGCACTTTTCGCGGGCTTTTTCCAGCGGTAGCTGCATTTCACGACGCAGTTGCTCCAAGCGATCCTGGGTCACATCCAAATCCCCGGCTTCGGCGGCACTGTGATCCGCACCAGGGCCGTGACAGTTTTCGCAACCATTGCCCGTCAGATGGTCGGTGGTTTCCAGCGAAAGATAGCCCGATTCATAGGGATAATACTTTTGGGGATTCCAACCGGTGACGTGACAGCTGATGCATTCCGGGTCAAAGTGCCGGGCAATGTCACCGCGTTCCTTCGGCGGGCTGACGATGCTGTCGGTGGCGTGCACGTGTGGTGTCGATTCCCAGATTTCAAACGCGGTGGTGTGGCATTCACCGCACGTCGCACTGCCGACGAAACGTCCGCCGTCGGGATGCGGTTGCGGGTTGATGCCCAGACCTTCCAAACCAAGATCACGAAGTTGTTCTTGGTAGGCTTTCATCAACTGACGCATTTCCGGAGCATCAGCGAATTCATGGCTCAGCGGCACGCGTGCATAGCGCAAGGAATCGTCAGGGTATAAAGCTATCAAACCCGCATACATGGCTTTGTCGCCGGTCACGATCATCTGTGTTTCGCTGCCGTCGATCGTTTGAGGTTGGAACGTCGGTTCGCCGTAGCCGCCCGAAACACACAGCAAATCAATGCCATCGACACGCCGTGCCAGCATTTGCCCGGCTTCTTCGGTCCCGAAAAACGTGACGACCACCCAATCGGGATTGGATTTTCGAATTTCGGCCACCGCTTTCTTGGCGGATTCCACCGCCGGCTGAATCGTGACATCGGTGGCGACGGTGCCTTCGACAAATTCCGGATCCAGCACCGTTGTGACGCCGACCGAAACGCCACCGCGTTGGATGATTTTGTGGCTGGGCATCAGCGACGGGTCGTACAACACGACGTTGGCAGACACGTACAGGGCGTCGTCGGCCGAGTCAGCGGCGGCTTCTTGGATCAGATCGCTGACCCCCAGCCGAACATCATCCGGGCCGAATCCGACCGCCTGGTAATTCATCGCCCGGAGTGCTTCGACGCTGCGGTGGTATTTGATTTCACCCTGGCTGCTGAAACGACGAATCAGGTTTCCCGTGTCGATCGGGGCCAACGTCCAGCCGGCGGATTTCAATTGGTCGAAAAAGGTGTACCGGCGAGCCACCCCGCCCTTTTGACGATCCAGCCCCGTGCAACCGCACGGTTCGATGTAGCCGTGTTGTTGGCCGGTGAACACCAGCGTCAAAGCCGGTTGGGGCCAGCTGCGGTAATCGATCGGCTGTCCCAGCGTTTGATCAGCAGGTTCTCGCAGCCGATTTTCCGGTGTGCCGGATGATGGCGTCGATCGCAAAGCATTGGGCTGGGGATCGTTGTCTGTGGCGTCGTCGTTGCCGGAATCCTTGCCGGTGGGAACATCCGCGGCGGCCAAGCTGATCTCTGCAGCGGGACGCGACGATTCCGGCGTGATGCTTGCGGTGATCGCGTTGTCCTGGACGGATGCTTCGGAATCGTCATCGGACGCCAGAACAGCCGGATCCGGAGCAGCCGAATCCGGAACAGCCGAATCCAGCGTGTCCAAGCCCAGTTGATCACTGGGGGACGAAATGACCATTTCCGATTCCGGTGCCGACAAGCTTACCGCAGGCTGTGCCAGGTCAGTCGAATTCGACTTTGCATCGTCCAGACCGAGTTCGGGCGGCGAAAGGTCAAAATTGTTGGCAACCGCCGGACCCGAATCAGACGACGCGATTGCGCGTGAGGCGGATTCGCCAGGTTGCAAGTCGCCGGGCAACGAAGATGCGTCCCGCTCGACCCGCGGGGTTTGTCGAAGGTGGACGGTGGCATGATCCTCCGGATCGACGTCGACCAGCATCGGAGCTTCCGACGACGCAAGATCGTCGGTGGCATCCATTTCGGTTGCCAGAGGCGGCGGCGTTTCGGGGCCGCCGCAACCGACGGCTACGACCAGCAATGCCAGCACCCCGAATCGACCGATCAAACGGACGTCCGAAGCTGACTTTGGATCCGTGTCGGCGGCGGACGGAGATGTCGATGTCGGGGCGGTGAACATTGCTTATTCCGAATTGGTGTCGTCTTTTTCGGAGTTCTCGGGTTCCGATGAAGATTCTGCGTCCGCATCATCCGATGACGCATCGTCGATCGATGGGGCGGACGGTTGTTCTTGGGCGTCCAGTTGTTCCGCCTGCCACTGGCGTGCCGAAGGAAGCGAGAAGGTCAGATAAATCTTCATCGGCGGGACTTTCGAATTATCGGACTCGATGGTCACGATTCCGAAATCTTCTTCCACGGTCCCCAAGCGAGAAACCGGTTTTTCACCAGGTTTTAGCTCAATCGTCAGCCGACGGAGCGACATTTCGCCCTGTCCGATGGGATCGCCCAAGGTCGCGGTGACAATATCCGCAGGCTCGACGTTGCCGATCGACAATTTGGTCGAATCCTTCATCGGTCCCTTCAGGGTGATGAAGGACTTGCCGCTCAGTTCATCTGGCGTCTTCGGGCGCCCGAACTTGTATATCCACCCGCCCCCGGTGACACCCGACAATCGCGGGTTGGGGATCATGCTGAGCGCCCCGACGACACGGCCAACCACTTGCCAGTCCATCCGAACCGCTTCGGCCACATCGCCCGATTCGTCAACCAACACGCTGCCGTCGTCGCCGACCGGCGTGAACGTGAACCACAAGTTTTCGTTGACGGGACCTTGGCTGAGCCCCG
Source organism: Crateriforma spongiae (assembly GCF_012290005.1). Lineage (NCBI taxonomy): Bacteria > Pseudomonadati > Planctomycetota > Planctomycetia > Pirellulales > Pirellulaceae > Crateriforma > Crateriforma spongiae. Next base: position 737,707 of record NZ_JAAXMS010000001.1, read on the forward strand.
GTTCGATATGGATGGAGACTTCGAATGCTTGTCGTGCTGCTTCGTGGACCGGGTCGTCGGGTTCGACCTCCTTGACGCTGAGTTCGGCGAATTCGGCCATTTCGTCGCCGCTGATCATGACATCGTCCGCACGAATCGGGCTGTCGGAATAGTTGTAGATCAGCGTTTTGACATCCACCGCTTGGCCGGCCGCGACGTTGCCCAACGCCACGACGTCGGGATCCATCTTCAGGTCGCGGACAATCTGGCCTTGGATCTTCAGCCGGATCGCCACGTTGTGAGGGTCATTGGTGATGATTTCTGCTGTTTGACTGAAGTCATCACCCCGTGCGTTGACCGTCCATTCCAGTTTGACACGCGTGCTTTCACCTGGGGCCAGTGACGACGATTCAGGCGTGCCCAAGGTGCATTTGCAGGTTGATGCCCCCTGTCGCAACGTCAGGGGCGATTGGCCTTCGTTTCGAATCACAAAATAGTGTTCGCCTTTTTCGCCCACGCGCATGATGCCAAAGTCATGCTCCATGCCCTGAGGCGTGGTGGCCACCGGCAGGTCATCGGGCAACGATTCGACATGCAGCCGCATGATGTTGTCCGCGGTGACCTCGCCATCCAGCTTCATCGGTCCGAACAGACCTTCGGCACCGCCGTACTTGGACACCACATGGCCATAGGCGAAAACGCCGCCGATCAATCCGGCGACCAACATGGAGACGATCAATTTCATGATTCGGGCTGTGAATCGGAGTGGGAAGACTTCGAGATTTTTGCTGATACGACGTTTTCGTCCAGAAGGTTCTGCAGCACTTCGCTGGCTGGTGCCGTTTGAGGACCAAAATTCGCCTCGTCCCCCACCACTTTGGGAAGGTAAATGAATTGGCGGTCCAGCCAGCGTTGATAATTATTGCCCAGCTTGGACAACGTGTCCGCAGTGTCCGCAGCCGTTTTGGCACCCGCTTGGTCCCCCATCGCCTGGCGAACCGCCGCCAGTTGTGCCCAGTGCCACTGGTGCGACGGACTGGCCGCGGTGGATTGGTTCAGCAGTTCAGCAGCGAAACTCAAATCGTCCGCAAAACCGAAACGCTGATACACGTGCAGCGATTGACCGGCCAAGGCGCGACGCACCGACGGTGAAACGCCACTTCGACGAAGCGTGGTGTCGACCATGCTTTTCCATTGTCGATGACGCTGCTGCACCTCCGCCGACGCGTCGGTCACACGGTCCGTTTGGGGATCAACACCAACCTGCGACGGGGCGGCTAAGATCAGCCGCCAATGGGATGCGTCGGCGGCCGAAAGAGCGGCACGGAAATCCCAAGGGTCGGCATCCACCGCTTGATTCAACAAACGCCAAGCCTGGTCGACACGGCCGTCCATCAGACTGAATTCTGCCTGTCGGCTAAGCCGTGCGGCCTGCGTCACCGGGCGAATCGACCCGAAACCGATTCCGCAAACCAACACCAATCCGATCACCCCGATCGCAAGCCGCGGGGGATCCCACCTTGAACGCGAATCAGGATCCACCGACACGGCGGAACGTGGCACCAATTGTGATGGAAACGCCAAAGCGCCCAGCGTCCAACCCGCCAGGGCGACGCCCGGGACGGTCCAGCCGCCGGAAACCGTCAGGTGCAGCAAGAGACCGGCGATGGCAACCCGACCAACGGAACTGACAAACGCATCATCCCAGTCGACTTGCACAAAAGAACGCATCGCGACGAACCAGCCTCCGGCTAAAACAAACGAGGCCAAAACGGCTTCGAAGGCGGGAGATGCTCCGATAACCCAGCGCGACATCACGCACAGCATCACACCGACCAGAAAGCCACCCAAGACAACATGCTGATTACGTGTTTCACTGGGGGGCGATTCGCCATGGCAATTCTCCGGTGCAGACGAGTGTCTTTGGGATGCCAGCAGTGAAAGCAACCAGATGATCAGCAGTGCCGCCGCAATGAACCCACCGGCCCCCAGTGTTTCCATCAAAAAGTTATGGGGTTCGGCGATTTGTTCGTTCGCCGACGGTTCGCGATAGCGTTCATACAAGGACTGAAAGTTCCCAGGTCCTGCACCAAACCAGGGGTGATCCAGAGCCATTGCGGCAGTGCTTCGCCAGTACTGGAATCGAAATGCCAATGACATCGGGGCTTGGCGAACCCATTCACCACGCCCAAAGGCGACGACCGCTGTCAGCGTGACCACCATCAACACGCCGATACCGATCACCACGGGCTGCCAAGAACCCTGCTTGTTCGGGCGGACCTGGTCTTCCGGCGGACTGGCTGTTCCGGAACTGCTCGTTGCACCGGAGTCTTGCTGGTCAGCGATACTTTTAACTTTGTTTTGACGACCGGACGGATTCAGGGATAGCCAGCCGGCGGCCAACGATGCCAGCACTCCCGATGCCATGCCGCTGCGACTGCCCGTGGCAACCAGTGCCAATACCAGGATTGCCCAACCTCCAAGACCGACCGCCCTGTGAAGATTCCCAAGGGTATTCCAAGATCGAACCAAAACGGCGACCGACAGCACGAGGCCGACCAGCAATTGTGCGGCGAACGAATTGGCCAAAGCAAAGGTGCCGATCGGGCCGCCATCGTTCAAGCGATTTTCAAACGCCATCCGCTGGGCGGACCCCGGCGGTGCGTCAATCCCGACTTCGGCCAGCACACTTTCGGGATCGGCCGCGTAACGGGCACGGTCAGCCGGCAGGCTGATCCACTGTTGATGCAGGCCCTCAACCGCGCCCGCCAGGCTGATGGTGATGATGATCAAAATCAGCAGACGACGGATGCCCACTCTCCCCGCGGTCAGTCGTCTCGTGCCGGTCCACCAGACTGCTGCCGCCACCCACCACCAAGCTTCATTGCTGGCCATGCGAAGATTACCCGGTGGCGACGTTTGCCAGGCTGCCAAGACGATCCATGCGGCGACAGTGAAGATCAGCAGGTCGGGGATCCGGTTCCTGCGGCGCCGACCCAAAACTTGAACGGGTGAATCTTGTTCGGCGGTGATGTCTTCGGACGCCGACCACCATCCCGCCCAACCGACCAAGATGGCCAACAGGCAGACCCACAAAGCATCGCCCGATTCAACGGCCGTGCTGTCGGCCGGAAAGTAATGTGCGAAGACCAGTGTGAACGTCATCAAGCCAAGCCCGGCCGACAAGACCCACGGTGAAGCGGATGCGGGGGCGTTAGGCGTGACGGCTGGATCGGCCGCGCGACCCATGGCTTTCTTAGATCCCTGACGCACATTTTCAGACGGCTTGTCGCGTCGGCGTTTCGGTGTGGGCGTTCTGGACAAAATGCGGGGGTCAGGGCCGTTCGGATGAAACGCCCGGGATGATCACGAGACCCCAGGCAATGCCCAGAGTATCCGCGATTCAGGCCATCAGGTCCAAGTGGGGCGGCGGCTGATCCGTGTCGTCACCCGTCCGCGACGGGCTATCACCGGACTCCGAATCCGCCGCGTCCCGGGGCGTCGATGAATCGGCTGCGTCGTCGCCGTCTTGCGGGCAATCCGGATCGTCGTGCTTTTCGAACGTGTCCAGCATCTGCCGCCCGTTTCCGTGGCGATCGCCGGTCTGTTCGCCGGCATCCACGGCGGGAGAATCGGCATTTTTGCCGCCGGGTTTTTCTGCCGTCGCCGCTTGGTTGGACGCTTCGGTGGCGCGGGCGTCGCTTTCGCCGCCTTTTCCGGCTGCCAACTGCACACCGGCCACGATGCCGGCGGACTGAATCGAAGGAAGGCTCATCGTCAGATTCTCCTGATCAATGGCGTCGCCCCGATTTGAAGGAAATCAGGACGTCAAGGAAATCGAATCATCAACTTGCAAAGTTCTGCTGAAAAATTAAGTACGGTTTGCCGCGTTAAATAACGGGCGAATCACAAGCAAAGGGTGGCGATCAAAGCTGGTTTTGCGAAACGGAATCGGCTGGACGCTGCCAACCTTCGTATCGGGGTGGGATGGATCTTCGTCGTGTTTCTAGTTTCGTAGTGGGGGCGGCACTTGATTAGCGGTCCGCGGCGATCCGGTGGATCCGCCGGTATTCAACAATAGCTCCATTGTTTCACCCAAGTTGTCGAAAGCGCGTCTTTGAATGGTTTGAGATCCGATCGGACCTTTCACGTCCAGCGTCCACAGCGTGTAGGGCGTATCACGCAGCGGTCCGATGGCTTTGGTGAAGATGTTTTGCGGGCTGACGCGTGTGTCCAATGACAAATCAAGTTCTCGGCCGCGGGTGACCGTACCGCCGCCGTAAAAAGCCACCAGATCGCCCCACAACCGCAAAGTGTCGAAGTTCACGTCACGTCCGTCGATCGTGAACTTGCAATCGCCACTGGTGATGGCGACATCTTCAGAGGGACTGATCCGCAACTGATTGAAAATTTGAATGATGAACGGCAGTTGATAGATGTTCGCACCTTCCATCTTGCCCTGGCCGAATCCGTGCAGGCGTTCCATGTCGCCCAGCACACCGCCCAGCCGCATCTGACCGTCCAGCGTGCCGGTCAATCCATGGTCGGCATGTCCAAGGTCGGCCAACAACGTGGGCACGCGAGCTTTGACGATGTTCAGGCCGACGTCAAATTCACTAGCGGACAGATTGGCCAGTCCGTTGACACGGATTTGACCGCCGAACAATCGGCCTTCGATGGGGCGTGCGGTCTGGCCGCCCGCGGGGCCCGGATCGGCGGACGCTGCGTTTTGCCCCAGTGCCATTTGGTCGTCATGGATGACGAACGGTCCACGCAACCCTGTGATTTGGATGTCGTCCACGTGCATTGAATCTAAATTGACGTTGCCGCGAGCGATCAGATGCACCCCGTCATGTTGTCCACTGATTTCCAGTTCGCCGCGTAGCGAATGCACACTGCCGGCGTCACCGATTCGATTGCCTTCCAGTTGGACTTTGTTGTCCCAACGCAGCACCGGCGACGGAAAAGCACCACCTGGGAACAATACATCGGTTTTGCCGCGGACTCCCAGCGGTCCGCGAAGTTGCAGGCTGCGCATGGTTTGACGCATGGAATCCGGTAAGGCATCGATCAAATCCGAATCCGGAACCAATCGACTGCCGCCGTTGACGTCCAAGGAAAGCTGCCATCGCCCGTCGGGAACCTGCTGGCAACTGCCGCTGGCGGTCAATCTGGACCCGCCATGGCTGGCCTGCAACCCTTCGATCGTGATTCGCTGACCATCAAAATGCACCTGACCACCGATGACATCCAAACGATAGGGCAACGCGGTGGGACGCAATGTGACTGAACGGTGGTGAGCCTCCGGTGCAACCTTTTGACGTGCGGTCACGTCCAGTCCGATCGGATCGGAACCCAATCGTGTGACTCGAACGTCCAAGTGATCCAAGACGCCGCCCGGGGCCAACGCATCCCAGGTGACTTGGCTGGAAGACGGCAGTGCTGATCGCAGCGTGTCGTCGATGGATACGTCGCTGGCCGAAAACGTCAAATCCAATCGGCCGGACGGATCATCCGTTGTTACGCGTTTTCCAGTCATGCGTTCAACACTCGGACGCTGATGATCGGCCGCCGGGTGGCCGGAGTCTTGGCGGATCGGCATGCGGTACCCGCCGTGACATCGGACCAGACCGCCGCTAGCACTGTGCCCACGAAAACCCGTCAGGCGGACGTCACGATCCAAAATGCGAATGCCGCCTTGAACGTTGAACAACGGATAGCTGAAGGCTTGGTAATTCAGTCGCCCGTCCATCACAATCAATTCAAAGTCGCGGTGAACGATTCCCGCTTCGTCGCGTCGTATGATCGCCTTTTTGACTTGCACCGCACCGACAGGATCCAGCGAACGGACGAATGATTCCAATTTGGATGTCGGCTGGCCGCGATGGGTCAATGAGGCCAGCAGTGCTTCGTCGATCGGTAGTGGCAGGTCCGTTTGAGCTTCGAATTGAAAGGGCCGGTCCGGCTTGGTCGGAACCGAAAACCGACACCGAAAGATGCGGCCTCCGGCACGTCCGTGCATCGATTCGCAAATCGCACGATCGTCCGCGACGTGAATCTGCCCGGTCAGTTGCTGGACCGGATAAGGAAATTTCTCGTATTGAACGTCGATGCCTTTGCACTGAATGTCGGCTCGGCTGATCCATCGCCACTGAGGCAGCGGCGTCCAATTGGCATTTTTGGGGATGCCGGCTTCCGGCTCCGGTGCAAACCGATGTTTTAGATGTGCATCGACATCCAGGTGACCGGTCGGCCGCAAGCGTTGCCAAAGGGTTTTCAGTTGATCCGGCAGCGCACTGACGAGGCCGTCATCCATCAGCAGCCCATCGGTGGTCACGTTCAGTTCGGCAGGGGCCGGCCACTTCAGGCCGTCGACATGACCGTCCAGGCGACAAACGGCATCGCCAAATAAAGCCTGTGATGAACCGATTTGAATCCCCGCCGGCGTGACGGAAAAGCGACCGCGGATCTGGGTCAACGGCAGGGGAATTCGCGGATGCTGGAACTGTCCATCGGCCACAGTCACGTCGGCTTGATAGCGGATCGACGCAATGTCGTCGGTAACGCCTTCGGCACGCAACGAAACGTCCGCCACGCAATCCAAACCGCGAATTTCGTTGGCTTCGGATGACAACGACGGTGGCAACCGGTCCAGCAGACGTCGATTCCATTGGGCATGACGTGCGGAGGCCGCGACCCGGAATCGACCGTTATCAACAACGCCGGTCACGTTCAGCTGACGCAAGAAATGCGCGTCGGCTTGGACGTCGAACTGGGTGACCAGTTGGCCGTCGACGTCAGTGGACTTTAGCAGGACCGCTTTCCGCAAATTGATCGGGATCGCCGACGTCGCGCCCCGAGGGTCTTCCCACAACAGGAGGCTGTCGCGGACAAGAGTTTTGGGGCAAGCCGGGCCGAACTTGGGCAACGGCATCAGCGTTTCCAGGCCGCAGCGGGCGTTTTGGTCAAGCCAAAGGTGGGCTTCTAACCCATCAATGATGATGCCACGGGTGACCAGAGGATTGGTCCGCTCGGCGACTTTTTGCCAATTCCAATCGGCTTCGACCTGCATCTGGTCGATGTGAACCAGCAGACGCGGAATGCCGTTGACGCCGTGTGTGGGGTCGCGGAATTCGATGTCTTCGAATGTCAGTCCGACGTCTTCGTCATAGTTTCCGCGTCCGATGGAAACGACCAGGTGCGGGTAGTGGGCCTGCAGTTTTTGTAGCAGTACCAAACGCGCCTGTTCCCCGACCGTATCGGGCAGCGAAGCCTGGCCCAGAATCAGCACCAGCAAAATTAACAGCGCAATCAGAAACGTCCCCGGACCAAAGGCCGAGGGCCTGGGCTTCGACGTGGCTTCCGTGCCGTTCAAGCTGGATCGCGAAAAAGTTAGCGTGGATTCCTGTTGCCGAAAACGTTTTCTCGGCAAACACGCCCACCGGTCATGCGGTGCGCGGTGACCGGCGATGGTAGTGATCCGGTCAGCCGTCCAGCCAGCCCAAAAAATCCCAGTACCGGTACAGCCAGGGGGAATGCCAAGGGGAATCCAATGCCGTGGACATGGAAAAGACGCTCAGGCCCAGCAAAACCATGATCGTGAAACGTCCCCAACGGGACCGTGAAACACGATCGACCGCGGGAACACAGCACAGCACCCACAGTGGCGCGAACCACAGCATCCAACGAAAGCACGTGCTGACGCCCCCATAATTGCGGTCGATCTTGGGGCGTGCCATGTAGAACGCGAAGCAAACCAGCGAAGCGATCATGATGGCAATCATCATCGCGCGAACCGCCCGACCGTCGGACAGGCGAACAACGTCTTGATCACGAACTTCGGTTCGCCATGGTCCGGCGACCGCGAACAACCATCCCAGCGGCACCAGGCACCACAACGGCGTCAGCGAAAACAGGCCGTGGTGCCCCACCGTCGCGTTGAAAAGATAGGTCCCTCGCGACGGTTCACCACGATCCACACCGCTGCGTTCGGTCTGCCAATAGCTGCCCGGATATTCATACCAGTCATCCCACGGATAGATCCGCCAGCGCGATGCCGACTGGACCGGGTTTTCGGCAACTTCGCCGGACGCCACGTCCGCGGTGACGGCAAACCACCGCTGTGCATCGGTTACCGCACGCCATCGGCCCGGTTCGTCAGAATCGACCAGTGATTCGACGGACTCCTGTGGATCCAAAGCCTCGGCGGAACGCAACTGACCGGTGATCGCTTCAACGGCCCGATTCGGTTCGACGGCATCCATGGTCGCCACCAAAGGACCGACGCCACGATGGGCATACGGGGGACGCAGGCTTTGATGAGCCATCCAGTTGGTCCAGAAGAACGCGGCGGCCACCACACCGATTCCCAGGGTGTAGCCGATGACCGTGCGGCGGTCCCAATACAAGAATAGCAATCCCCACAATCCGACCATCGACAGTGCGGGCAATTCATTGGCAGCCACCCACCCGGACGCGACGCCGGCCGACAATGAAACTAACAGACAGGACATCCAGCCGGAACGATCTCCGGTGCGTTGATTTGTGTCGGTGCTGTGGCGGCGGGAAAGCCAGAGGAACAACGCCGCAACCACGGCGGTCGCGGATGCCGCCGGCAAGTGATTGTTCAGCGAAAAGGAAAACGGGATCAGCATTGTGCCGAAGCATGTCGCGGCCGAGAGAATCCGCCGTGTCCAATCGGACGACGTTATACGATGGACGCTGAAGATTGTCGCAACACAGAAGGCCAACAGCATTGGCAAGTTGACCACTGCTAAGATGATCCTTGCCAGATAAATCGGCTGCTGCGTCAGCGTCATTCCGGTGCACTGATTCACCACCCAGTACAGCCAAGCGACCAACACGGGGAACAGCGGCGGTTTGCTGCTGTAATCGTGACGCCGACCGTCTTCACCACGATGCTGGACGCGATCGATCGTTTGCCAGTGCCGGCGTCCTTTGGCATCTTTCAAACGCATCTGGCGGTCGATGGCAAAGGTCCCGTCTTCTACCAACGCGGCGATCGTGCACCAGCGACTGCGGTCATTGGCCGACAAAAATGCGGTGCTGCCTTCGCGACTGCTAACGGTTGCGATCCGCCCGGCTGCGATGGCCAAGGCGATGACCACCATCACGACGTAGTGGTGTCGCACAGAAAACAGAGAACCGACCGGTACCGAATCTCGGTCGTGCCCATGCGGCGGACTGGTTGGGGATGATGTCATGAAGCCTACGATTCGTTCGATGGCGTTTCGGTGGAATGTTGTCTGTGATCGGGCGATTCGTCGCGGCGAAAGCCGACGCGTTTGGCGACGCTGGCTGCCGGGCGACGACCGGGTTGCTGGCTGACGATCAATTCGGCCAACAGTCCAGCCAGCATGAATTGGGCACCCAGCAAGACCGCCAAGATGCAGTAGTAAAAGATCGCCGTTTCATGCAGGTGCAGGACGTCGATCGAAGCAAACGTCCGTGACAGGACCCACATCATTGACATGTACAACATGCCGATGGCACCGACGGCAAAACACACCACCCCAACCCCGCCGATCAAGTGCAGCGGGCGCTTGCCAAAGGAGGTGATGAAATAGATCGTCAGCAGATCCAGGAATCCCTTCAAGATTCGCGAGACACCGTACTTGCTTTGTCCGAACGGGCGCGCATGGTGCTGAACGACGATTTCGCCCACTTTCCAACCACGTTCAGCGGCCAACACGGGGACGAATCGATGGCGTTCACCGTACAGCCGGACTTCGTCAAAGACTTCACGGCGATAGGCTTTGAAACCACAGTTGTGGTCATGAAGTTGCACGCCAGTCAGACCACTGACCAAGCGATTGAAGACTCGGCTGGGCCAGACTTTGTGCCAGGGATCGTGACGAACTTTCTTCCACCCGCTGACGACGTCCAGACCTTGATCGATCTGTTGCATGAACCGCGGAATTTCTTGCGGATCATCTTGCAAGTCCGCGTCCATCGTAATGATCACTCGCCCGGTCGATGCCGCGATGCCGGCTTCCAAGGCTGCTGCTTTGCCAAAATTGCGACGCAGCTTGACCCCATGCGTTCGCGACGACTTGGCGACCAGTTGTTCGATGCGTAGCCACGACTGGTCGGATGATCCGTCGTCGACAAAGATGATTTCGGTCGTAATGCCGGCGTCGTCGACCGATTCAGTGATCGCATCGTGCAGGGCTTGCAACGAGTCTTGTTCGTTAAAGGTGGGCACCACGATTGCCAAATCGAGGCGTCGATGCTGGGTGGTGGCCGGCGGTGGCTCGACGGCCAAAGCGGTATCGTTCATGCCGTGTCCGTGGAGGCGGAAGGTGCGGTCGTCTGGTCGGGACCCATCGTTGATGACGCATCCACGCGAAAACGCAGCCAAGTCTGCGCGGCCAACGCCATCGCGCATTCGACGACCAAAAATACAACTCTAGCCGCAATCGCCGACAAGAGTGCGGCGGCGGGGCCGACCAGCGGTGCCAGTAGGGTTGTCAGGACCAATTCACGCACGCCTGCACCTCCGGGGATCAGTGACGCAAATCCGATCACCATCGCCAAACTGATCGATGCGGCACTGGCCAACGCCAATCCGGCAAAGTCGACCGTCTGGGGCGATTCCAACCAGACCGCGGGATCCGAATCCGGCGGGCCGTGCGGGATCGCGACAACCAAAAACGTGAACGCGGCCGCGATGCCGATCCATGCCAGCAGGCTGTAGCCCCATCCGGCGAAAAACAATCCGGCGTCCCAGTGATTCAGCGGGTTGGACGGATTGTCGCCACACGCGGAACGCGACCGGGCGACTCGGTCGACCGCTCGGTTCAAAATTGGCGGCACCGTCGGAAGCGTTGCCACCGCGGCCACGGCCAAGGCCGCCCATCGCATCCACGCGGGGGCGGGAAGGAAGCAAATGATCAAACCGCCCAAACTGGCGCCCACGGCCATCATCAACAACGTTTCGATGAACACCGCGATTCCGGCGGGGACCACCGCAACGCCCTGCCGACGCATCACGTCGGCGCGCAAGACGACTACCATCGCTTTGCCAGGAACGTACTTGCCCAAATGACCGATCAATTGGGCAGCCACCGCGACCCCGGGGCGGCACGATTGTCCCATTGCCAAAACGGCGCGTCGTAACAGCAAGCCGGGCGGCATCAGTGATAATGCATAACAGCAGGCACCCAGAGCGATATAACCCCAGCGCAGATTGGAGACACGGGGAACGGATTTCGCGACACTGGTTCGCTGCAGCCTCAGCGCAGCCAACGTCGCATCGTCACCCGAATGAACGCTGATGGATTGAATCTGGCGGTCCAGTTCGCTTAGGCGAATTTCGGCCGATCGAACCTCCGCTTGCCACTGCTGGACAGCTTTTCGACCGGCCGCCGCCAAGCCCACCAGGACCAGCACGAACACCAAGCGTCTGGTCCACCGGATCAGCGGCTTGAAGTTGCGTTTTGGAGGGCGAGTTTCGGAATCGATCGGGCTGGACAACGCGCTGGATCGGCGGCAGAGAGTGTGGGAATGCGGCAAGATTGTCTTTGCACCGCGACGCCGATCATCCACAATCCTGCCGGCGGACACCAGTTGTTCGGTTCCCCTTTTGCCGCCCGACTTCCAACCCCGATGACGGATCTTCCGATGAAGGATTCTGACGACCCGGCCGATCCAACCCCGTCGGCCTCCTCCGGCGACGTCGATGGCGGGGACGCGATCGATCGTGATGCGGACACCGGCAAGACATCATCCGATCCGACGGCCGACCGCCCCGTTTCGACGGTGGGGACGCACCATTCGGCGGCCTCCAGCCTGTTCAACAGCTTTCCATCGCTGTCGCGGATCATGTCAGTGGTGGTGTTGGTGATGGTCATCATCGCCGTTGGTTTGTTGTTCTACAAAGTCATGGCGGGATTCTTCGTCCCGTTGTTCCTGGCCGTCTTGCTGGTCGTGATCTTTCGCCCGGTGCACATGTGGATTCTGCACCGGATGGGTAATCGTCCGCGGACCGCCGCGGCGATCACCACCGGGTTGATTCTGACCATCGTGTTGATGCCGTTGCTGTTGCTGGTGGTCGTCGCGGTCGGACAGTTTGCTTCAGTGTTGAAACAAATCGACGCGGGCAGTTTGAAGCGGGCGATCGAACGAGGCCGCGAGCAAACGGCTTTGGCGGTGCCGCATCCCGAATATTTCCGCCGCCTGGATGAAATTGTCATCCGGTTGCAGTCCAGTGAGCCACAGCGAATTGAAACGTCGGAGGTCTTGCAGGCCAAAGATATCCTGGGGTCGCTGCAAAACGATGAATCAATCAGCCAGTCGGCACGCGACGCCGCCACACCGGCCGCGGTGTCCGCCGCCGAGTCGCTGGATGAATTGTTGAGCGAGATCAAAGGCTGGCAGAACCGGGAATTTGACGATCCCGTTGCCCGGTCCTATGTCGAAGATTTGGATCTGATGGCCCGTCTGCAACAACTAAGCGACGACGCAGGATCCAAAACCCGACGGTGGATGCAGGAGGTTCTGGGGGGATCGATCTGGGGTCCCATCCGCTTGGCGGCCAACCTGAGTGATGACGAAATCGACCGGATGATTCTTAGCACTCGAGACACGCTGCAACCCTGGTTTGTTCAGTTTACCAGTCGCACCGGCGGGTTTTTGGTGACTCTGGGGATTGGCACCCTGATCATGGTCATCTCGGTCTACTTTTTCTTGATCGATGGTCCAGGGATGGTCCACACGCTGATGCGGCTAAGTCCCATGGATGACAACTACGAACGTCGACTGTTGATGGAATTTGATCGGACCAGTCGTGCCGTCGTGCTGGCATCGGTGCTAAGCGCACTTGCCCAGGGCGTCTTGGCGGCAATCGCGTATTTCTTTCTGGGGTTTTCCGGTTCGGTCGTGCTGCTGTTCTTGGCGACCACGGTCATGGCCCTGGTGCCGTTCCTTGGGGCGGCGTCCGTTTGGGTGCCCTGTGTGGTTTGGCTGGGGCTGGTAGAACGCCAATGGGGGCAAGCCATCTTTCTATTGATCTATGGCACCTTGGTGATCAGTTCGATTGACAACGTCATCAAAGTCTTCGTTTTGCACGGGCGGTCACAGCTGCACCCGCTGTTGGCACTGCTCAGTGTGCTCGGCGGCGTCGGCGTCTTCGGTCCCATCGGAATCCTGGTCGGTCCCATGGTCGTGGTGTTCCTGCAAACCCTGTTGGAGATTCTGAATCACGAATTGGCCAAGGGCGACTTTCACATTCGGCCGAGCGATGGGGCGGACGAAACCACCGCGTAGAAGATTGGGGGGATACGGTCCGCGTCCCTTGCCGGCTGTCCCTCGGCAACGGTGGGGCAGCTCATCACGACTTCAGCAGAATCGCACAGTTACGTTGGCCGGTTGCTACGTTGGCCGGTTGCCGAGCCACGTGCGAAGTTGGCTTCGCAAATTGATAGCGTCAGTTGATTTCGTCGTAGACCAGGGTCTCGCCCATCCAGATACGAAATCGTCGGATCCATAGGAATCGAGAGAAGTCGATTTCCATTCGGCATGATCGCTGTTCGGGATCGACCGCTGGGGGAAGACGGAACTCCGCTTTGCGGTGGATGATCAGCCAGCTGATTCGAAACCAAACCAAGTGTCCAGCGAATTCGATCTTCTGCCGAAACCATCGGCCGTCATACAGCAGTGTTCCCGAGAAGGGGCCCATGACGTTCAAGCGGCGGTAAAGAAAGGTTTTGCCCTCGCATTCCGCCAATTCCGTGAAGATGCCTTGGCGCTCCTCGGGCAGATTGATCGTCGGTGCGAAAGGATTGATCGTCGGTGGTGACATCAGACCGACTCCAGGTGGCAGTAAGAATGGAGGGTTTGGTGTGCGGCAAGTGAGCGTTTTCGTGTTCTGCTGCGGCCATTTTGACCGCAATCCTGAATTGCTGCGACGCCTATTTGTTCACCGTCTAGGGGGTGGCAAAGGCGACGGTGGGAACTCGAGAAAAATCGAGTTTTTGACGAAAATTCAAAGAACTACCCGATGGGGGAATGCATCCAATGAGGCCGATAGTAGCGGTATTTTCGCGTTTTCTGCTCGTCGTCCACCCTCGTGGGGGTGCCGGTTTTCTTCATTATTCCGATTTCGTTGTCATTCGGTCGTTGAAATCCGTTGCGTCGCAGAATATCATCCATACCGCTTACCTATCTTCACAAGAGTTACACCCCCCGCTTGATCGACGATTTCGAGGTAAACCTCCAATGCAACGGCTTTTCTTCGTTCCTTTGCTGGCACTGTTGGGCATGATCACGCCCGCATTCGCAGTGCAGCTGACGCGGAACCATCTGACTTCGAATCAGTGGGTGCGATCCACCGCTGATGGGCACTTGGTCGGACGAATTGTTCTGCCCACCGAGAACGGAACGTCGCAAGCCGTCGAGGCTGCGGCGCTGGCGTTGACCGGACCTGCCGGCCAAACCGTCACGGTTCAAACGGACGAAACCGGACGCTTCCAGTTCGATAACGTCGCCCCCGGCGTTTATGCCCTGACCGCACGCGGCGAAGGCATCTTCGCGGTTAGCGCGATGCACGTCGTTGCGAATGACGCGGCTGGGTATCCCGAAGAAGTTGAACTGGCCGCGGCCAACGTTGACCACGAAATGGTCAAGATGGCGTTGGTTCGGTACTTGCCCGCCAGTGCACAGCGTAACAGCAGCACCATGGACAGCGTCGATCTGGAAAAGCTGGCCGCTCGCGTGATCGGCGAAGGCTTTTCGCGGGTTGCACAGGACAACGGTGGGATGAGCGGTCAAATTCACATGGCAGGTGCCGAAGGCGGCGAGCTGAAGGCCGCACCGTCGATGAACGTTTTTGTTCTGCGTAACGGTGCCGAAGTCGCTCGAGCCGTCACCGACGAGAACGGCCAGTTCCATATTGACGCGTTGACCCCGGGTCAGTACTCGCTGATGGCCGTCGGAACCGCCGGTCTGGGACTGACCGGTTTCGAATTGGTCGACGAAAACGAAATCGATCGCACGACCTCGGTCAGCAGCAACGGTGAAACCCTGGTGGGTCTGCTGGGACATCACTGTTGCCCCCAATTCGAAATGCAATGTGCACCGGCTCCCGAAGTCGTCACTTGTGTCGAGGAAGTCGTTGTAGAAACAGTTCCGGCTTGCTGTGAAGAAGAAATCATCATCAGCGACGAAGTGATCTCCGAAACGCCGATCGGCGGTGAGATTGTTGACTGTGGCTTCGGTACCTCCGCCTGTGGCTGCGGTGGCGGCGGCGGCGGATACGCTGGTGGATACGGCGGCTACGGTGGTGGCGGCGGATACGGCGGCGGATGGGGCGGTGGCCTCGCTGCACTGGCCGGTATCGGTGCGATCGCCGCGATCGCTGACGACAACGACGGGAATAACTTCCCCTTCGTTCCGGTTCCCCCGCCGGTCAGCCCCGCATCGCCGTGATCGGCGATCATCTGGGCCCCTGACGTGGGCCTGATCGAAAATTTGAAATGACGGAACCGCGGCTCGATGAGTCGCGGTTTTCTTTTGTTTTTTTGCTAGCATCCCGAAAGATTGTTGAAATGCCGGTGGGGGGATTTATCATCAATCTGACGAATTTGTGGGCCGGCGGTCTGTTTGCATGCACCCCGTCGGTGGCACCAGCTTGATTGACACCTTGAATATCTGACGTCGTTTCCACCCTGGGAAGGCATGAATCTAATGAAATCCGCATCGTTGGCTGTTGGTGCAGCCTTGTTATTCTGCAGCAGCGTGTTTGCCCAAGGCAGCGGGCTGCGGCAGTGGGTCCGCCTGACCGATGACGGTCGCCTGCAGGGGGAGGTGATGATTCCGCAAAACGGAAACATCGACCAAGCCGTCAGCCGTGCGGATGTTCGCCTGGTCGACGTCAATGGTCGGGTTTGGGAAGCCAAATCCAGTACCAAAGGACGGTTTACGCTGCGTGATGTCCCGCCGGGGGCTTACGCCTTGTCGGCACGTGGTGAAAACGTCTGGGGAATCGCCGCGGTCCACGTGATCGCCTCGGATGCAAGCGATTCGGCCGTGTATCCCACGACGGCCGCCCTCAGCGTTGCATCGATTGATCGCGCATTGGTTCAGCAAGCGGTCGGACGTTACGTCAGTGCCGCGTCGACCGGCCAAGACCCGATGGCATCGGTGGATTTGACGCGTTTGTCGAAGCAAGTCGCCGCCGGAGTGTCGTCGCGAGTCCGCCGTATCGGAGGCAAGCTGCACGGCCGCGTTTATCTTCCAGGGGCTGTTGGCGACAAGCTGATGCCCGCGGTCGACACGAACATCTTTATCTTCCGCGAAGGTGCCGAAGCGGCCAGAGCCGTGACCGATTTGGATGGCAAGTTCGAGATCGAAGAATTGCCGCCGGCTGCCTACGCTCTGGTTGCCGCTCGTTCCACCGGTGTTGCCGTTGTTGGTTTTGAATTGGTCGATGGCAGCGACAAACAGGCACGAAGCAGTGCATCTTCGAAAGCCCAACTGGTGTCATACTTCGCCGAGCCGATCGCGGATGAGTTGGTGGTTCAATTGGCACCTCCCGGCACCATCGACCCGGTAGTCGACACATCGGACGACGGACCGAGCGACGGGACCGATGATGCCATCGAGGATGAAGTCGTTGAGGAAGGTTTCGGTTCGGCTTTGACGATCCCACCGGGAACCTACGTCGCCCCCAGCGGCGCGGGCGGTGGCGGCGGATTCGTCGGTGGCGGCGGTGAATTGATCGGCTTGGCCGCGATTGCGGCGATCGCTGCGGCATCTGACGACAATGACAACAACCAGCCGTTTGTGCCGGTTCCTCCACCGGTCAGCCCCGCGTCGCCCTGATCGCCCGCTGGGTGAGATCGCGGATCTTGGCGATGTACCGAGACTGCCGGTCACCTATCGAAATCACGTTGCCACCGTCGGCTGGAATGTCGTCGGTGGCTTTTTTTTGCCGACGCCTTGTTGGTTCTGTGGGCGGCTGCGGTTGTTGATCGGACGTTCAGCGTTTGGCGACCGCGCGGCTCCGAAGATCATTCACGGTTGAAGGGCGTCGTCGCCGATCGGTCCCAACGCTTCGGGTTTTCTGGTCGCGGCGTTATCGTCAAGTGCTTCCCGAGTCGACATACTGTGTAAGACGTCCAGGGACGTTCCTGCCCAACCCCTTCACCCGCCCTACCCCCGTAGCGAGAGCGTTGATGAGTACTGCCGAATCTGGCGTGGATCCCGAGATCCAAAAGAAGGTGTCTGAAGCCCGTGACCGCTTGAACGAACACACCCTGAAGACTGTTCATTGGCACTTCAGCGACGATACCGGCAGTCCGTTTTGGTTGGAAAAGAAACGCGAACTGAACTTCGACCCGCTGACCGACGTGAAGGGCTTTGATGATTTGAAGAAGTTCCCGCACTTCGAGGACGAATGGTTGCGTGGCGGCCCGGTGACTCGCTGGGTACCCAAGGGCCATCAAGGCAAGCCGACCTACGTTTTCGAAACGGGCGGCACGACGGGGATCCCAAAGAGCCGCGTGGTGATTGAAGACCACTGGAAGGATTACGAGCTGTTCAGTGACACCCTGCCGGAAAAATACTTTCCCAAGGGCGCGAACTGGTTGATGCTGGGACCCAGCGGACCCCGGCGTTTGCGATTGGCCGTGGAGCACCTGGCGCAGCACCGTGGCGGGATTTGTTTCTGTATCGATCTGGATCCCCGCTGGGTGGTCAAGCTGATCAAGAAGGGCTGGATGGAACACCTGGAGGAATACAAGAAACACTGCATCGACCAAGCGATCACGATCCTGACGGCGGGTCACGATGTGAAGTGCATGTTTGCAACGCCAAAGTTGTTGGAATCTCTGGGCGAAGCTCTTGAAGAGCGTGGGACTAGTTTGGGCGAATGTGGCATCACCGGAATTTTTTCCGGCGGCACCGAGTTCACGCCCCAGTGGACGCGATTTTGTGTTGAAGAATTGCTGGATGGGCCGCCGGAAGAAAGTGGCATCTACATGACCCCGACCTATGGCAACACACTGATGGGGTTGGCATGCAGTAAACCGGTCACTGCCAGTGATGGTTACAAGATCAGCTACTATGCACCACAGCCACGTGCGGTCACCGAAGTTGTCCAGTTCGAGGATTACGATAGCGTGGTAGGCTACGGCGAAACCGGTCGCGTGAAGCTTTACACATTGACTGACGAGTTCTTCGTCCCCGGGTTCATGGAACGTGACGAAGGCGAACGCGAAATGCCGTTTGATACGTATCCCTGGGACGGTGTCAGCGGAGTGCGGCCGTTTCATGAATTGGCCAGCGCGACGACCGTCGGCGTCTACTAAACCGCGGTATGGTTTCGCCGGTCGGTCACATCGGATTGGCGTCGTAGCTGCGATGGACTTGTGAACAACGCGTGGCATCGAATCACGCTTTTAAGATCGCTGTGCATTGCAATGCGACCATCGGCCGCCGATGCAATCAATCGACGTTGTTTGCAACGCTGGCGATTGACGGTTTTTTCGCCGTACAACGCCGGCTTGGGATTTGACGCCGGCTTGGGATTTTGGGCTTGTTGCATTTTGTCCCGTGACGCCGGTCCTCACCTTTGTCAGACCGGACCAAGCCGGTCGTCACCGTTCTAACTTCTGACTTTCATTCTGTTTGAGATTGGATCGATCATGATCACGCTTAGTCCGCTGCGTTGGGGGAAGCCGTACGAATCGTTGGAGTTCAACGATGTCGTGCACTTTGATACCGGTGAACCCATTGCCAAGGTCGGAACCGTTGGCGGCGGGATCGTCGGACGCGACATGCGAAAAGCTCACAAGGCTCGTGAAGCGCTCTTGCAACTTTCGCCTGAAGACTTGATTGAAAAGTGTAAGCAGGCGGCGCAGCTGTTTGAAAATGCCGACTTGAAAGTGGGCGACAGCGTGCAGACGGTCGACGACTTTGTGCATCAGCAATCCGCCAGTACCGGACTGCCCGAGCACATGTGCCGTTCGAATATGACCAAGAACAGCTTTGTGTTGTCCAACATGGACCAGATCTTGGATTGCCTGACCCGCGGTCTGGATCTTTCGATCTTGGCACGTGGGTATGGCGAAGAAGGTCGTGGCGTCACCGTCAGCTTTCAGGCACAGACTCCGGTGCTTGGTGCTGTGTTGCCTAACAATTCACCCGGGGTTCACACGCTTTGGCTGCCCGCGATTCCGTTGCAGGTTGGTCTGGCGTTGAAGCCGGGGTCACAGGAACCCTGGACGCCCTATCGAATGGTCGCGGCTTTCATGCAGGCCGGTGTGCCAGCCGAAGCGTTTGGTCTTTATCCCGGTGGCCATGATGCGGGTGGGGCCATCATGACCAAGACACCACGCAGTATGATTTTCGGTAGCGCCCAAACGGTCGCCCAGCACGCCGGCAATCCCCGTGTGCAGCCTCACGGTCCTGGATTTTCCAAGATCTTGATTGCCGATGATGTGGTCGATGATTGGGAACAGTACTTGGACGTGATGGTGGAGAGCGTGCTGAGCAATTCCGGACGCAGTTGCATCAATTGCAGCGGCATTTGGGCCAGTCGTCACACCAAAGAGATTGCCCAAGCATTGGCCGAGCGATTGGGGCCTGTCGATGTCCGGCCGCCCGCCGATGACGAGGCACAATTGGCCGCGTTCACGGTTCCCGCCATGGCGACCGGCACTCACGCGATGGTCCAGCAAGATTTGGCCGAATCGGGCGTGACCGACATGACGGCATCGTTCGGTGAAAAACTGATCGAGCGTGAGCATTGTGCGTACCTGCGGCCGATGGTGGTCCACGCCGATTCGCCCGATCGTGGTGTGGCAGCCAAGGAATACATGTTCCCGTTCGTCAGCGTCGTTGAATGTCCGGAATCGGAGATGTTGCGACGGATCGGACCGACATTGGTCGGGACCGTTTTGACGGGGAACGAAAAACTGCAACACGCCGCCGCGAACTGTGTTGAGATTGATCGGTTGAATATCGGTCCGATTCCAACCAACCGCTTGAATTGGTTGCAGCCGCACGAAGGAAACATCATCGATTTCTTGTTCCGCTCGCGAGCCTATCAAATCGCGCCGATGCCGGTTGCCGCAGCGGGTGCATAGAACAGATTCACGGGATCATTGCTTGCTTCGTTGATTGCCGACAAAAAAACGGCTCGCTCGAAGGTGATTCGGGCGAGCCGTTTTGCGTCACGGTTTGTCGTGCTTAATGCTGCCTGTTTGACATCATGAATCCTTTTCCGGACGCAGCACGGGGAACAGAATCACGTCGCGGATCGACCGCTTGTTGGTCAGCAGCATGACCAGACGATCGATGCCGACGCCCAGTCCGCCTGCCGGCGGCATCGCGTAACGAAGCGCCCGGATAAAGTCATGGTCCATCTTGGCCATGCTATCTTCGTCGTCTTGACCTTGCAATTGCGTTTCGAACAACGCTTGTTGCAGGTCCGGGTCGTTCAGTTCGGTGTACGCGTTGGCCAGTTCCATTCCATTGATAAACAATTCAAAGCGTTCGGCGATCTCCGGTTGATCCGCTTTGCGTTTGGTCAACGGGCAAATGCTGGCGGGATAGTCGATCACAAAGATCGGACCTTGCAGCGTATCTTCCACCTTCTCTTCGAAGATCTCGTTGCGGACGACGTCCGGATGTTTGCCTTCGGTTTCTAAACCCAGTTTCTTGGCCAGTTCGATGACCGCGGATTCGTCCGCCGGATCGACATTGGTGGCCTTGGCGAACAGTTCGGCATAAGTGGCACGTTGAAACGGTGGCGTGAAATCGATGTCCACGTCGCCAAACGGCCGGACGTAACCGCCACCGATCGCGTCGATCGCATCGACGATCAACCGTTCGGTCAGGTCCATCATCGTCCCGTAATCGCCGTAGGCTTGATACGCCTCCAGCATTGTGAATTCCGGGTTGTGCCGCGGGCTAATGCCTTCGTTGCGGTACACGCGTCCGAGTTCGTAAACACGTTCCATGCCGCCGACCATCAAACGCTTGAGATGCAATTCGAGCGCGATCCGCATGTACAACGGCATGTCCAGTGCGTTGTGATGCGTGGTGAAAGGTCGTGCCGCCGCACCACCGGCGACCGCGTGAAGTGTGGGCCCTTCGACTTCGCAAAACTGTTGATCGTCCAGCGTTCGGCGAATCGACTGGATGATCTTGGTGCGGGCCATGAAGGTTTCCATGACGCCATCGTTGAACGCCATGTCGGCGTAACGCATTCGCTGTTTCAGATCCGGATCGGTCAATCCCGCGTGTTTTTCCGGCGGGACTTCCAGCATCTTGGTGTGGAAGAACAGCTTTTCGGCGAACACGGTCAGTTCGCCTGTGTTCGTGCGTCCCAGTCGTCCTTCGGCGCCCACCAGGTCGCCCAAGTCAAACAGTTTGGCGAGTTCAAAATCGTCGCCGACTTGCTTCTTGCCGATGAAGATCTGGAGGCTGCCGGTCCAGTCTTTGATGTTCAGAAAGATCAGTTTGCCGGTCGGTCGCGCAAACTGAATGCGTCCGGCGACACGAACCTTTGGGCCAATTTCTTCGCCCGGGCCGTGATCGGTTTTCCATTGTCGATAGTCCACCGAGTCATCATTGAAATCGGGCAGATCAATCGTTTCGCCTTCCGCGGTCCGGAATTTGACCTGATCGCTCATCGCATGACAGTCGCCGATCCAGGTTCGGTCGTCGAAACGGCCGCCGAACGGATCGATCCCCATGTCCGTCAATTTTTGTAGTTTCGACCGACGTGCCACACGTGGGTCGGTGAAATCATCGCCGTTGTCGGGGTCGGAAGCCGCTGTTTGATTCATCGCTGACGAAGGTTGTGGGGAACGAGTGCCAAATGTCTCAGACTGTGAATTTTGGCGGCTGACGTCGACTTCTGGTAGGTGACGGCACCGCTTCGTCGACTGTCGGTGTTTTTTGCCCGTTGCATCGGCGTGACTTCCACGCTGGGTAGATCAGAAACAACCACGCCGGCAACCGAGCAGATCGCGTTTCGGCGTCTAACTGAACCCTGTCCGCATGGGAGAAACCCGATGAAACGTCTGTTCGCTGTACTGTGTTTGTGTGCTCTGGCTTGGACCAACGCACCGGCCCAGTCGATCGTTTACGACGAAGTCAACCAAATCGTCACGGTGACCGGCACCGATCTGGACGACGAGTGCAAGATCTCGATCGACGGAGATGAATTCAAAATCAAGTTGACCTACGCCGAACCGGACGACTGGAACCACACCGACAACATCAAACAAGAGTTCGAGTTCGACGAATTGGTCTTGGTCATCTTCTTCGGGCTGCGAGGGGACGACGTCTGCTTCTTTGACGACGTCGAGGAATTTGTGGACGAGGGAGCCGACCACTTGGTCAGCGTCCAGTACGGCGGCGAGGGCGAAGACATGCTGTTCGGCGGTCCCGCCAGCGATTATTTGGACGGCGGCGACGACAACGTTGTTGATGTGTTATTCGGTGGTGGTTCCAACGACACGTTTGTTCGCTATTACATCAACAAGAAAGTCGATGCCGATCACGGGACGCTGGAATCGGCAATGCAGAAACCCAAGTTCAGTGCGAAAAAGAGCTTCATGCGTAATGTCGAGCCCGAGCCGGAGGTCAAGGTGATCAAGATGCCGCTGGTCGACAAAGTTGTGGACTTCAATGAAGCGGAATCGGACTTTATCCATTGGCAACTTGCCCAGCCGGAATAGTCCGGGCGGCAACCGACGCCACGGAAAGGACATCAGCCGGCGGTGTCGCCCGACACCCCGGCAAGATTGTAAAGATGGTTTTGGGCGATTGGTTGGGGACAGCTCCAAACCAAAAAAAAGAGAGCTTCGCGGCACCAGCGTCCCACCGGATGGCCTTCGACAAAACCCGCACCCTTGGCCGCGGTCATCGCGGCTTGGGTGCAACGCATGACCAAGTCGTTCGCCCGGCCTCGGATGGCCATCGGATCGCTGGGGATTTTAGTTTCCGGCTGCAGATGTTGGTCTTCGCCCGGCGGGTTGGCGGCCGCCAGCAGATTGTCCAGTTGTGCATCGCATTCACGTTGCAGCTGATCCGCAATCGGTGCCAGGTCGGGTCGTGCGACGGATTCATCGGCCAAGAAATCGATGGCCGCCGCCGCCAGTCCCAAAGCCAGTGCGGATGTTTGCAGCCCGCCGGTTCCCCCGCCCGACCCGGTCTTCATGACGTCTTCGACCGGACCGGCGACGATCATCGATGGTGAAACGACGACGTCATCGAGGCGGACCATGTCGGTGCAGCTTGCCGATAATGCGATCATCGAAACTCCTGGGCCGCAGTGGACGCCTGGCAGGTCGGTGGGCACCGCCACCAAGGCCTCTCGGCCGTCATCCAGCTTCGCACCTAAAACGATCACTTCGGCGTGAGCGGCACCGGTCACCCATGGTGCGACGCCGGAAAGAATCAATCCACCTTCATCGGTTTGGCGGGCCGACAGAATGGGACGGTCCAAGTGGCGTCGGCTTGTGGTCAGATGGCTGATCCCGACGGTTCCGAAGCGATCACCCGACAGCAAGGCTTCCAGGTGCTGGGCACGAACCGCCGCGTTCTCGCTGCCCGCAATGCGACGGCAGGCACCGGCGTACTGGGTCAGGACGAACGTCGTTGTCAGATCGGCCTGAGCCAGTCGCAGGTAAGCCAACAACTGACGGTCCGGCGGCCAATCAACACCGCCATGGTCGGACGAAAGTGTCCATCTTAAGGCACCGGACGCGGCGCACTGGTGAATCGGGCCGCCGGGCCAGTGTTCCGGAGCGTTCCATAGGGAAGCTTGGGCAGCCAAGTCATCACATAGCGAACCAAATTCGGGGTCGCTTAGACGTGTGATGACCGGCGGAGATGTCATTGGGCGCGTCGACGTGCCATGGATTCGGCGTATTCACGAATCGAAACGCGACCGTCGCGGTCGGTGTCCGCACCGGTCGGCTTCATCAGCATCTTCTCATATTCCGATGGCACCAACACCCCGTCACCGTTGGCGTCGTATCGCTTCACAATGCGTTCGGCATAGGCCATGTCACGGTCGCTGACCTCCACATCGCCCGCTGTCGCGGTGGCGGTAGACGACGAACTGGATGATGAACTTGCGATCGACGATGGGGCGGGTGATCCGCCGTCGGAACTGACCGGGCCGCGTTCGACACCGATCCTGGCTTCATCACTCGTGATGGTTCCGTCGCCGTTTCGGTCCCAACCGTTGAATTCTTTGACCACGGCGTCGGTCCATTCATTGGTGTATTCCGACATCAGCACCTGACCGTCCTTGTCGCCATCGCGGTCGATGAACCAGCCCGGCAATCCGTCGGTGCCATCCCCGGCGATGATTCGATACGACTTTCGACCGTCATAACGATCCACCGGTTCGGAATCGTCTCGATCATCAGAGCGACGACGATCACTATCGCGTCTTCGCTGATCGTCTTCGCGGGCTTCGCGACGTCTGGCGTAGCGAACGGCCAATTCATCCAAGCTAAGCTTGCCGTCCTTGTTTCGGTCAAACGCCATGGGATCGCCGGAAAAGCGTTCCATTTCATTGCTGCTAAGAAAGCCGTCTTTGTTGCGGTCGTATCGCTGCATCCGTTCGGTCGCTTCGCGTCGATCCGCGTCGCTGACCGGGACGGCCATCATTTCCGCGTTGGGTCCGAAGCCCAAAATGGGATCGAATTCGACCACGGCGTCGAATCCAGGCACCAACAATTCGACCTCCATTGCATCGTTGGCGGGATCGCTTCGCGAATCACGACGGTCACGCGAATCACCGCCGCCCCCACGCATCTTTTCAAAGGCACTGGTGACCTTGGAAAGTGGAATGGGGGATCCGGGACGAATGCTGGAGTCTTCGCGTTGCAACCGACCGATCAGGAATTGGGCAGGACCCTGTTGTTCGTCGGGATCCAAGACGCCGTTTCCGTTGCGATCCAACCGGCTCAGAAAATCACTCGGTCCGCCGCCGCCGCGACTGCCTCGATCACCGCCGCCGCGACTGCCTCGATCGCCACCGCGGTCCCCAAAACCACCGCCGGGAGGTCCACCGCCGCGTCCACCGAACCCGCCGCGGTCACCAAAGCCGCCACCGGGAGGTCCACCGCCGCGTCCACCGAACCCGCCGCGGTCACCAAAGCCGCCACCGGGAGGTCCACCACCGCGTCCGCCAAAATCGCCCCGGTCACCGCCACGTCCGCCAAAGGGCGGCTGGGCGCAAAGCGTCGTTGCCAGAATCATCGGGGCGGTCAACGCCGCCAGAATTCGGAATGTGTTCATACCATTGAAACCACTTGCATGCGTCAATGTTTCGGTCGGGCACCCTGATGCTGCGGTCTTGATCGCCTGGCAAACCGACCTTCGGCACACACATCTGAACAACATTCTAGATGGCGCCGGAGAAATTGGAAAAAACTCCACACCAAATTGGATCGGCGTTCACGCGGCGATCGGATGGTGTCCGCATGTGGGCAGATGACGATGGCCGCTGGCTCTATGCGCCCAATCGACGCACCATGCCGGGCCGCCGGCAAATCGCAAACATTCAGGCCTTGTCGGAATCCCACGCGGGGTCGTCACCGTATCCCAGTCCGTTCCCCGCCAGTTTTGCGGTGGGCACTCGCCCGTCACGGATTTCGAAGAATTCGCCGAATCCTTCCATCCACCGCTGGTTTCCCTGCGGGCAATATTGGCGACCGTTGCTTTCGATCGCCGTCACGCCCGGAATGTGTGCCGCCAGAGACGCAGAATGCAACAGCGATGCGCCAACGCAAGTCAGGTCTTGGACGCACAGATAAAGGCCTTCGCGAACGGCCACCGCGCCCAACAGGATCGCTTCGCAGTGGCCCTTGCAGGCCTTCAACGCGATCCCCGAATAACCCTGGTCCATCGCCGTCCGCAGACTGTGTAGATCCACCAATGATTCGTCGATCACGACCGGCAGGCTTTCTGCGACACGGTGCATCGTGATCGCCGGTCGCCGCGTTAAATCGCGGTGCGTCGGCTGTTCGATATAGCCCACGCATTTCAACGCGTCGGGGGCCTCCTGTTGCAGCAGGTCCAGCATCCGCAAGACGTAATTTTCGTCACGGCAGCGTTCGTTGAAGTCCAACGAGAACGACCAGCCGTCGCCCAGATCAGGACGTGTTTGCGTGGCCACTGCATGAACGCGAGCGACACGGTCGGCGTCCCACTGCAGATCGTCACCGTCCAGTTTGATCTTCAGGTGCGTCAGCCCGTTTCGCTGAATCCATTGCCCCAGCGTCTCGGGCAACCCATCGCCCACGGGCGTGTCGACGTCAGCGTTGGTCAACGGGTCCAGCGCACCAACGAGGTGGTACAGCGGCAACTGATCCACCGGCTGGGGGCGGATCAGTTCGTCAAGGAACACATTGCGGTAATCGTCACCCAGAAAACGTGACAGATCCCCGGGAAGATGGTCCCGGCCCAGCAAAGCGTAACTGCTTTGCCCGTTGGACTTGCCATGAGCATCGAATATCGCCGCCTCGATGGGCGAAGCGGCCAGCAATATCGCCAATTCTGGGATCGTTTCGCCCAGTCCGCGTTCCATATAGATCTGGTCCGCGATGGCGGATCGCTGTTCGGCCAACTGGTGGCAGATGTCCAGCGGGTGGCCCGCCAAGGCCGAATCGTTGAACAATTCGACCAGACGTTCCATCAACTCCAGAACGATTTCTAGCTTCTGGTCTGCCGTCAGATCGGGGTCGGGCCAAGCCCAGGCGACCCCCATCGTCATCGAACCGAAACCCGTTGCACTGCCGATCGACGTTTCCGCCTGGCAATCGACCGAAGCCACGGTCACGTCATTCACCACCCGGCCGCCGAATTTCATCGGCGTACGGTAATCGTACCTCTCGGTACGCATTGACAGCCGAAACGACCGCAACGCCGTTTCAGGCATTCCCAAATCCGGCATTGTGGAATGCCCTAATCAAAGTGGTGGATCGATCAGACCAAGTTTTTGCGAACGGCCCAAACCGCGGCTTGCGTACGGTCGGAAACGCCGATCTTTCGCAGGATGTGCTGGACGTGTTCCTTGACCGTTTCGTAGCTGATTCCCAGCATCTTTGCGATTTCCTTGTTGGTCAGGCCGAGAGCCATTTGACGCAGGACTTCGCTTTCGCGTTGGGTCAACGGAACTTCGATGTCTTGGCTCATTCGCGGCGTTGCCAGCGCGCCGGTGACGCGTCGCAGTTCTTCGCGGGTCCAAGCCGATTCGCCGGCCAAAGCCATTTGCAGGGCTTCGATCAGGCGGTCGTTCGATGCCGACTTCAGCACGTATCCGGCGGCACCCAATGCCACGGCGCGAGCGATGTAGGTCGGGTTGTCATAAGCGCTGAACAACATGATCGGCAGATCCGGGTGGTCCAGCTTCAAACGGCCCAAGGCGTTAAGCCCATCGCCGCCGTCCATCCGGATGTCCAACAGGACCGCGTCCGGGTTCAATTTTTCAACCGCTGCTAGCCCCTCAGCAGCCGACGCCGCTTCACCAACGATCTGAATGTCGGTGTCTTGCAGCGCAACTTTCAGCCCCATGCGGACGATCTCGTGATCGTCGACGATTAATAGGTTCTTGGTCATTCTCTGACTCCTCTTTCATTTTGATGGGTGACACTCTCACCCCGACATTGGCGGACACTGCATGTTGCGTGCCACCAATAGGGAGGCTTAAGTTCCCCACCAGTCACGGCCACGTGATACCCCTCACACACCTCACCAAGCCATCACCGACGCTTTTCGGACACCCCAAATTTGGAATTGTCCGTGGCACATCACGGTGGCAGGTGAATCACTTTCCTCCAGTGAGGGATCGGATGATCCCCGCGTCGGGTCCCTTAGGATGACGCGGAAACGAGCCGAAAAACAGCACTGAAAAAAAGTCCCCTTTCAAGGGGTAATACAGTTTACGCGAGTAGGGTAGTGCGAGGCTGATAATTGAAGGGCAAAATCCATTAGTAAGTGTAATTATGGTGGGATTCATCCATCTGTGGAACCCCGCCTTGCCCCTTGAATTGGTCTGTCAGTCTGACGGTAGTCCCGCGCCGGTGGATCGTTTTGCGATCACCATCTCGCGAAACTGCTGTCGCAGCCCCTTCAACCAGAAGACCAAGTAAACGTTACCAACGATTGATAGCAAGAGGAACGTGGTGAAGAAAGGTTGCGCCGCGATCAATTTCTTTGCCCGTGGATCGACCTCTTCCACCTTTGACGGTTGTACGTTGGAGGTTCGGTCGCTGGGGCTGGGGGATTGGCCGGCGGCCACACGTGGCGGCAATGCCGAGTCATTCGCGGTCGGTCGGTCACGAGCCAAGCCAGTGCCCGCGTCATTCCGAGACGACGAAAGCCGGTCTCGGTAAGAAGCGTCAGCATCGAAGCGGCTGTCACCACGGTCCAATTGAGCGTATCGATCGCCACGATAAGAGTCCGATATCGAATCGGAATTGTCACGACGGGGGATCCGGCGATCGTCCGAATATCGGGAATCCGAGAAGCGGCTGTCGCGATAGCGATCGTCCAAACGCGGATCGCCGTCGCGGGGATCCAAGCCACGCGATCGACTGTCGGCATATCGCGGATCGGCATCATCACCGAAGCGGTCGGTCGGATAGTCACGATCACGGGCATACCTGGAATCGGCATACCTGCCATCTGCGTCACGCGGGTCGCCGGAGCGTCGACGTGGATCGGTGGTCGTTGCATACGGGTCGCTGGATTGATAGCGATCTTTCGCCGGGTCGGATCCCGGAAATACGGGCGGTGGCAAGATGTCGGTTGGTGAACCGCCATTCGCGTTGGTGCCGGGTCTGGATGCGTTGCCGCCTTGGGCGAACAAGGGATTGTCGTAGCTGGGGACGCGTCCAGCCGGTGCGCCGGTCGATGACGGTGCGCCCGTGGAAACGCCGGTCGCGGGCGTTGCATTTCCGGCGCTGGCCAATCGAGGCGTCACGTATTCCAAAGCGACTTGTTGGTTGGACACCGCTTGGTACTGGGCGTTGATGGGATAGCCCTGCGGATTGACGGGCAACGCGTTCTTGTAGAGATGACCGCCCTGCAAGCGAAACTTTTCGAACGTCTCCGGGGTCCATCCGTGGTTCATGTTCCACTGGATGTCGGTTGGATTCATTCGGTTCCACGTCGCCGAAATTGTGTCCGTGCGATAGGGATTGGGGGCCTCGGTGGCCGTGGTTCCTGGCGCGCCGGTACCAGGGGGATTGCTGTTCGGGTTGGAGCCGGCGCCGTAGCCGGTCTGCGAAGACGGAGGTTTGGGGCCCAGGTAAGGTTCCGTGCTGCGGTAGGTGTAGGCGTCGGCACTGGAATTGGCGGCCGTGTTGCGATAGCCGTTGATGTTCAAGTTATCCGGCACTTGACCAAACGACGAAGCGGAACCGGTCGGCGATGCGGCGCCGGTTCCAGGACCGGTCGATGTGGTTGACGGGGCAGGCGGCAGAACGGGAGTCGTGTTGGAAACCTGCTGAGTCGTTTCTGGGCCGCCTGTTCCGGGGTAACCGGTCGTATTGAAGCCGTTTGACGGTTGGGTGCTGGGTTGCGAGGGACCCGAGGACGTTGGGTTGTTGCGTGGCGTCGTGCCGTCGGGCAGCCAATAGTTATTCGGTCCGGTGGACGGGGCCGTGCTGGGACCGCCGGCGCGGGGCTGGGCCGTTGCGGCGCGACTGGGTGACGGTGGTGGAACCACACCGGAACGCGGGTCGGCGGCCGTATTGGCGTTGTTCGCTTGGCTGTTGGCGGAGGTTCCAGGGAAATTGAAGCCGCCGAACTGTGGATCGGGCTTCATCACCCGAGTCGTCGGATGATCAGACGATTCGGCGGAATCAGATGATGCGAGGTGATCCGTTTGCCCTGAAGCCTTGGAAAGGTTTTCGGATTGGCGATTGCCTGTGCCGAATGCATTGTCCGAAATCGTGGGCGCGGGCATCGCGTCCAGGTCGTCGCAATCGACGACGGTGGGAATCACGGGGCCTTCGCAAACCACACCAAAACCGCCGGCCGGTTTTCGGACGACGACTTCTGGGGTGTCCCGCGGCAGCGGATCATCTCCGACTCGGATCACGACTTTCGTGACACGACCGTGCAATTCCGCCGGCAAGGTACTGGTGATCTCGCCGGCCCGACGCACGTCATCCCACTTGTCCGGTTCGACCTGGATGATGTATTGCGTGTCGCCGTTTTCGTCGCTGCACCAGCCGCTATCCATGCCCAATGCGGCGACCAACAGTAGCACCGGGACTCCGCCCATGGTGAATTCCTTATTCGACCGTCCGTGATTGCCGCGGGGCCGGATCCAGGCCGATCATTAGGCTGATGATCTGTCCACGCGGGAGTTTCACCGCCAATGTTAGCGGCCAGGCCGGTTGGGGGTAAAGACAAGTTTCCCGCGCCGGCGGTTGACCACCTATTTTCCCGAATTTTCCAGCAGCGTCACGAATTCACGCATCCAGGCAGGGTGTGCCGGCCAGGCCGGTGCGGTGACCAGATTGCCTTGAACATGGGCCGAATCCATGGTCGGGGCCGGATCGACGTATTGGCCGCCGCCGACAGTGACTTCCGCCGCCACCGCGGGATAGCAGCTGCACTGACGCCCCTGCAGCACGCCGGCGGCTGACAGAATCTGTGGTCCGTGACAGATCGCGGCGACGGGCTTGTCCGTGTCGAAGAAGTGGCGAACCAGTTCCAACACCCGATCGATCATCCGCAGGTATTCCGGTGCCCTGCCGCCCGGGATTACCAACGCGTCGAAGTCCGCCGGGTCGATCGACGCGAAATCACCGGTGATGGCGAAGCGGTGTCCCGGTTTTTCGCTGTACGTTTGGTGACCTTCGAAATCGTGGATCGCGGTGACCACGAAATCGCCCGCCTTTTTGTCCGGGCAAACGGTCACGACGTCCTGCCCCAGCGTTTGCAAAATCTGCAGCGGCACCATCGCTTCATAGTCTTCCACAAAGTCGCCGACGATCATCAGGATGCGGTGGGGGGCCAGGTTCATGATCTGAATAATCCGTACAAGTCGTGCCAGGGGTGCGGTCGTGACGGTCGGTCGCTCCGCGTGACTCGCCGCCGGGGGGCTTTGATTCGCGACGGGCGACTAAGGCAGTTAGACTACGATCTGGTCAGTCGTCGTCAACGCGTGGCGGAACCGGTTTCGCCATGTGTCGTTCGGCCCGTGTTGTGCGGCCATGGTCGATCCCGTCACGATCGTCTTTCCGCGATTCAACCGGCCAAAGTCTTTTCCATCCCCTTCTTGCCCTTCGTGGATGATCTCGTGCAGTCGATTCCTGCGTTCGGTCCGTCGTTTTGCGTGTCCGCCCCGACCCGCCTTGCCATGCCTTTGCAACGCGGCTTGCTGGTCCTGGCCGGATGGTCGGTTCTGGCGGCGGTTGCCGGTTCATCGGCGTCCGCTGACAACTTGATGCCGCCCGACACGGCGTCGTCTTATGGCTTGGTTCAAGTCTACCAACACCAACTGAGCGTGGCGTTGGGCGTGGATTCGGTCGTCGACCAGAAGCTACACGTCAGCCGAACGGATACTCGTCAGTACGTCGAACTCGTTCAAGTCGACGGCGATGAAGCAACGCCGGCCGGTGATGAAGCCGTAGCGGATGATGGTGGGGCTGCGGCGGACGGCGAAGCGACGGATGATGCCGGCAAGCCATCGGGCAAAGTGGTCGCCCGCTTTGCTACCGACCAGACCAACTTCAGCAATCATTTGACGGGGATCGAAGAGGCGACCCGACAGGCCAAGAATCAACAACGGCGTTTGCGCCGCTTCGGAATCGAAACCGAATTGCGAACCGTTGACGTGCCTCTGGTCCGACTGATCACGTTGACCGATCGCGGTCAGTTGGAAGTCTTGGACGCGGAGTCGGGGCAAACCCTGTGGCGGGAAGACGTCGGCGACCCCGGACGCCAGTACTATTCGATCGGTTGCAGCGACAAGTATGTCGCCGTGGTCAACGGATCTCAGTTGTTCGTGTTGTCCATCGAAAACGGTGCCTTGGTCAAGCAAGCCGAATTGGAGCGGCCACCGTTGTTCGGTCCCGCTATCGCGGGTGAATTGGCAATCGTGCCGGGGTTGTTGGGATCGATCGAAGGCGTTTACGTGACTGACGTTAAACGTGATGATTTTGTGTTGATGGCCAGCGGACCACCTGCGGCACCGATGACCGGAGCGGTCGAGACGGACAAGATTGCGATTCCCACTGAAACGGGATTCGTGTTTGTGGTTCACACCGACGGAAGACCAGGTGCTGATTTTCGGCTGGCCACTTCTGGCAAAGTCGTCGCTCCGCTTGCCGTGGGCACGGGCGAACGGTTCTTCTTTGCGACGACTGCCGGCCAAGTCTACGGCATGCAGGCGACCAAGAACGGGCGCGTGCTTTGGACCGTCCCGCTGGGTGAACCTGTCAACGAACAAGTCTTGTTGGATGGCGACCGCGTGTTCGTCTGCACCGCCTATGGAAACGTTTTCGCACTTGATGCGTCATCGGGCGAATTGCTGTGGGATGCTCCGGCGCCAGGTGCCCGAGAGATCTTGGGCGTTACCGCCGGCCACGTTTACGCCCTTCGCAACGCGGGCGGCACCAGCGTGATCGATGCCAACAACGGCAAGGTCGTTCGCAATCTGTATGGGCTTCAGCCCGCGGGCGCGGTCCACAACAGCCTGACCGATCGGCTTTATCTGGTTTCGCGTCGTGGCACGCTTCAGTGTCTGCGTCCGGAAATCAGCGAGTTGCCGGAATTGAAACAGATGCCGCCGGTTGAAACGAAGCCGGAAGAATCGGAAACCGCCGAATCGGAATCCGAAAGCGAAACGGCTGAGACGCCCGTCACCGGTAATCCGTTCGGTGGGGCGGTGGACGATGATCCGTTCGGCGGTATGGGCGAAGATCCCTTCGGCGATGCCGGCGGCGACAACCCGTTCGGCGGCTTCGACGACGACAATCCGTTCTAACGCGTTGGCGTTTCACTGGAACGAAAGCGGTTCGGGGGTGTCGTGTCCGTCGGCGCCTCGGGATCCATCCATGCTAACGCTCCGCGGACTCCTGCGCTACAATTCCGGCCATGAAACAGGACGGGAACGAAGAAGCCGCTTCGCAATCACGGCCCTCTGACACCGCCGACACGCCGCAGCGAGGCGATGCTTCGTCCGGAATGTCGGCGACGCGACAACGATCGCCACGTGCAAACGCGGCGTCCGATCGGTTGGCGCGTTCCCAGCGGCCACAAAATCCTGGCGTGCGTCAAACGCTGTACGACGTGATCTTCGAAGCCGACACGCCATTGGGACGGTGGTTCGACATTGCTTTGTTGTTGGCCATTTTGGCCAGCATCACCTTGGTCGCCTGGGAAACGGTTCCCGGATTCCGTAACAACCCCGACACCAAGCCCTGGTTCATTACCGGCGAATTGATTCTGACCGGGCTGTTCACGATCGAATACGGCTTGCGTCTGTACTGTGCCCGGCGACCTTGGCGGTACGCATTTAGTTTCTGGGGCATCATTGACCTGCTAAGCATTTTGCCGACCTACGTTGCGCTAATTCCGTCGACCGTGAATTCTCGATCGTTCGTGATCTTGCGCAGCATTCGCTTGTTGCGTGTGTTTCGTGTCTTGAAGTTATGGCGGATGATGAGCGAGGCGGACGACCTGTCCGCGGCAATTTGGCGGGCACGTGAAAAGATCATCGTTTTTCTGGTCGTCGTTTTGGTGGCGGTGACCATCAGCGGCACGTTGATGTATTTCGTCGAGACCGAATTGTGGGAAGAAGCCGGCGCGACGGCGGATCAACAGAGCGATTTCACATCGATCCCCCAAGCGATGTATTGGGCGATCGTAACGATGACCACCGTGGGCTACGGGGATGTGGTGCCACACACCGCACCTGGCAAAGTCATCTCCGCCGCGTTGATTTTGTTGGGATACAGTTTGATCATCGTGCCGACCGGTTTCGTCAGCGCCGAACTGACATCGTCAAAGCAGGTGGAACGGGAATATCATCCCTGTCATCGCTGTGGTGCCGACCGGCATCGTTTGGAAGCCAGTTTCTGTTACCGCTGCGGCGCGGCCTTGCAACAGTGACCCCGCCGGATGCCAAGGTCGGATTCGTTTCGTATTTTCCACATCCGGCACAACACGCCCGACCACATGGCGGTCCTTGACGCCAAGCATTCGGTGCGATCGAAATAGACGCATGGACATCGAACAGCAACGTGTGCAAGACGATCTACGCGGCGTGATCGCGGGCGATGTGTTGTGTGATCCGCTCAGCACGCAACTGTACGCATCGGATGCCAGTATTTATCAGGTGCGACCGTTGGGCGTGATCTGCCCCGCCGGCGTCGCCGACGTTTTGGCCACGGTTCGTTATGCCTGTGAACACGACATTCCGTTGCATCCACGCGGGGCCGGCAGCGGAGTCGCCGGCGAATCGCTGGGACGCGGGTTGATTTTGGATTTTTCCAGACACATGCGTCGCGTTACCGCATCGACCGATGCGGAAACAATCACCGTGCAAAGTGGCGCAGTCCTGGCGGATGTGAATCGTGCCATTCAAAACACCGGTCGCATGTTCGGCCCCGATCCGGCCACCCGCAGTGTGACCACGATGGGCAGCGTCGTGGCGACCAACGCATCGGGCAGCCACTACCTACGCAGTGGCGCCGCACGTGACACTGTCGAATCGGTGCGAGTGGTCACGATGGACGGCGAACTGGTCGAATTAAAACCACGCAAACCGTCCAGCGATGACTTGGCCGGCAAGTATGCGTTGGGCCTGAACGAAATTCGCCATCGCTTTGCCGATTTGATTCAGCAATCCACCCAGTCGCCGCCCTCGCGTGGCGGCTATCGTCTGGACGATGTCTTTGCCGACGACGGGACCGTTCACTTGGGACGGTTTTTCGCCGGCACCCAGGGGACGCTGGCAATCATGGTCGACGCGACGATGCGGACCGAAGCAACGCCTAAGCACCGCGGTGTTGCGTTGTTGTTCTTTCATCGTGTCGATTCGGCGGCACGCATGGCGGTCACTGCGCTGGATCATGGACCGGTCGCTTGTGACTTGATGGACCGGCGGTTGCTGCAAATCGCACGCGAAACCGAACCCGGGTTTGCCGACCTGTTGCCGATCGAAGCCGAAGCAATGCTGTTGATCGAGGTCCAAGGGGACGTGGAGGCGGAACTGGAAGACCGACTGCGGTTGATCTATCGAAACTTGTCCACCGGACACGACGGCGCTTTTGGATTCACCTGCACCACCGACGAAGTCGAACGCAATCGTTACTGGTCACTTTGCCGACGTGTCGTGCCACGCCAGTATCGCGTCCGCAGTTCCGAAGCCCCACTGGCTTTCATGGAAGATTTGGCCGTGCCGGTCGGTCGATTGCCTGCGGTGCTGACCGAAATCCAGGACGCCTTGAAACGTCACCACACGACCGCCACGGTGTTCGCCCATGCCGGACACGGCCAACTACACATTCGACCATTTTTGAACTTGGCCAACCCGGATGACCGTGACAGGTTGATGCGTCTGAGTGAAGAAACGGCGGAGGTCGTTTGGAAGCACGGCGGCGCGATCAGTGTCGAACATGCCGCGGGGCTCAGCCGGTCTTATCTGATGCCCAAACAGTACGGTGAACTGTGGCAGGCGATGGGCCAAATCAAACGCCTGTTCGATCCGCTGCATCGCTTGCATCCGGGAAAATACTTCGGCGCGATTCTGCAAAAGCCCAACGAGAATCTTCGCCCCGCCGACCAAACCATCGAAATCACGTTTGATGGTCGAACGGTTTTGCAGGCCGATACGGGATCGTCGGGACGTTCCTTGGAAGGGGAACCGTCGATCCCGCAACTGGAAGTCATCCAGCATTGGCCGGGCAATGCCACCATCAGTCAGGTCACCCGTGCCTGCAACGGATGCGGGCGATGCCGAACCAATTCACCGGCCGAACGGCAATGCCCGGTGTACCGGGCGTCGTTGAAGGAATCCGCAACGCCACGCGCCAAGGCCAACCTGTTACGGGGCGTGATCAGTGGCCAATTGCCGGTGGATTGTCTGACCGATGATGCGGCCAAGGCGGTCGCCGATTCGTGTTTCAATTGCCACCAGTGCCGTGTGGACTGCCCCGCGTCGGTGAACATCCCCAAGATCGTCGGCGAATTGAAGTCCCAGTACGTCGCAACCAACGGCTTGCCGCTGTCGGATTTGATGATGGGACGAATCGACACCGTCGCCGCGATTGCATCACGGTTGCCTTGGTTGTCCAACCAGTTGCGACGCAGCGTTCTGTTTCGTTGGGTGGCCGAACGTATGTTGGGACTGGCCGCGGCGCGTCCCCTGCCGCCGGTGCAAAGCGAAACTTTCTTGCGATTGGCGTCCAAGCGGCGATGGAACAAGGCCACGCCCAGCGGCGGTTTGAAAGTCGTCTACTTTGTCGATCACTATGCCAACTATCACGACCCAGACATCGGTCGCGCGCTGGCCGAAATCCTACAACAAAACCGCATCGGCTTGTTCGTGCCGACGTCGCAGGTCACCAGTGGGATGCCAAGGATCACAAGCGGTGATTTGAAGGGTGCGCGCAAGATCGCGCGTCGCAATGTCCGGATGTTGGCTGAACATGTTCGCCAAGGTTACACCGTTGTTGCCACCGAACCGGCCGCCGCCCTGTGCTTGAAATACGAGTATCCGAATCTGTTGGACGACGAAGACGCCCACTTGGTTGCCAAGCATTCCTACGAGGCTTGTTCGTATCTGTGGGAATTGCACCAAGGCAATCGTTTGTCGACCGAGTTCAACGACGTGCCGTTGCACGTGGCCTATCATCAACCCTGTCATTTGCGTGTGTTGGATCCGGATTGCACGACACCTAAATTGCTGTCGGTGATTCCCGGTGTCAACGTCCGTCACATCGAAGCGGGCTGTACCGGTATGGCGGGAACGTGGGGCCTGCAACGCAAAAATTATCGGAACAGTCTGCGGATCGGTTGGCCATTGATCAGCGCCATGCGTTTGGCCGATCGCAGCGTGGCAACGACCGAATGCAGTTCCTGCAAAATGCAAATCGAACACGGGTCGGGACGTGAAACCGTGCACCCGCTGAAGTTGTTGGCTCATGCCTACGGCCGCATGCCGAAGATCGCGGAACACTTGGAACAGGCCGAAGACCAGTGACCATCACCGTTCGTTTCTACGCCGGAATTCGCCAAAAGTGCGGGCTGGATCAGGCGGAGTTTGTATTGCCCGAGGGCGCCTCGGCGACCGATCTGTTTTCGGCCGTTGCCCAGCGTTGGCCCGACACCGCCCCGCTGATTTCGTCCAGTCGATTGGCGGTCGATGACCAGTACGTCAACAGCGATCATCGCTTTACCGGCGACACGGTTTGCGACTTGATCCCACCGGTTAGCGGAGGATAAGGTCGATGGTCGATCACCCGAGTTGGTCACAATCACACTGCGATTCCAGCGGTACTGAAATCCATGTTGCCCTAACCGATGATCCGATTGCAACGGAAAAATGGATGAACCGTTTAGGCGGTCCCGATGTCGGGGCGCATGCATGGTTCATCGGCGTGACTCGCGGGCAAACCAAGGCGTCGGACCAGAACGACGATGACAAGACGACGCTGACGTTGTTTTATCAAGCTCAACGCACGATGGCGGTGGCGGAAATGCGGCGTCTGGCTCTGGCCGCGGTTGACCAGTTTGGTTTGCAGGGTTTCGTATTGGTTCATCGTTTGGGAGAAGTCCCCGTCGGCCAAGCCAGCGTGTTGCTGGGATGTTGCAGCCCGCATCGCCGTGGATCGCTGGATGCCCTGCCCTGGGTGATGGACCAGCTGAAAAAAACGGTTCCCATTTGGAAGCAAGAACACTACATCGATGGGGTGACCGAGTGGGTTCACCCCGAAAGCTGAGAATGTATTGACGGACAGCGAGCGGTTGTATTTGGATCACGCGGCGACGTCCTGGCCCAAGCCGGCCGGCGTGATGCAGGCGGTTGCCGATTTTGCGTTGAACTGTGGCGCCAGCGCCGGCCGTGGCGCGTATGCATCGGCGCAAACGGCCGGCATGATTTTGGCAAGGGTACGCCGTGACCTCGGGCGTCTGATCAATGCACCTTCGCCCGACGACATCAGTCTGCACGCCAGCGGTACTTTGGCGCTGAACGCTGCAATCGCCGGCGTGCTGCGGCCCGGCGATCATGTGGTGGCGACCGCGACCGAACACAACAGCGTTTTACGGCCGTTGCATCATTTTTGCACGCATCGTGACGTCGATTGGACCGTTGTGAAATGCGATGCCGCGGGTCGCATCGGTGCGTCGTCGATCATCGATGCGGTGGAGCCGCGGACTCGGCTGGTCGTCGTCAGTCACGTCAGCAACGTGACCGGCGCCGTGCAGGACATCAGTACGGTCGCTGATTCGCTTTCCGGGCGTGACGCATTGTTTCTGGTTGACGCGGCACAGTCGTTGGGCTGGGTTCCGGTGGATGTCCAGGTCGGCATTGATTTGTTGGCCGCCCCCTGTCACAAGGCCCTCGGTGGCCCAGCCGGAACTGCGATGTTGTACTGTGCACCCGCGGTTCAAGCTCAGTTGAACGCGACGGTCTTTGGCGGGACCGGTTCCTATTCGGAATCGTTGGAAATGCCGACACTGTACCCGGATCGGATGGAAGCCGGCAGCGTGAACGTGCCCGCGTTCGCGGGAGTGGCCCACGCGGTTAGCCGATTGCGAAGCGACCACGAAAACAAGTTGATGAACGCATCGTCGATCGGCCGCCAGTTGTCCGAACGACTTCATGCGGGGCTTCACTGTTTGCCGGGGGTCACCGTGCTGGGAACCCCGAGCCCGGTTCCCGTTGTCAGCTTTGCCATTGACGGTATGCCGCCCGCCGATGCGGCGGCCGTCCTGGATGCCGAGTTTCAAATTGAAGTTCGCGCTGGCTATCACTGCGCCGCACTGATTCACTCGCATCTTCCCACCGGCGACCTGGGAACCGTTCGCGTCAGTGCCGGGCACGAAACCACCACCGACCAGATCGACCGGTTCCTGCAAGCGGTGGAGGCAATCGCTGGTTCAATGCAGTCGTAGCGGCAAGATCGGCCGTTCGAAACCTTCAACTTCTCCGTCTTAATCTATGATGAATGTGAAGCGGGGGGCCGGCGATCCATGGAATTTGCCATAACGCCGGCCATGAACCGCAATCAATCCATCACCAGGTGAATGTGTTTTGATGCTTACGATTCGATTCCGACGTCCGATGCGTCGCCCGCTTGCTTGGCTGATGGTCCCGGCAATTTTGGGTGGCGGAATCGTCGTGTCCGCACCGCCGCCGGATTTTGATCCTGATGAAGTTCGCAGCGTGTTCTTTGAATCGCTGGATGATGCGATCCGCGGCCAGCGGCCGAAGTTGGGCGAAATGGGAACCGGGCCATCAATCGCAAAGTCCACGGCAACCGATCGGTCAGCCGACTCGGGCAACGACGACGGCAAGTCGGTTTGGAATGTGGGTGCCGACGCGGTGTCTTTGGAAGACGAAATTAAACGTGTGCGGTTACGGTTCGAACAAGGGATCACCACCCCCGGTGCGTTTCGCAGCGGTGGGTATCAAGACGCTCGGTTGGATTTGACCGTGCTAGCAACATGGTTCGCCGTGATCAACGAATTCGAAGGCGATGTTCGCTGGAAAGACGACGCCGCCGTCGCACGCGACGTGTTGGCCCGCACCGCTCGCAACACCCAAAGCGGGACGATCCAGGTGTACAACGAAGTCAAAAAACGTGCGGCGGATCTGCAGGATTTGGTTTCAGGATCAGGTTTGGCCGCCGCCAAAGCCGACCCGGACAACGATTGGGCCACCATCGCGGATCGAGTCCCTTTGATGACGTACGCCGAACAATTGCTGGACGATCTTTCCGACGCCACATCGGATGTGGCGACGGCCAAAGAAGAAGCCGAACTGGTGTCTCGCAACGCCGATCTGATTGCGTTGCTGGGCGTTGTCTTGACGCGCGAGGGCTTGGACGAAGCCGATGACCCCGACTACGTCGAATTAGCCGACGCGATGACGGATGCGGCGCGATCGGTCAAACAGGCGATTCGGCAAGATCGATTGAGCGACCTTCGATCCGCGGTCGGCGAAATCAGCAAGACCTGTGCGAATTGCCACGAGCAATATCGCTGAATCGGTTTCGCCAAATCGCCGAACTTGGGTTCGCACGCGGCTGATCTTGACTCGTTCCGTCGCTCGGGTGCAAAGGTCTGTGTTTCACCTAGATGGACGTGCTGCTCTTGAGCACCGGAACCAGAAGCGCCAACACGACGGCCAGAACCAAAATCGCCATGATCAGCAGCATCAGCGGTTCCAACAGACGGACGAACAAGTCCAGGCGTCGGAAGGTGCGTTTTTCCAGCGAATCAGCGATCTCGGGCAACACCGTGTCCAGCGAATTGCTTTCTTCGCCCACGCTGATCATTTCCACGACGGCGATTGGGAAATAGCCGCTGCTGCGCAGTGGTTTGGCCAGACTTTCACCGCTGCGGATGTTCTCGGTCGCATCGGCGATCGACTTGCTAAGCAGCCGGTTGCCGGTCGCAGATCGGCTGATTTCCAGCGAACGCAGGATGGGGACCCCGTTGCCAAGCAAGGTTCCCAGCACACGGCAAAACCGCGCGACGGCCAGGTTCATCAGGATACCGCCCAGCACGGGAATCTTCAGCTTGACCTTGTCGGCCATGTCCTTGCCGGAATCCGTGTTCAATTTCAATTTGATCAACACGCCGACGATCACCAACGCCACCAGGATGACCCAACCGTAGTCTCGCAATAGATTGCTGAACGCCAACAGACCTTCGGTCATCGCCGGCATTTCACCTTTTTCACGTAAGCGGGCGAACAGTTGATCGAATTTGGGGACAAAGAAGACCAGCAGTGACGTGACGACAACCGTGCCGACGCAGAACAAGAAAACGGGATACGCCATCGCACTGACGGTTCGCCCTTTCAGGTCTTCCTGCAGTTCGGTGAACGTCCCCACGCGGTCCAGAGCGTCCTCCAAAAAACCGCCTTCGGTTCCGGCGCGGACCATGTTGACCGCCATGTCGCTGAACGCCTTCGGGTGGCGCGCCATCGCATTACCGATCGGTTCCCCGTCTTCGACTCGGTTGCGGATGTCCTTCAGGATTTCGCCCAGCGCCGGCGTCGATGATTGATCGGCCAGCACATTCAGTGCGCGAATCATGGGGACGCCACTACGCAGCAGCGACGCCAGTTGCCCATAGAAGGTCGCCATCGTCTGGCCTTTGACCTTCTTGTTGGATCCGACCGTCAACGATGTCAGTGCACCACCGGCCTTGGCGTCCTTGATGCTGACGGGGAACAATGATTTTTCGGCCAGGATGGAACTGGCTTCACGTTCATTGCCGGCTTCCACTTCACCGGTGATCGATTTTCCCGACATGTCACGGGCGGTGTAGGCAAACGTCGGCATCGCGAACAGTCAGGGTGTTGGGAAAGGAATGTGTCGTTGAAAAGAAAGACGATGGTTCGATCGTCGACGAATCAGATGGCGTCGCCCTTGGTCACACGCAAGACTTCGTCCACGCTGGTGGTTCCGACGACGGCTTTGTCCCATGCGTCCATCCGCAGGGTTCGCATTCCTTCCTTGACCGCTTGTCGCCGGATGTCCCAGCTGCTGGCACGTTCTTGTGCTAGTTCGCGAATCGCTTCGCTTGTCACCAGCAACTCATAGATCCCCATTCGCCCGGTGTAGCCGACGTTGCGACATTCGCGGCAACCGACCGGACGATACAGCGGGCGGCCTTCCAACGCGTCGAACGGGAAATCGCGGGGAAGATCTGCCTGATGCGGTTGGTATTCTTCGCGACAGTGGACACAAAGGCGACGCAACAGACGCTGGGCCATCACGCCTTCGACGGTTCCGGCGACCAGGAATGGTTCGACGCCCATGTCGCCCATCCGTGTGAACGCTCCGGCGGCATCGTTGGTGTGCAGCGTACTGAACACCAAGTGACCGGTCAGCGATGCCTGCGTGGCGTTTTCGGCGGTCTCAAGATCACGGATTTCCCCCACCAGCACGATGTCGGGGTCATGCCGCAGAATGCTTCGCAGCGACGCGGCAAAGGTCAGGCCGATCTTGGAATGCACCTGGATCTGGTTGATCCCGTCCAACTGATACTCGACCGGGTCTTCGGTCGTGATGATCTTGTTCTCGGGGCTTTTGATTTCCAGCAAGCTGCTGTACAGCGTCGTCGTTTTACCCGAACCGGTCGGCCCGGTGACCAGAATGATGCCGTGGGGCAAACGGATCAGTTCGCTGAACCGACCGTAGATCTCCTTGGACATCCCCAAGCCTTGCAAGTCGAACACCATCGACGACTTGTCCAGCACCCGCATGACCAAGCCTTCGCCGTGGATCATGGGGATCACGCTAAGCCGGATGTCGACCTCGCGTCCGTGGACCCGCAACTTGATGCGTCCGTCCTGGGGCAAGCGTTTTTCGGCGATGTTGAGCCGAGCCATGATCTTCAAGCGGCTGATGATCGCGGCTTGGAACCGATTGATCTCCGGTGGAACCGGTTGTGTGTGAAGGATGCCGTCGATCCGGTATCGAATGACCAGACCGTCGGATTGCGATTCGATGTGAATGTCACTGGTTCGCGTTTCGATCGCTTCGATCAAGATTTCGTTCACCAGGCGAACGACCGAGGCCTCCTGGGCCATTTCGCTCAGTTCGCTGCCGTCGGTCTCGATTTCTTCCAGCAGTTCGACGTCGTCTTCGTCACCGACGTTGGCGATCAGGTTTTCCACCGTTTCGCTGCCGACGCCCAAATGCTTTTTCATCAGCCGCGCGATTTCGCCGCGTTCGGCGACGACGGGGATGACATTGCGACCGGTCGCGGCGCTGGCTTCGTCCAGCGGATAAAGATCGAACGGATCGGACGTGGCGACCACGATCGATTCGCCTTCAAAGCCGATTGGGAACAACGACTGGCGATAGATCAGCTTTTGCGGAAAGCCTTCCAGCGCCGACAGATCGACTTCGTGCAGACGAAGATCGACGAAGTCCAGGCCCACTTCTTCGGCCACGGCGCTCAGGGCGTCCCGTTCATCGACGTATCCGAGCGACACCGCCGCTTGCAGCACACTGGGGGAATCGTCGGCGGCACTCTGGCGAAGCTGTTCTTCGGAAATCAGTCCTCGACGTTTAAGAATTTCGCCTGCGTGCATGATCATCTTCGTAATCCGAATGTCAGTGATCCGCGTCGTGGGGACGTGGAGCCCATGTCCGGCGGGCCCGCGTCAGCGGATCGTTGAAGGTGGGACCGTCCATTGTCGCCTATCGCGACGTCGGCGAAACGATCGAACGGTTAAAAAGTTTGGGCCTAGCGACCACCACGACCGCCTCCGCCGCTGGGACGTCCGCCGCCGCCACCGAAACCGCCCGGACGACCGCCGAATCCGCCGGTGCCTCCGCCGCCAAATCCGCCCGGTCGACCACCACCGAATCCGCCGGAGGAACCGCCGCCGAAACGAGATCGGAAAGCTTCGATGCGTCGCCGAATATCCTCGGGCGATGATCCGCTGGATGAGGTTCCGCTGCGGCTGTTCGACGAATTGTTACTGTTGTTGGCCCGTTCTTCGGCTTCCTGTTCGCCCAAGAACTGTTCGATGGCCTTTTGCATGACCTCGGGGTTGGTCGCACCGTCCATCGTATAGACTTCGGCGACTTCCTCGGTCTCCATGCTGCCGTCGTCCAGGGCTTCCACCAATTGTCGCACCTCAGCCAGGTCTTGGCTCGTTGCGGTGACGACCAGCGAATTGCTGCGAGCGTCGACGGCAATTTTCATCTTGGTCGGTTCGCTGGTGGCGCTGTCGGAACCACCGCGTCCGCCCCGTCCACCGCCACGCAGTGCGGCGATGAAGTCGGCCGGGTTGGGCTGGCCGCCGCGTCCGCCGCCGCCGCCACCACTTTGTTCTTCACCGAACTTCTCTGCAAACACAGCTTTGATGATTTCGGCCACATCATTGGCGTCTTGATAGATGACCGGGATCAGGGCCGGTTTCAACACGGTTTCGATGTCTTCGGGACTTTCTTCGACATCCAGTTTCGCCAGGATCGCTTCGATGAAC
The DNA here is from genome assembly GCF_012290005.1 of Crateriforma spongiae. Lineage (NCBI taxonomy): Bacteria > Pseudomonadati > Planctomycetota > Planctomycetia > Pirellulales > Pirellulaceae > Crateriforma > Crateriforma spongiae. The sequence goes on from NZ_JAAXMS010000001.1 coordinate 781,883, forward strand.
GCCAAGTCGGTCGCGTTTGCTTGAATGATCAGGGCGTTCAACCGCGCGTCGGCCACGATGTTGACCGATCCCGAGGTCGTCAGGATGCTTTTGCTGGCCGAATCCGCTCCACTTCCGCCGATCCCCATCAGGCCGCCCAACATTCCGCCGCCAAGGCTGCCAAGCGCCGAATCGGCCATTGATGTCAGCGACGACTCCGCACCGCCCATCACACTGGCAACCAGTTCCGCCGCGACATCCGCTTTGATGTACTTCAGCCAAAAAATGGTTGGCATTTCCGATGCGGCCATCGACGGTTGAGTGATCGTTTCCAGCAAGGCTTCCAGGTCATCCAGTGCGGCGGCATCGTCCGATGCGATCATCAGGCCGTTGGGCGTCATCTGGATCACGATGTCCGACCCCAGTCCCAGACGATCCTGTTCCTCTGCCGCGGTCAGCTGATCGGATTCCGCAGCGGTGCCCCGGTCGTCGGCGTTGTCTTCGTCCGATTGTTGAACCGGGTTGGTGATGTAAACGAAGGATGGCTGATCCGCCGACCGATGATTCCACCGTGCATCGGTCGGAACATCGTTGCGAGTCTGTGAGTTTGGATAGCTGGTGTTGGATTCATCCGCTCGGCGAATCCGACGTTCTTGCAAGCCGCCGGAATTGCCGTTGTTGCTGGACGGAGTGATCGTGCGGATCGGGTTGTCGCGACCCGTCATCGGCCACAGCGTTCGCAGTTGTTGCAGCGCGTCTTCGGCGGCCCGTCCGGTGTAAGGCAGCACACGAACTTTATCGCCAAAGATGCCGGCCGACTGATCGCCTTCCAAACGCTCGATCAATTCGCGGACTTGATTGATTTCGGCTCGGGTTCCTTTGACCCACAAGCGGCCCGTTGCCGGGTCGCCGTCGACGGTCGGTCCTTCGCCGCCTTCCTCGGTAATGCCGAAGTATTTATTGATCGTCAGCAGGGCTTGGGACGGTTCCAAGCGTTTCAGATCGATGATGTCAAACTCGGTGCCGTTGCCTTCCAATTCGGCAATCGTTTCGCCGATCAACTGTTGAGTTTCCGGACGAGCCCAAGCGATCAACGCGTTACTGTTGGGTTCCACTGCGATACGTGTGTCCGGGGTGCCGGCCAACAGAGTTTGCAGCACGTCGAACACCGTGTTGATCTCCGCCGCTTGTACGGTGTGCGTGCGGAAAACAGGCAGACTGATTTCGGCATCGTCGGCCCCATCGGCGTTGGGCATCGGTTGATCCGCGGTCCGGATGATCGATTGCAACTGGGCCAACTTGGACTGGCTTCCAAAGGCCAAGATGCGTTCACCGTACAGGCCCAGCGAGATGCGGATTTCGTCATTCGTGTTTTCGCCGGGTTCCAAGCCCAACAGCGGACGGGCAAGTTCCAATACTTCCTCGGCACCACGATGCTGCAGCCGGATTTCGACGACACTGCTGTTGGTTTGGTTGGCTTGTTCCAACACCTTTTGAATCGCCCGCAGTCGCGCGACCGTATCGGTCACACGGACCTGACCGGCGCTTTCCAAAATCACAATGTCGCCGAAGGGGCTGATCAGTTGTGGCAATTCCTGATCCGCCGCGTCGCTGGACATCCCGCCGAGCGAAAAGAAGGTGGTGACAATGTCGCTGCTGCCACGACCGGCCAAGTCGTCCGGAGAAACTTGTTCGCTGATTTCCGCGATCAGTTTGTCCGCGTTCTCGATTTCCAAGTCGATCACGGTCAGCATGCGTCCGCGACGGACCAAGGCCCAACCCTTGTCCAACAACAAACGATTCAACAGGTCCAGACTTTCGTTGATCGAATACTGACGTGTCGGATCGATGTAGCTGACTGATCCCGGCGGAAACTGATTCACTTGCAGTGACAAATCCGCTTCGTCGGCATACCACTGCAGGACATCACGCCACGGTGTGCCGTTGAAGTTGAACGAAAGCTGGGGGCCGGCCGCTGCGATCGCTTGACGGATGATTTCTTCCGGCGTGTCGGCACGCATCAGCGCTTCGGCCGCTCTGCGTTGTGCTTCGGGAGACGTCGGCGGCGGGACCTGTGCGGGGGGGCTGGCCGGGGCGGCTTGCGATGCACCGGTTTCACCCGCCGCGTTATTGTCGGCTGCTTCTGGTGACGCGTCGGCGGTTTCGGATTCGTTCTTTGCCGCGTCTGCGACCTGGTCCGCCGACGGTGCGGATTCGGAATCTGGCGTGGGGGTGTCCTGAGCGCTCGTGTTGGAGCCCGCGGCAGTCACCACAGCCAGGCAGACGATCAAAGCCAACAATCGCCTTGGCCGACGCGGAGCGATCGGGCGGCAAGACGTGGTGAAGGATCGACGAATAGAAGATTGGGTCATCGTGTGGGTCGGTCCACTGTCGAGTTTCAAAAGCCGTGACGTGCGAAAAGCCGATTCGGAAACCATTCGTTGGACAGGCAGCGTGGTTTGCCGCCCATTCAGGTCATTGATTCATGGAAAAGCACCCGTCCTTGAGCCGTTTGTTTTTCCCGGTGGGACTTTCGGGTGGCCCGCCGGTTGAGGGGCCGGCCGGCATCCACCCTCCAATTGTTTCAATCGCGTTGGGCGAATTGGCATACTAATCGGGATTTTTCCGGTAAACGGCCCAAAACGGTCGACACGCACAAAGCCGTCGTCCGTCGGGACGTTTGCCTCCAAGCAATCGTTTTAACCCGGCGATTCCGACGAAGTTCTGTCCACCGCCCGCTTTTCAGCCGCGTTTTGATCGGTCCGGTCGCGGCAACGCTTGGGATTCGATCCTGACGCTGATAAGATCGTCCGACGCCTTTGCGAGTCCAGTTCGTCGTCGATTCGGGCATCTTGGCATCGGTCGGTCCGGTGACAGACCACTAAACTGGGAACCGGATGGCCGGTCAGGCTGTGATCCAAGCCAGATGCCGCCCCGCGGTCGTGTCGTGATTGATTTTGCTGCGTCTGGTTTTTGCCTGGTTTTTGCTTCGCCCCGACACGCCGTTCGCGTCAGGTCGGCGGCTCCGCTGATCGGATAAATCAAGCCGCCAATTTGGACTCGAAACCTGATCCGTCCCTCGGATCGGCACAGCGTTCCCTGTTCAACGTTCCCCACGTCTTCTTTCCCATCTCAACGTCGCATGCTGAAAAAGCAAAAACGATTGATTTTGACCGAAGCCCAACGCGACGCGATGCGTAAAGCGGGTCGCGTCAACGCCCAGTTGTTGGATTTCGTCCGCCCTCATGTCAAAGCCGGCATCACCACGGGGCAAATCGATCGTATGGTCTATGAATGGACCCACGACCACGGGCACAAGCCGGCAACGTTGGGGTATCAGAACTATCCCAAAAGCTGTTGCACCAGCGTCAACGAGGTCATCTGTCATGGGATCCCGGACGATTACGTGCTGCAGGACGGGGACATCGTCAACGTGGATATCACGACCATCGTCGATGGATGGCACGGTGACCAAAGCGAGACGTTCTTGATCGGCGAGGTCGACGAGGAAAAACGCAGTGTCACGCAGTGTGCGTTCGACTGCTTGTACTTGGCAATCGAAGCCCTGGTGCCCGGATGTCGCGTCGCCCTGATCGGCGAAACCATCGTCCCCGAGGCTCATCGCCGCGGTTTTACCGTGGTTCGCGAATATGTGGGGCACGGCCTGGGACGACAGTTTCATTTGGATCCATCGATCCCTCACTTCCCGAACCGACAAAGCCGCATCGATCGACTGCACCCGGGCATGTGTTTCACGGTGGAACCGATGATCAATGCCGGATCTCGGTACACCAAGAGCGACAAAACCGATGGCTGGACAGTGCGGACCAAAGATGGCAAGCCTTCGGCACAGTTCGAACACAGCATTCTGATGACCGAAGACGGGCCGGAAATCCTGACGCTGACCGAAGACGGGCCACGACGCGGGCACCGATTCTAAGTACACGCGGATTCCAACGACACGCAATCTTCTTGGCCCTCTGCATTTGGGGCTTCCCTATCTGAGGACTGCCGATCAGGGGCGTCCGCTGATGCCCCCCATGCGCGTGGCGAACTGATCTTGCTCAAGGTGATGACAAATTCCTAGGGTGAGCGACAAACACACCGTATGTCGAACGCCAGCGAGGCAAGGATGCACGCTCGCCCCACCACGAATCACCTTCACTGGTGCTTGATTCTGATCGTCGTCGTCCTTTCGGGATGCCGCGGAACTCGGCCTTTGGGCGGCTGGGTACAGGTCAAAGCTGAACCTACCGGCGACCTTCCTGCGATCGAGCCGCCACCGCAGCGTCTGGCCAAAGCCGCTGGGGCCGCAACCGCAACCACCGCCGAAGCACCCGGCGCGTCGCAGAACCGTCTAGCGTCGGCCAACATGGCCGAACCGCCGACGCAAACGGCATCCGTCAAAACGGCATCGCCGGCGTCACCGACCGGTGTGACCGAACCAAGCGATACACCGCAAAGCAGCGGCAATTTGGCCAATAAGGCTGCCAGTGGGACTCGGCGTACCGAGCGTTTGCTGTATCAAAAACCCGAGCGTCCCCAGAGCAAAGTCGCGGCGGCAACGCCGGTACCCGCCCCGACCGGCGAAGCAGATTCTGGCCAACCGCCGGCCGAGCAAGTCGCAGCCGCAGCGGCAACGCCGACCACACCGGATGCCAAGACCACATCGGAATCGACTGCCACGTCGATGCGGCTGAGCGACCAGATTGTCGAAGATCTGACTCAAGGCGATGCCCCGAAAAAGGTCGCCGCAACCACCGAACTTTCGGGCAAATCGACCACCGAAAACTCACCCGAATCCGGCGATGATTCGGTGGCAAAGAATACCACCGACGATACGTCGTCGAAGATTGCGACGGCCGCAAAAGCTGAGAATGCCGCTGAGGATACCGATGCGCAAAAAGCTGCCGAAGCCGAAGATGCATTGGACGCTTTTGCCAACAGCCCGCCCGAGATTCAGCAACAGGCTTTACGTCACCTGATCACCCTGGCCGTTCGTGACGCGAATCGAACCAGCCAGCCGGCGTCGATCGACGATCTACTACTGCAGGCAATGTCCGACCCGGTGGACTTGCCCGAGCCCCGTCGCACCCCATCGCCGATGCAAACGACTCGAATCGCGTCGCCCGGCACTCAGCCTGCTGCGACCATGGTTGCACAAACACCACCGCAGGCTGACGACGCTGCACCCAAGCCCGATCCGGTCGTTGCACCGGAGTCGTTGGTCAAGGTCGACAACGCCCCGGCGGCTTCGGCAACCCCGTCGGTTCAACCGGTCGGTTCGGTTGATGACAAAGACAGCGTCGATTCAGTTGAACTGGCGGTGGGCAGCCAGCCGATGCCGGAACCAACCAAGAAGTCGGGGAACCCGGCGGATTCCGTTCAGTCTGCGGTCGCGCAAGTCAGCAACGCCCTTTTGTCCGACGACGCCCTGTACGACATGTTGATCCGGCGATTGGGCCAAGCCGCCGACGATGAAACCGAAGCCCAAAAACACCGTCGCGAAATCATCACCCGTCACTTGCTGGTCCTGGCCGGCAAACCGGATGCGGCCGTCGAAGGCATCGAAGGCTTGACCCGCGAGGAACAGGAATACCTGCGTCACCAATTGATGGGGTTGTGGACGATCATCGATCCGGCCGGTCATCCGGTCCCCAGCCGACGCTTTCATTCGGCCCTGCCACAAATGCGCGAAGGCATCAAGCACTTGGCCGCATCGACCGATTCGCTGGAAGTCAAATCGATGGCCTTCTGCACCGCCGTCGATTGGTACGGGCAGTACAAGGAGTTCGATGAAGCCGTCTTCAAGCCCGAGGCCGACGTGATCTTGTACTGTGAAGTGGATAACTTCACCGCCAAACAAGTCGGCGAAGGATACGAGACGCATCTCCAGGGCAGCTACACGATCTACAACGCCGAAAACCGCAAGGTGCTAAGCCAGTTGTTGCCGGCCGACAAGCAAGTGTCGCGGAACTACCTGCGTGACTATTTCATTGCCTATGGCATGAAGATCCCCACCGCGCTGACCGCCGGCAAATACCGGCTGGAATTGACGATGGAGGATCTGAACGGCAAGAAGTACGGTCAGTCCAGCATTGACTTTGAAGTCAAAGCATCAAAGCCCTAGATCTTTCAGCTTGGGTTCGATTGCTTCGGCCCAAAGCCGATAACCTGCTTCGCTCAAGTGCAACTGATCGGGCATGATCGTCTTGCTGATCGTGCCATCGGATTCCAGGAACACGTCACCGATGTCCATGTAGTGCACGTGTGAACCATCGGCCAGTTTGCGGATTCGATCGTTGATCGCAATGTTGTTCAAGCGATAAAGATCGAATGGGTCCGCGCCCCGTGGGAAGATTCCCAGCAACAGAATTTGGGTGTCCGCCCAACGCTGTCGTAAATCTTCGACGATGGCCGTTACACCCTGGGCGACTTGATCGGGCGACTGCATCAAGTGACCGGTGTTGTTGGTGCCGATCATGACAACGGCCACCTTCGGGTTCAACTTGTTGACCTTGCCTTTGTCCAAACGCCAAATCACGTGTTCGGTACGGTCGCCACTGATTCCCAGGTTGATCGGGCGTCGGTCGCCGTAAAATTCCTGCCAGATCTTCTTGCCGGCGCCCTCCCATCCTTGCGTGATTGAATCGCCGATGAAGGCAAGGTCCGCGTTGCCCTGCGATGCACGGCGTGTCTGCGATTGAAAGCGATCGGCCCACCATTTTTCGGTGCCGCGCGTTGCGGGGATGGTCGCCGTGTTCACATCGTACAGAACTCGCAAATCCCAATACCGTTTTTGCATCGCCAGCAAAATCGATGCGTACTGCGGATCGTCATGCACGCTTTTTAATTCCAGCGGATCCTCTTGCAGATCAAACAGATTCCATTGGCGAGTGCGGGCGAAGTACATCAATTTGTACCGATCCGTTCGGACGCCATCGTGGAGTGGCACGTTGTGCACGGCGGCATTTTCGTAGTACGCATAATAGATCGCGTCGCGCCAATCGGATGTCGCTTTGCCTTCGTTCTTCAGCATCGACACCATGCTGCGCCCTTGGATTTCATCAGGGACACCAGCACCTGCGATTTCGAGGAACGTCGGCGCGTAATCGATGTTTTGGATCAACGCTTTGGATTCGACACCGCTTGCGACCTTGCCGGGCCAGCGAATGATGAATGGCATTTGCAAGGATTCTTCGAACATCCAACGTTTGTCATACCAGCCGTGTTCGCCCAAGTAAAAACCCTGGTCGGAGCTGTAGATCACGATGGTATCTTCGGCCAAGCCGGATTCATCCAAGTAATCCAGTAGCTGACCGACGCTGTCATCGACCGCTTGAACACATCGCAGGTAATCTTTGATGTAACGTTGATACTTCCACCGAACGATGTCTTGATCGGACATCGAACCGTCACGGATCGAATTGATAAGTGCTTCGTTTTCCGGGCCATAGGCGGCGTCCCAGTCAGCCTTTTGCTGGTCCGTCATTCGCTGGTATTCACGATTGATGATGCCGGATGCAAAGTGTTCGGGGAACTGGTTTTCGCCCTGGAACTTCATGTCGTGCTGCCAATACATGTGATCGGCGATCGACATTTCGTTTTCTTTCAGCAGTTCGCTTCGTCCCTGATAGTCATCGAAAAGGGTTTCCGGGACGGGAACGTCGGTGTCCTTGTACAGTGAAAAGTGACGTGGTGGTGGCGACCAATTTCGGTGCGGTGCTTTGTGTTGGCACATCATCAGGAACGGCTTGTCCTCGTCACGGTTCTTCAGCCAGTCCAGCGCCTGTTCGGTAATGATGTCGGTGACATAGCCTTCGTATTGCTTGCGGTCACCACCCATCTGCAGAAAGACCGGGTTGTAATAGTTGCCTTGTCCCGGCAAGACTTCCCAGTGATCGAACCCTGTCGGGTCGGTCCCCAGGTGCCACTTTCCGATTAGCGCGGTTTGATAGCCGACATCCTGCAACAACTTGGGAAACGTCACTTGGCTGCCGTCAAAACGGTTGCCGTTGCGTCGGAATCCGTTGATGTGACTGTGCTTGCCGGTCAGGATGCAGGCTCGGGACGGTCCACAAATCGAATTGGCGCAGAACGAATTGCGAAACAACATGCCGTCGCTGGCAATGCGATCCAGATGGGGCGTTTGGTTGATTTTCGAACCGTAAGCGCCAATGGCCTGCGTCGCGTGGTCGTCGGAAAACACAAACAAGATGTTTGGCCGCTTTGCGGTGTCGTCGTTCGCTGTGGCCAGACGATGGCCGAAGGCGGTGGCGGTCAGCAGGGCCAAAATGGCGGCGGTTCTCAGCGCCGGCGGTGTGCCGAGTCTCATGATCAGGTTGGGCTCCCAAGATTCGAAGGAAGGGTTTCAGGCGGGGTGGGAAAGCCAACAGGATAACGGTTGGGACAGCGGGCGGAGGCGACCGGCGGACCAAAGCGTCGCGGTTACAAGGAACTGCCAGAACCTTGCCGCGTTCCAGATCGGCGATTCGTTAGACTTGACGTATTGATGCCCCCGCTTGATTGGACGACGCCCGACGGATTGCGAGATGCCGTTTCGACCTTTGCGCAAGATCTTTTCGCCTAAAAGTGTGGCTGTGATTGGCGCCAGTTCGCGTGCCGGCAGTGTCGGGGAACGAGTGATCGCCAACCTGATCAATGCCGATTTTTCAGGTCCCGTTGTCCCAATCAATCCGGCCCACGATGCAGTCCATGGGCTGAATTGCGTTTCTCGTATCAGTGACGTGCCACACGCCGTTGATCTGGCGGTGCTGTGCACCCCCGCCGATGTGACGCCCGACGTGGTGGATCAGTGTGGCAAGGCCGGCGTGGGCGGATTGATCTGTCTAAGCGATGGCTTTCGAGAGATCGGTCCGATAGGGCGCGGGCGCGAAGACGAACTGAAGACCGTTTTGGCCAAGTATCCGCGGATGCGGATGATCGGTCCGAATTGTCTTGGCGTGATCCGCCCACCGGTCGGATTGAATGCCAGCTTTGCGACCGATGCGGTGCAAAAGGGGAACGTGGCGTTTCTTTCACAGTCGGCCGCCTTTTGTGCATCGATTCTGGATCGGGCCGCCAGCGAAGGGATCGGTTTTTCCTGCGTCGTTTCGGTCGGCAACATGGTGAACGTGACGATGGCTGATTTGATCGACCATCTGGCGTTTGATCCGCACACCGATGCCATCGTGATTTACCTGCAATCCTTGGCCGATGCTCGGCGTTTCATGTCGGCCGCGCGGGCCTTCACTCGGTACAAGCCGATCATCGCATGCAAAGCGGGGCGGTATCACCAGTCTGCGATCGCCGCGGCATCACACACCGGTGCCATGGTGGGAATCGATGCGGTGTATGACGCCGCGTTTGCACGTGCGGGCATTGTGCGTGTCGACCAGGCGGAAGATTTGTGGGGCTGTGCGGAACTGTTGACCCGGTACCCGAATCGATGTGGTTCACGATTGGGAATTTTGACCAATGCCGGGGGCCCGGGAGTGATGGCCGTTGATGCATTGATGCGATGTCGTGGTCAACTTGCAAAGTTAGATCCACAACGCCGAAGTGCGATGGACGATCTCTTTCCCAGCGGTTGGTCGCGTGACAATCCCGCCGTCGTTTTTGGCGACACGGATCCGGTCCCCTACAGCGAAGCGGCCGACGTGATGCTGGCCGATCACGGCGTGGATGCTTTGTTGGCGATCCTGGTTCCGCAACCGTTGACCGATCCGGATCAAACGGCGCGGCGCATTGCGGATGTCGCCAAAGCACACCGGAAGCCACTGATCGCATGTTGGATGGGCGGGTCTCGAGCAGCGTCCGGGGCGAAGTGGCTTCATGACCACGACATCGCAGTGTATTCCAGTCCTGAAAAAGCGGTCACCGCATTTGGGCATTTGGTGCACTACGGACGCCGGTACGATCTGTTGTATGAAACGCCCAAAGCCGCACCGCCGGTCGTGGTCAGTGATGATCGGACGGTGGACGACTTGTTGGGCGGTGAAGGTGATGTCGCGGAGAAAGAATCACCACAGGTTTGGTCGGAACTGCGCAGCAAACGTCTGTTGGCGGCCTATGGGATCGATGTCACGATGCCTCAAGTCGTGCGATCCGCTGACCAGGCGATCGCCGCCGCTGATGCGATGGGGTATCCCGTCGCCGTGAAAGTCTACGCACCGGAATTGACTCACAAGACCGACGTCGGCGGTGTCGTGCTGAATGTCAGCAACGCCGAACAGGTGGCCGAAGCCTACCAGACGATCCATCAACGATCGGCACAGGCACGACCTGACATCCAGGTTCGTGGGGTCACGGTCCAGCCGATGTTGGTCGATCCGCTGGGCCGGGAGTTGATCGTGGGGGCCAAACGCGATCCCGTCTTCGGTGCGGTGTTGATGGTCGGCGCGGGCGGGATCGACGCGGAACTGTTCCAAGATTCGGCGGTCGAATTGCCACCGCTTAGTGAATCGCTGTCACGGCGACTATTGGAACAGTTGCAATGCCGTCCGATGTTGGATGCGTACCGCGGGCGTCCGCCGATCGCCATGGATGCACTTCAGGATGCGCTGATACGTATCAGCCATATGGTGGCCCAGCATCCCGAAGTCATCGAACTGGATATCAATCCGTTGGTGGTGACGCCCACACGAACCATCGCGTTGGATGCGACGGTATTGGTTGATCACGAGTGGAAGCCGATTGCACCTGGCGATTTTCCACATTTGGCGATCCGTCCTTATCCCGATCAGTGGATTCGTGCGGATCGCCTGAGTGATGGCACGGAAGTGACGTTGCGTCCGATTCGGCCTGAAGACGAGGACGCGTGGACACGGATGTTGGCGACATGTTCACAGGAAACGATTCGGTTGAGGTTTCGATATCTGTTCAAGCAAGTCGAACACGAAATGGCGGCACGTTATTGCTTCATTGATTACGACCGCGAACTCGCGCTCGTGGCGGAATACCATCCGCCGGCGCAGTCCGATGATCCGGCCATCGCCGGCGGTGAGTCTTCCTTGATTGGTGTCGGACGTTTGATCGCCGATGCGGAAAATCATGAAGCCGAATTTGCCGTGATGGTTCACGACCAGTGGCAGGGACGACGACTGGGGTCCATCCTGACCGACCGCTGCCTGGAGATCGCAAAGCAACGGGGGCTTCAAAAAATCGTCGCCGAAACCGCCACCGAAAACCGTGCGATGCGGACCATCTTTCAAAACCGCGGCTTTCAGTGCCGACGGATCATTGGCGATGACACCTTGATCTTCACGCTGGACATGGCCGGTGCGAATGCGGACGCAGAATCAAAGCAAGCGTAACAACGGTGAGATGGATCAGCGCGGTTCAATAGCCGGGCAACGTCCTAGGTTCCCCTTCGATGTTCATCATCCATGAAGGTTTCCAAATACAACGTGACACTGTCGGACAACGCCGTCGGGTCGTATCCGCCTTCGAGCACGCTGATGACCTTTCCCTCGCAATGGGTGTGAGCCAAATCCAGGATGGTTTCGGCGATCGTCTGGTAGTCGTCGGTTTCCCAGCCGAGCGAACCAACCGGATCGTTGCGGTGGCTGTCAAAGCCAGCGCTGACGATGATCAGTTCAGGCGGATGTCGGCTTGCGAAGTCTTGCAGCTTGGCGGCAAAAGTTTGCATTTGTGTTTGCCGCGGTGTTCCAAACATTACCGGCGCGTTGCATGTGGTTCCCAAGGCGGGGCCGGTTCCCGTTTCGTCTTCACGGCCGGTGTGGGGATAAAACGGGCTTCGGTGCATTGAAAAAAAAGCAATTTGCTCGTCGTCGTAAAACAGATCTTGGGTCCCGTTGCCATGATGCACGTCGAAATCAACGATCATCACTCGGTTCATTTGATGTCGCGCCGTTGCCTGACGCGCGGCGACAGCGACATGATTGATCAAGCAAAACCCCATCGCTCGATCGGCTAGCGCATGATGACCCGGCGGACGGCTTAAACACATCGCCGTTTTGGCGTCCCCGGCGATCACTCGATCGACCGCGTCACAGACAGCGCCTGACGCCTTCAACGCTGCGACCAATGACTGGTCGCTCATGACGGTGTCTTCGTCCAACCATCCGCCGCCGGCGTCCTGGGTTTGGGACAATTGATTCAGGTATTCCGCCGTATGAACACGTTCGACTTGCAGCCGGCTTGCTGGTTCCCACCCGGGCCGGTCGCATAACGAATCCAGCCCGACAAAGTGCAGATGCCGAACCACGGTTTGCAAGCGTTCGGCGGATTCCGGATGACGTCCCGTGCGATGTTGCATGTAAACGGGATCGTAGTACAGCAGCGTCATCGTCATGATGCTCGGTCAAGGAAATGGTTGCAGCCCCATTGATGCAACCTAACGCATTTGACGCTGGTTTGCCCGGCGATGGCGGACCTTCGGGGCTGACATGCCAGGACGATCGTTGCTTGCCGTGATGGGGCGATTGTCGCACTGTCCTATAGGCAATCCATTTACGATCTTTTAGTGTGGGCGCTTCCTGTCGCTATCTGGACCGTCATGCCCGCTTTGCCACTGCTGATTGCCTACTGTGTCGTGATCGTCTTTGCATCGTTGATCGGTGGACGGTTGTCGGCGATTTTGCGCATGACGCATCTGCGAACCCAGTTGCTGATGAGTTGTGTGGGGGGATTGATGCTGGGGATCGCGCTGCTGGCGATGCTGCCGCATGCGACCGAGATGTTGGTGTCGGCATCACGTGCGTGCACCGGTGCGTTGATCGGCTTGATCGCGATGTTCCTAATGATCCGGCTGTTCCACACACACGACCATGGCGGTCCGGTTTCGTCGCGCCATCACGAGGGTGGACACGACCATCGCCATGGCCACGGGCACGACCATTGGCATGATCCGGGCATCGGACACGATCACGACCTGACTGACAGGCATGATGCGATCGACAGGGCGGCCGCCGATCCGCCGCCACGTCCTCGTGGGACTCTGGAAGACGGTCGAAAACTCGGTTGGTTCGGTATGTTCTTCGGCTTGACGCTTCACACACTGATCGACGGCGTGGCTTTGGCCAGCAGCGTGATGGCGGACCATTCCGGCGACGCATGGTTGGGGTTGGCCGGACTGGGAACCTTTTTAGCGGTGGCACTGCACAAGCCGCTGGACGCCTTCGCGATCCTGTCGGTGATGCAGCGACAGCAATGGTCGTCGCAAGCCCAGACGGTTGCCAATCTCGTGTTTTCCACCGCTTGTCCGTTTGGCGCTTTGGCCTTTTACGTTGGCACGTCCGCCCTGCAGTCACAGACCGAACTTCTGGGGTGGGGGCTTGCCGTATCGGCCGGCTTTTTCATCGGAATCGCCCTGGCCGACCTGTTGCCCGAGGTGGCTTTCCATGATCACGACAAAGGTAAGCTGACCGCCGCGCTGTTGATCGGTGTTGGGATCGCGGTGGGCATCGAGAATCTTCCCGGGCACCAACACACCGAAATCAATTCATCGCGCCCCGAGGTCAACTCGGAAGCGGATTCCTCATGATTTGCCCGACGCGTGATTTGACGCATCGGTGATGGGGTCAGTCCAAGCTGATCGTCGTGCCGGTGTCCAGACTCCGACGCCCCGCCTGCAAGATCGCGGTCACATTGATTGTGTCTTTTGCCGTGGCCAGTCGCCCGTGAAAGTCGTCCGGTGTCGCGTGCCCCCGGCGAATCTTGATTGCAGCCTGCACAAAAGCCTCAATGCTGCGATACCCGTAACCCGTTTGTCCGGCGAAGCGGCCTTCGGCATCGGGTGTGTATTTCATGAATAGCGGATTGACCGACTGAAAACCGCGTCCGTCGGTCGCAACGCCATAGCCGCGATGTGCCTGGTCGACGGTCACTTCGCCTTGGTGCCCCATGTAGAAGAATCGTTGTTGGGAATGCACATCTGATTTTGGCGCGATCCACGACGATGTGAACACCGCGGTGCCCGTTGCCGTTCCGTCCTTCATTGCCCAGTCGACGGTCAGCGTGATCGTGTCTTCAGTGTCAATTCCGTGCCCCTTGGCAAATCCCGTTGCCGCCGATCCAGGAACCGAGACGGGAGTGGCCATCGATCCGATCGACCAGTTTAGAAAATCGATGTGATGGGCGTTCAAGTAATAACTGATGTCGCTTGATTTGCCTGCCCAAGATCGAAACGTGTCTAGCTGAGATTTGGGTTGGCTCATGTAGGCATGGAAGAACCCGAATGACCCAAGGTTTCGAATGCGGTCTCTAGCGTCGGCATAGATCGGGTCCCAACGCTTGTGGACTTCCATCGCCACCAACACCCCCGCGTCGTCGGCGGCCCTGATCAGTTGCTGATGCTGGTCGACCGTCATCACGATCGGCTTGGCGATCAAGACATGGCAACCGTGCCGGATCGCATCCATCGCGATGGCAAAGTGCGTGTCGTCGGGGGTGAACACGGTGACGACATCGCCGGGATCCAGAGCTTTGATCGCCCGCTGGTATGCGGTTGGATCGCGGTCGACGTCATCGGCCGGAAAACACTGGGCGGTCACATCTAGGTCGGCATAAGTGTCGCCGATCACACGTCGCAAATGATCGCGTATGCCCGGCATCTTTCGGCCGTTGGTCCCTGCCATCGACACCTGTTCGACCATGCCACGGCGTCGTAGGTCGAACATCGTCAGCGCAACGACACCGGCAGATTTGTCGGAATCGGAGGCTTGATCGTGGACATATCCGGTCGTGTATTCGCCGGTGCCCACCATAAGAACTTTCATGTGGTGATGCCCCCGATGGCTAGAAGACGCGGTTCACTGGCGGAAATCGCCCCTGTCGGACCGATGGCCATCATGAATCCGCTAAGGAAGCGTCGTGACCGAAGGATGGATCCGCGAGCGATGGACCAGAACTGGCCGCCAATGATAAATCGCACCGAGGCGAGCCGATGGGGACCTACCGGCGAAGACGGCCGAAAGTCAAAAGAGGGTGACTGAGGGGATTCGAACCCCCGACATTCGGAACCACAATCCGACGCTCTAACCAACTGAGCTACAGTCACCGTGAAGAAAGCATGTGGCCGGTTCGCGATAAGTTATCGACGCGGCCGATCCTGGTCAATGACATTCTGGCGACCGGGCGGTCGCCGTCTTTCTACTGCTGCATTTGCAACGTTTGTGCACGGGCCATTGCGTCTTCGGCCTTGCGAATGAATTCCTGGTCTTGCGTTCCCGCCCACGCACGCTGGTACGTCACGCTAAGCGCGGTGAAGTTGAACGATTCATTGGGCTCCAGTTCGCAGGCCTTCTCACCATGCTGGACGGCTTCGGCGTGCTGACCGGTCTTGGTGTAGACCCGCGCCAGGGCCAAGTGCGCCAGGACGAACGAATCGTCTTTGGCGACGATCTCTTCCAGGCCCTTGATGGCTTCCTCGAATTTCTCTTCGTCGATCAGTTTTTCGACGTCGTTGTACTGGGCGTGAATATCGGACATGGCTGAAAAACCGTTTTCGCAATGGACGCGGTGTTGGTGAAGGATCGGTGGTCCCGGACGACCGATCGCTGAAAGCATCGCAGCGACTGGATCCTGTCAACGGATGAAGGCTGCAAGGCCAGAGTGGCTTGGCTGCGGATGGGATCTGCAACGAAACCCTGGGATAAAATTCTAGGGCCGGTTCGTCACGGCGACGACCGGCCCTAGAAGTTGAAATTCAGTGCTCGCCCCGGTTCGTCCGTCGCTGGCTTGGCGATGGACGTAGTTTCGGGGCAAGACGCTACCCGATGGGATTAACCCAAGGCAGCTTGTGCGGCAGCCAAGCGTGCGATCGGCACACGGAAGGGGCTGCAGCTGACGTAGTCCAGACCGACTTCGTGACAGAAGCGGACCGATTGCGGGTCGCCGCCGTGTTCGCCACAGATGCCGACCTTCAGATTCTTCTTGATGCTGCGGCCCTTTTCGACGCCCATCGAAACCAACTGGCCGACGCCGGTTTGGTCGATTGATTGGAAGGGGTCGATCTGCAGAATCTTGTTCTCGATGTATTCCGGCAGGAATCCACCGACATCGTCACGGCTGTAGCCGAACGTCATCTGGGTCAAGTCATTGGTACCGAAGCTGAAGAAGTCGGCGTACTCGGCAACTTCATCGGCGGTCAACGCGGCACGCGGAATTTCGATCATCGTGCCGATCTTGATGTCCAACTTGCCGTCAAACTTCTTGGCGGACTTGGTGGCTTCGATCGTTTCTTCGACCTTTTCACGCAGGATACGAAGTTCGGCCGATGTACCGACCAACGGAATCATGATTTCCGGGTGAGCATCGATCTTCTTCTTGGCGCTGTTGATCGCGGCTTCGACGATCGCTTGGACCTGCATTTCCAGAATTTCCGGATAGGTCACGCTCAGACGGCAACCGCGGTGGCCAAGCATCGGGTTGGATTCGTGCAGGGCTTGAGCACGCTTCTTGATTTCGGCGGGTTTGACGCCCAGTTCCGTCGCCATTTCCTTTTGTGCCGAGTTGTCGTGCGGCAGGAATTCGTGAAGCGGCGGGTCCAGCAACCGAATGGTCACCGGCAGGCCCTTCATGGCTTTGAAGATGCCTTCGAAGTCTTTGCGTTGGAACGGCAGCAACTTCTTCAGTGCCGCACGCCGATCGTCTTCGGTGTCAGCCAAGATCATCGAACGCATGTGGATGATACGATCGGCTTCGAAGAACATGTGCTCGGTACGGCACAGTCCGATGCCTTCGGCGCCGAAGTCGCGGGCACGCTTGCTGTCGGCGGGCGAATCCGCATTGGTGCGGATATTCAACGTGCGGTACTTGTCGGCCCAGGTCATCAGCTTGGCGAAATCGCCGGCCAGTTTTGGCTCTTGCGTTTCGACTTCACCGGCCATCACTTCGCCTGTTGCTCCGTCCAGGCTGATGGTGTCCTTGTCGGTCAACGTGCGACCGTTGACGGTGATCTTCTTGGCCTTTTCGTTGATGTGAATGTCACCGGCACCGGCGACACAGCACTTGCCCCAACCCCGTGCGACGACCGCGGCGTGGCTGGTCGCACCACCGGTGCTGGTCAAGATACCGACCGCGGCCGACATACCTTCGACGTCTTCGGGGCTGGTTTCGCGACGGACCAAGATGACATTTTCGCCGGCTTCAAATCGGCTGCGGGCTTCTTCGGCGGTGAACGCCAACTTGCCGACCGCAGCACCCGGCGACGCATTCAATCCGCGGCACAGCACGTCGGCGGCGTTGCGGGCGGTGGGCTTGAAGCTGGGCAACAGACAGTGGGTCAGGTCGGATGCGGGGACGCGGCGGACCGCTTCCTTTTCATCGATCAGGCCTTCTTTGACCATGTCGCAGGCGATTTTTACTGCGGCGATCCCGTTCCGCTTGCCGGTCCGGGTTTGCAGCATGAACAGCTTGCCCTTCTCGATCGTGAACTCGATGTCCTGCATGTCGGTGTAATGGTCCTCAAGCGTCTTCTTGATTTCCATCAGTTCCTTGTGAGCCTTGCGGTCCCACTTGCCCATTTCCGAAACAGGTTGCGGCGTGCGGATACCGGCCACGACGTCTTCACCCTGGGCGTTGACCAAAAATTCGCCGTAGAACTTGTTCTGTCCCGTGTTCGGGTCGCGGGTGAAACCGACACCGGTTCCGGAATCATCACCCATGTTTCCGTACACCATCGCTTGGACGTTGACGGCGGTACCGATCAAGTTGGCGATTTCCGAGTTGCCCTTGGCGGCTTCGATTCGGCGATAGCTGATCGCGCGGTCGGCGTTCCAGGAACCGAAAACGGCTTCGATCGCCAGTTGCAGTTGCGTGATGGGGTCCTGTGGGAATTCTTCGCCACAGCCCTTCTTGTACACGGCCTTGTAGGCGTCACACAGTTCCTTCAAGCCTTCGGCCGGAACTTCCGTGTCTTCGGTGACCTTGTACTTCTTCTTGATTTTCGTGAAGGCTTCTTCGAACGCTTCGTGTTCGATGCCCATGACGACGTCGCCGTACATGTTGATCAGTCGGCGATAGGCGTCGTAAGCAAAACGTTCGTTCTTGGTCGCCTTGGCCAAGCCCTCGGTCGCGACATCGTTCAGACCCAAGTTCAGGATGGTGTTCATCATCCCGGGCATCGACACGGCGGCACCGCTGCGGACGCTGACCAGCAACGGGTTGGAATCATCGCCGAAGGACTTCTTCAGTTCCTTTTCCAGCAATTTGACGGCCTTATGGACGTCATCCATCAAGCCGTTTGGCAACTTCTTGCCGGCTTTGTAATAAGCGTCGCAGACTTCGGTGGTGATCGTGAATCCGGGAGGAACCGGCAGTCCGATCGACGTCATTTCCGCCAGGTTCTTGCCTTTGCCGCCCAACACGGCCTTGGTCGCCTTTTTGCCTTCGGTCTTGGTTTTGCCGAAGTAGTACACCATCTTGTCGGATGCCGCGGCGCTGCTACGCCGTGCGGTTGCGCGTCTTTGGGAGGCTGCTTTTTTGGCCATGTTTGTTCTCTGGGGAACGGTCGTTAAAAAAAGTCGAGGGTTAGGGAGATGCCCGTGTAAAACGTCATGTTTTGGCGGGCAATTTATTTGTGTCTTGCAATACGGTCAATGAGACAGCTGGTCCAGAACGTGCGGATGCGACCAACGAGCGCGTCAAGCGGAACCAGAGA
The DNA here is from genome assembly GCF_012290005.1 of Crateriforma spongiae. Classification (NCBI taxonomy): domain Bacteria; kingdom Pseudomonadati; phylum Planctomycetota; class Planctomycetia; order Pirellulales; family Pirellulaceae; genus Crateriforma; species Crateriforma spongiae. The sequence goes on from NZ_JAAXMS010000001.1 coordinate 800,487, forward strand.
CCGGTTGTCGATCACCCGTCAAACATCTCTCTGACCAGCTGTCTTGGTCGCTCGACCGACCCCGCAGACCTGGGACTTGGGACGTAAATTCGACGAAGCCGATGCTGTCGCAAGACCCGAGAGTTGGAAGCATTTCCGGCCAGGAAGATGTCGAGCCGAAGATGCACGCCGCGTCCCAAAGCGACACTGCCGACCGAAAAGCTGGCGGCGTTGCTGTCTTCCATGGCCAGCGACGACAATCGCCTTTGAGGCAACCACGGGCATCGTCACGCCGAAGCGTTTTTCGCGCGGGATACCTGGGCAATGGCTGCCGCGAAGGAGACCGGTCGGCGGGTCCGGCGCGGCGACAAGGCGTCCGAAATGGGGCTGACAGGAATCGAACCTGCACTTCCGAAGAAACTGGAACCTAAATCCAGCGCGTCTGCCAGTTCCGCCACAGCCCCGCGGTGTGGTGTTTGTGTCTGGTTCACTTAAGGCGAACCGAGAACCGTCGAATTTCAATCACTATGGAAGCGGTTGGTCACTCCGATGCTGAGGCGAATCAGATACGGAGGCGACCCAATCAATCGCACGCCCCGGCCGAACCGATTCGGTTAGGGCTGGGGCAATGCATTCGCGAAACGATCCGGTGATCGCCCCGCGCTTCGTCTTCGGCCGCGTGTCTCGTCCGGATGCATGTCCGGACAAACGAAACACGGTCAACGGCTTGCAATCAGGCTTCGGCCGATTCGGCGGTGACCGTCGGGACGACCCAGACTTTCAGGCTGGCGTCGACTTCGCTGTGCAAGTGGATCTTGACCGTGTACAGACCCAGTTCCTTCAGCGGACCTTCCAAACGGATCTGGTCTTGGGCCAAGGTGAAGCCGGCTTCCTTCAGGGCGTCGACGATTTCGTGCGGACCGACGCTTCCGTACAGGTGACCTTCGTCGTTGGCATTGGCTTCGATCGTGATCGACTGCTTGCCCAGTTCGTCGGACAGGTCTCGCCACTCCTTCAGCTTTTCCAGTTCGATCGCACGCAGTTTGTCGCGGTGCTTTTCCACCATTCGCTTGTGGTGGTCATTGGCGATGGTTGCCAGACCTTGCGGCAGCAGGTAGTTCAGCGCGTAACCGCGTTTGACTTCGACGATGTCGCCCTGCTTGCCCAGGTGTTCGATGTTGTGGATCAGCAACAGTTGGATGCCGCCGTTTTCGCCCTTGGGCAGGCGTTTAAACGTTTGCTTGTGACGGGTCGCAGGCATGATCGTGATCTGTGATGGAAATGGTGAATGAATGAAGTGTTTTGGTTAGATTCGTCGGCCTTGGGCGGCGAGTCGATCAGAACGGGATGTCGGCGTCTTCGTACCCGGCACCTTCGCCGGTCGGCTGCGCGTCACCGCGTCCGGGTGGCGGACCCGAATCATCGCGATGGCTTTGCGGCGGGGGACCGCCCTGGGACGCGTCGCCTTGTGCGGGACGACGACCGCCGCCACCGCCGCCGGATCCGTCACGTCCGCTGATCAACTGCATGCGTTCGCCGATGACCCGCAGTTTGTAATTCTTCTTGCCGTCCTTTTCCCAGGAATCCAGTTTCAGGCGGCCTTCGATAAAGATCGGAGAGCCCTTGCTTAGGTATTCGCTGGCGACTTCCGCGGTTCGTCCCCACAGGGTGACGTCCACGAAAGTGGTTTCGTCGACCCATTCGCCTTCGGCATTCTTTCGTCGATCGTTGACGGCGATACCGATGTCGGTCACGGCACGTCCCCCGGGCGTGTAACGCAAGTCAATGTCTCGCGTCAAGTTGCCCATCAAGACGACGCGATTGTAGCTGGCCATCGGCGAGGTCTCCTTGTTGTGGTTTGGGGGATGTGACGATGAATCGCGGAACGCGGAATCAGGCTTCTGCCGGGGCTTCGGCGGCGGCCGGGGCCGGTGTGTCGCCGGATTCCGAGTCGCCGGCTTCGTCCGAATCCGCTCCAACGACGCGTTCGCCGCGAGCGTTTGCCAGGATCGGTTCCACCAGGCGCGGATCCAAGCGGATGGTCAGGTGGCGAACGACGGCGTCATCCAAGTGGAATCCGCGGTCGGTCTTGGCGACCACATCGCCTTCGCCGGAGAAGTACACCAACCAGTAGGTGCCTTTTTGGTGCCCGTTGATCGGGTACGCCAGTTTCTGTTCCATCCACAATCGGTTGACGTGAACTTCACCACCGGCCGCCGTGACAACTTCTTCCACTCGTTTTGCAACGCCACCGGGGTCGCGTGCGTAGTGGTTGCTGTCCAGGATCAACAGGGTTTCGTAGGTGTTGTTGGCCACTTTTCGGGGTCTCTCGTAAAAAGTGATTCGATGCCGGGGCGATTCGTCACCGGATCGTTTCGTTGTCTGTGCGGCTTTTCGGTCAATCGGCCTTCGCGTTGTATCGGCTCATCACCGCCGTCATGTCGTCCACTGCCCAGTCCATGACGGCCTGAGCGGCACGATCGATCGCCGGATCGATCAACGACTGTTCCTGGGAATCGAAGCGACCCAACACATAGTCGGGCGTTTGCCAACCAGGTGGCGGTCGGTCGATTCCAACCCGCAAGCGGGCAAATTCTTCGCCGCCCAACATCCGAATGATGTCGGCCAGCCCTTTTTGGCCACCCGCACTGCCGCGTGGTCGGATCCGCAATCGCCCGGTCGGCAGATTCAGATCGTCGCAGACGACCAGCAGGTCGGCGTCATCCAATTTGTAAAAATCTTTTGCCTTGCGGACGCTTCGGCCGCTGGCATTCATGTAAGTGTGTGGCCAAAGCAGGACCAGTTTTTGTCCGCCGCTGTGGCCTTCGGTCACCTCGCCTTCGAACTTCGTCTTCGCCCCCGGCGCCGCCAGCAAGCCGGCCAGTTTCGCCAAGACGTCGAACCCGACGTTGTGCCGTGTTCCCTGGTATTTCCGGCCCGGATTGCCAAGCCCGACGATCAGTTTCATAAGACCGATGCGTGCTGTTGGACGTTACGGCGTGGTGGACCGGGTGTGGTGGGATGCCAATGTATCGTGGGACGCGGCGATCGACCAAGCGATGCGACGGACGGGACGCTTGTGCAAACATCTGCCGGTGCCGCACGGCCAAGTCGCGATCGGATCACTCCTCGTCCTTTTCGCCTCCCTTGGCGATGACTTCCGGTTCGCCGCTGCCGGCTTCACCCGCTTCTTCGCTCTCGGTCTTCGGCATTTCGATGTGAACCACGGTCGTCTCGGCCGGAGTGACCAATTCGGCGCCCTCGGGCAGCATGACGTCACCCGCGGTCAAGTGCTGGCCGACGCCCAGACCGTTGACGTCCAGTTGAACCGATTCGGGAATATCGCCGGCCGGACAGCGGATTTCGACTTCGTGCAGATTTTCCAGCAACAATCCGCCTTCGCGAACGCCGGGGGCGTCGCCGACGGTGGTCAGTGCCACGGTGACGTCGACCTTTTCCCGCAAGTTGACACGCATCAAATCCATGTGCAGCACTTCGATCCCCAACGGATCCCACTGCATGTCGGCCACCAAAGCGGTTTCGTTGACGTCACCCTTCAGTTCCACGGTGCGTCCGTGATGACGCAACAGCAATTGGACGTCATCGTTGGGGACCGACAAATGTTCGTTGCTTTCGCCGTGACCATACAGCACGGCGGGCACCCGGCCGCTGCGACGCAGACGGCGGGAATCAGTGGTGCCCAAGTTGGTTCTTTTTTCGACCTGCAATACGTCTGCCATGGCAGGATCAACCTTCCAGTCGACTGGTGCTTGTTTTTTGAAACGGAATCGACACAGGCGAAACACCGGATCGGGTCGCGTGCCAGAGTCCGCAAGCACGTTCGAAACAATTTCGCCAAATTTTAAAGGGCGTAAGTATGGCGAACCGATCGGCGATGGCAAGCCCAAAGCACCGCCGAAAAACACGCTTTTGGCGGGGCCAAAGCGAATCGAGGCCCCCCATGGCGATCCGGGCACCCGGTCCGGCGTGGCGGCCGGCCTACTTTGCCAGCGGATCGGCGTTTCCCAGCGTTTCGTGAAGCTGGTGCCAGATCAGCATCAACATGTCCGAACTGATGTCCAGCCGCTGAAAGACGATGTCCGCCGGCGTGGGCAAGGTGCATTCTTTCGCGATTGCCCGCCCGATCCGACAGCAAAGATAATTGGAAATGACGACACAGCACAGCACCGGATCCAGCGTGTCGAGCGATTGGCCGGACAGATCATCGTGATGTCGTAACGCCACCGATTGGGCCGCATCGGGCAATTCCCAGTGCTTCAGAACCGCCGCGCCCAGCGGTGCGTGGCTCCAACCGTTGCGGTCGAATTCCACCTCTTGGATCGTCGAGAGCCGGTCGACCTCGGCGAAAACTTCCGCCGTTTCCCAGGGATTCAGCGTTGCCGTGACGGCGACCCCGATGTCGTGAAGTGTTCCGACCAGCATCACACTGCCGGGGTCATCGACGCCACAGGTCCGCGCGATCATCGCCGATACCGCGCCGACCCCGACGCTGTGGCTCCACAGCCGACGTGGGTCAAATCCGTCGGCCGGTTTGCACTGCAAGTACCGCCGGCGGACCTCCGCCAAGAACGTCAAACGCGCGATGTCGGCCGAACCGAGGGTCTGGATGGCTTCGGCAAGGTTGGAAAACGGCGTTGATAAGTTGAACAGCGGCGTGTTGCACCAACGCAGCACACGCGATGCAAGTTCGCGGTCCGCCGCGAGCCAGCGGCACATCGACCGGCTGGTTTTTCCGTCCAAGGCACCTTCGGCGATCATCCGTCGCGCGGGTTCGCTTAACGCGTATTCCCACCGCGCCTGTTCGGCACGTTGCGACAGCTGAGGAGTACGGGACGTGGTGGGAGGCATCGATCGGCGGCTTGGGTGTCGGTGTGACATGACCATGCGAACTCTGAACCATAGCTTTCGCAATCCGTCCTGCGGCACTCTTGCGGCTGCCCCATTCGGCGAAGGGCGGGGATGAGCGAAAGGGTGTCAAGAAGTACCGGTTGTTCGGATTGCAAACGCGCGACCCCCACCGCGTCGCGGCGTTATCCATGCCTGCCGATAAATCCGGAAGTCGGAAAGGATTCCAACCATGGGTGCAAAATGAGTTCATCGAATCGTCCCGCCGCGCCGGGAATGCCGTCCGCTGCCCCCGATGCGGATAGCCAGCTGGACGCTTTGCTGGCCAGAATCGAGTCGCTCAGCGGTCAAGCGGCCGAGTCGAGCGATGGTGCCATCCCGACGTCATCTTCGGCATCACTGCCACAGCCCAAACAACCGGCCACCTTGCCGTCCGATCGGACACCGGCGGCACCGCCTGCGACACCCGCCGCGGCGAATCCCGCAGCTGCCACCCGGCCGGCGACAGCAACTCGACCAGCTGCACCCCAACCCGCGGCACCGAAAGTTCGACCCGCCGAAGCTGCGTCTTCCGCCAAACTGGGCTTTCAACCATCGCGTGACGAACCTTGGCGTCCCATCGAACCGGCCACGATGCAGGAAGCGGGCGTCAACGAGACTTTGCTGGAAGCAATCGTCTATCGCTATCTGTTGAACGTCGGCGAATGTCCTGGTCGCCAGATCGCCGATCAGGTGAAGTTGCCGTTCCGCATGATCGAGCCGATCCTGACGCGGCTGAAAATGGAACAGAACGTTGCGTACAAGAGTGCGACAGCGACCAACGATTACGTGTATATCCTGAGCGAATCGGGACGCGCGATCGCGCGGAATCATGCCTCGGATTGCACCTACTACGGGGCCTGTCCGGTGCGGTTGCAAGACTACATCGTCAGTGTCAATAAACAGACGATCGAAGGTCAGTATCCGAAAAAGCGAAACCTGCAGGAAGCATTCCGAGATCTGCTGATCAATCCCAAGATGTTGCTGCGTTTGGGGCCCGCAATCGCCAGCGGCCGCGGCATGTTCCTGTTCGGCTTCCCCGGTAACGGGAAAACGTCCATCGCCGAGCGGGTCACCCGAGCGTTCGGAAAATACATTTGGATCCCGCGGGCGATCGATATCGACGGCGACGTGCTGCGGGTCTTCGATCCGATGAACCACGAACTGGAAATGCCTGATCCGGGATCCGGGTTGCTCAAACAGGATCCGTTCGACCAGCGTTGGGTCCGCATCAAGCGGCCCACCATCGTGGCCGGTGGCGAATTGACAATGGACATGCTGGAAGTCGCTCGCAACAACGAATCGAACATCAGCGAATCGCCGATGCAGCTGAAAAGCAACTGCGGCACGCTGGTCATCGATGACTTCGGCCGTCAAAAGATGAGCGTGGATCAGTTGCTGAACCGCTGGATCGTGCCGCTGGAGAAACGGTACGACTTTTTGAACATGGCCAGCGGAAAGAAAATCCAGGTCCCCTTTGATCAATTGGTCGTCTTCAGCACCAACCTGGAACCTAAGGACTTGGTCGACGACGCGTTTTTGCGACGGATTCCCTACAAGATCGAAGTCGAAAATCCGCCGGAAGCCGACTTCCGCAAACTGTTCGAGATCATGTGCAAGGTGACCAAGATCCCGTACGATCCCGGCCCGATCGATTACCTGATCAAGACGCACTACTTGCCCGTCAATCGACCGTTTCGTAACTGCCAGCCGCGTGACTTGTTGCTGCAGGTTCGCAACTATTGCCTGTACAACGATTTGAAAGTCGAACTGAAGAACGAGTACTTCGACTTCGCCTGTGACAACTACTTCAGCGTGATGTAGTCGCCAGTGCCGCGGGCTTGCTTCGCGGGGCCGCGATGCTTGGTTTATCGCAGTTTGCCGATCCCGGCATCGGGGGTCGTTGCACGGACGATCCGCTTGACCGATTCCTTCATCGGGATCGACTGCGCCGCATGGACCAGCATGCGTTCCAGGAATCGGTAGGTGCGATGGACCTTGCAACGGCTGATGCAGCCGGCCGAAACCTCGGTCACCGTATCCGTTTGTTTGCGTTTGTAAGGCTGTTCGCCATAGCCCATGTCGATCATCGTGATTCCGTGATCCGATGCCGCTTCGATGATGCCGCGGAACAGTGCGGTCCCCGGTGAATATCGGCCCAGTGCCGGATCGTAGGCGGGAAACCAATAGTGAAGTCGTCCGGATTCGATCATCCCGAAGTGCCCGGCTGCCGGTCGTCCGTCGACCCACAACACGCTCAACAAGCCTCGCGATGAACAGCGCCCAAGGTCTGCGGCATCCGAACCCAGGTTGCTGTGCAAGTCGCCGATCATGCGGCGGGTCCAGTCGGGTTTGAACAGGTCCAAGATATGAGTCCGCCGGTACTGGTCACGTTTCCAGGCGATGACTTGGTCCAGCACGGCGGGTTCGCGACAGTCCAATTCCCAACGCACCGTCCCGACCTCACGCTGCATCTTGCGTGTTTTTTGAGGCTGGCGTCCGATCGTTTTGTGATCGCGACCCAATCGATTCAGGTAGCCACGCGAATCGTCGCCTAGTTCGCAAGCAAACGATCGCACCGTCCGCATTCGAAAACGATCGCGGTCGCGATCGTTGACGCCCGTCATGGCGTGGGCATCAAAGGATCGCAATGACAGTTGACGCAGTAGATCGATCCAATCGACGGTTATGTCACTGGCCGTGATCAGTTGGTGTGCGTCATTGAAGAAACGACCGACCGGATAGGCGACACGGCCGCGTCGGTGAAACGGCAGTACACCGACGATTCGATTTCGTTGGCTGGCGACCGCGACCTGCACGTCGCCTCGGGCACGTTGGACGGCTTGGGCGAAACGATGGGAAAAGAACGGCGATTGAAATTCCGATCGGCCTTCCCGGAGCTGCGACCACGACTCGACGGCTTGTGAATCCAGTTCATCCAGCGACAAGCAGCGGACCGCGGTTGGCTTCGTCGTGGCCGCGGCGATCAAAGAGGTCTGGCCGTTGTCGACCGACGGTGCAGTCCAGCGACCGGCCGGCACTGTGGGTTGGTGGTTGCCGGATGGATCGCGTGATTCACCCTGTCCGCTGGGAAGGGCGTGCGATGCGGCGAAGCGCGTCGTGGAAATTTCCGAAACTGTATCGGGCATGAACGCCGTGCCGAGATCGTTGGAATCGAACCCGTGGGTGGCAGGACGGCCGTCCACGGAAACAGCATTCTAAAATAATCCAACTTTGCGGCAGCACCTGCGACAACCGGCGTCCGGCGGTATGTCGGTCGCGACGATGGTGGATCGTAGCGATCGGGCCGGTCATGCCGACCACCGCCAGTGGACCACGCCAGGGCGTGTCCGCTTGATGGACCAGGCCGGCAGCGGGGCCATGGACGATCAGCTGTGCTTTTTGATCGCTTCGGTGACCGCTTCGCCCATCGTGGCGGGGGTCGGTGCGACGACAATCCCGGCGTCTTCCAATGCCGCGACCTTTTCGGTGGCCGTTCCCTTGCCGCCGGAAATGATGGCACCGGCGTGTCCCATGCGTTTGCCGGGCGGTGCGGTTCGTCCGGCGATGAAGGCGGCGACCGGTTTGGTGACGTGTTCCTTGACGAACGCGGCCGCTTCTTCCTCCGCGGTGCCGCCGATTTCACCGATCATTAGAATGGCTTCGGTCTGGTCGTCTTCTTGGTACAGCTTGAACAGATCGATGTAATTGGTGCCGACGATCGGGTCACCACCCAGCCCGACGCAGGTGCTCTGGCCAAGCCCCAGGTTGCTGGTTTGCCAAACGGCCTCGTAAGTCAGCGTCCCACTGCGGCTCATCACCCCGACCTTGCCACGCTGGTGAATGTAGCCGGGCATGATGCCGATCTTGCATTCCTCCGGCGTGATCAAACCGGGACAGTTGGGACCGATCAGGATCGAATCACTGGCTTTAACTTTTTCATAGACTCGGACCATGTCCAGCACCGGAACGCCTTCGGTGATAGCGGCGATGACCCGGATGCCGGCGTCGACCGCTTCCAAGATGGCATCGGCGGTGAACGGTGGCGGGACAAAAATCATTGTCGCGTCGGCGCCGGTCTGGGCGACGGCTTCTTCGACGGTGTCAAAGACCGGCAGACCTTCGACGGTTTGTCCGCCTTTGCCCGGAGTGACGCCACCGACCATTTGGGTGCCGGCGTATTCTTTGCAGCCCTTGGTGTGGAAGCTGCCCGCACTGCCGGTGATGCCTTGGCAGATGACCTTGGTGTTCTTGTCGATCAGGATGGACATGAGAGAGAGCTTTGAGCGGTAATCGGTTGGCGATGAACGAGGTTGGGATTCAGGGGCGAAAGCGGCGAATGGCCGCTCAGGCGACCGCGGCAACGATTTTCTTTGCCGCGTCTGTCAGGTCCGTCGCGGTGATGACGTCGATGTCGGATTCTTCCAGCAACTTGCGGCCTTCTTCGACCTCGGTGCCTTCCAAACGAACGACCAACGGGACGCTGAACCCGACTTCTTTGCCGGCTTCGATCAACGCGCTGGCGATCGTTGTACAGCGTGCGATGCCGCCGAAGATATTGACCAAGACGCCTTTGCAATTCGGATCGCTCAACAGAATCCGGAACGCTTCGGTGACCTGTTGGGCGTTGGCCCCGCCGCCGACGTCTAAAAAGTTGGCCGGCTGGCCGCCGTGGTACTTGATGATGTCCATCGTCGACATCGCCAAACCGGCACCGTTGACCAGGCAGGCGATGTTGCCTTCCAACTTGACATAGCTCAGTCCCGCGTTGGCCGCACGGACTTCACTTTCCTCTTCTTCACTCAAGTCGCGAAGTTCCAACAGATCCTTGTGGCGGAACAAAGCGTTTTCATCGAAGGTGACTTTGGCATCCAAGGCGATCATTTCGCCGTCGCCGGTGATGACCAGCGGATTGATTTCGGCAAGCGAGCAATCGAAATCGACAAAGAACCGACAGATCGCGGTCATGAACTTGTGGGCCGCCTTGGCCGCGGCACCCTCGATCTTCAGTTTCTTGCACAGCTTGCGGACTTGGTAAGCATCCAGTCCGACGGCGGGGTCAAAGTGTTCTTTAAAGATCAGTTCCGGCGTTTCCTCCGCGACGGTTTCGATCTCCACACCGCCTTCGGTGCTGGCCATCAAGACCGGACGTGATGCGGCACGATCCAGAACGATGCCCAAGTACAATTCGCGGGCGATGTCGCAACCGGCTTCGACAAACACGCGGTTGACCGTCTGGCCCTCGGGCCCCGTTTGGATGGTCACCAGTTTGTTGCCCAGCAGGCCCGCCGCCGCTGCTTTGGCTTCGTCGGCCGACTTGACCAAGACGACGCCTTTTTGATCGGGATTGTCGATGACGTTGCCTTTGCCACGCCCGCCGGCATGGATTTGGGCTTTGACCACCGCAATCTTTCCGCCCAGCTTGTCATACGCCGCCGCAGCCTCCTCGGGCGTCGTTACCATTTGGCCTTCCAGCACCGGCACGCCGGCCTGGCGAAACAATTCTTTGCCTTGGTATTCGTGGATCTTCATGTTCGGTAGTCGGCTCGGAACCCTGGCGACGCGGAAACGAATCATTGCATACGGGTCGAAGAATATAGGCGGACCCCCGTCGCGACGGAACCACAAGATGCCCCAAGGAACCCAGCGGAATCCGAAGCCATGACGTTTGTGCCATCAAATGGCGACGCCGATCACCCATCGGGCGACTCAACCAAGCAGGCCCAAGCCCGCCTGGTTCTCTTGCACGAGGACGACAACGTGGGGATCGCAACGGAATTGCTGATGCCCGGACAGGGCGTGGCGATACCACGTCCAGCCGATCCGTCGTCTTCGACCGGGGATACGATCGTCGTTTGTCAACGTGTTCCGCCGGGACACAAGGTTGCGATCGTTCCGATCGATGCCGATGCCGATGTCCGGAAGTATGGCCAGCGGATCGGAAAAGCGACGCAGCCGATCCGCGTCGGTGATCACGTTCATGATCACAATCTGGCCGATGACCATCGCATTGCGGTCCGTGTCGACAATCGACATCCACCACAGCCCCCGCCGCCGATCCAGGCGAAGTTTCAGGGTTACCATCGACCCGGCGGCAAGGTCGGCACGCGGAACTACGTCGGACTTATTGCGACGGTCAATTGCAGCGCCAGCGTTTGCCACGCGGTGCTCGAACGTTTTGACGATGATCGACTGGCACGCTGGCCGAACGTCGATGGCGTCTTTGTTGCGACGCACACCACCGGCTGTGCCCTACGCTACGGCGGCCAGAAACACGAGATGCTGGGCCGCGTCCTGTCCGGATACGCCCGGCATCCCAACGTCGCCGGGTGCTTGATGATCGGCTTGGGTTGTGAACAAACGACCGCCGGGTACTTGGCGGAACACCATCAAATGGTGTCGTTGTACGGGCCCGATGGACGACAATTGACTCGCGACGACGGCGTGCCGATGATCGTCATGCAAACCGAAGGCGGCACTCGGGCGACGATCGAAAAAGCCGACGCATTGCTGGAACAAGTCCTGGATCGGGCCGACGCTTGCCGACGCGCTCCGGCCGACGCATCACATCTGTCGGTCGCCCTGGAATGTGGCGGCAGCGACGCCTATTCCGGCTGGACCGCTAACCCGGCCGTCGGTGCCGCGGCCGACCGCTTTGTGGCTTGCGGCGGTTCGGCGGTCATCTCGGAAACCACTGAGCTGTACGGGGCGGAGCATTTATTGGTCGACCGCAGCCGCAGCGATGACGTGGCCAAAGCACTGCTGGACAAAATCCGTTGGTGGAAAGAGCACGTGGCAATGTTCGGCGGCCAGATCGACAACAACCCTTCGGTGGGAAACAAGGCCGGGGGACTGACCACGATCACCGAAAAATCGTTGGGGGCCGTTTGCAAGAGCGGATCCACGACGCTGCAAGCGGTCTATGACTATGCCCAGCGAATCGACCGAGCCGGGTTGAGTGTCATGGATAGTCCCGGATTCGATCCAGCCAGCGTGACCGGCAAAGTCGCCGGAGGCTGCAATTTGGTGCTGTTCACCACCGGCCGAGGAAGCTGCTTTGGTTGTAAGCCGGTGCCGGTGATCAAAATCGCCAGCAACAGCGATCTGTTCCACCGCATGCGCGAAGACATGGACGTCAACGCGGGAGAGATCGCCGATGGCCACAGTGTCGACCAGGTCGGTCAGCGAATCTTTGAGTTCTCGCTGGACGTTGCCAGCGGCCGGAAAACGTGCAGCGAAGAACTGGGCATCGGCGACCACGAATTCATTCCGTGGACGGTCGGGCCCACATTGTGACGACATCCGGCGATCGACTTTGTCGGTTATTCGACCTGGTCGATGGATCACAGCGTCCGAAAAGTCGGCTGGTCGGTTTGGCCCGAAGCATTGGACGGATTCTTCCGATGGGAACCATGACGCAGAGGCAGTGTCTTGTGCGCACGCCGGTGCCCCACGGGCAACGGGGCGGTACGGCGGCGCTCGATCGAGGGGACGGCATGGAAGCCGATCATTGCCTGATTCGTCGCGTTTCACGGATGAAACCGAGCACCGATGACGTACCCAAATCGTTCCAACCGACCCACCGCGCAGAACGCTGCGGACCGACCGTCGGCTGTCCGTCGGTCACGTCGACGGCTGCGGTGGTGCTTGATGTCGGCCGTCATCCTTCCGTCGACCCTGACGGCCGCGGAAACGCCGCAAGTCAATCCTTTCGTGCAACAGATTGCTGCACCGGAGCAATCCGTCCCATCGGCCGCCGGTTCGCTGCAGGGATGGCGGTGCATACCACGCCCTGCTAAACGCGTCGAAACGACCGATGCGTCCGGCACTTTGACTGATGTACCGGCCGATGGGCCGGAAGGTCGGGGCGTTCGATCCTCGACGGCGGTTCCAACGCCGATTCCGATGGGTCTGCCGTTCAAAACGCAGTCATCGACGAACTCACTAAGCCCCGCAAAGCCGTCCGCACCGATGAAGGCCGCGCGGTTGCCCGCGGCGCAAACGAATGCGTCGGGTGCTGTTCCGCCGGCACCACCGTCGCTGTCGGAATCCGTACCGAATGCCAGGATTCAGCCAACCGATTCCTTCGCAAGCGTTGCCCAGCAAGTGGGGGCATTCGCCAGCAACGCATCGGGCAAATGGACGGTGTCGGGCTCCGGTGCAACGTCTGGTCGCATGGTGGTCGCGGCAGTGCAAGACCCGGACGTCTCCGAAACTCTACCCGCAACGTTGCCACGCCCGTGGCTGGCCAGCGGAACGTCGATTTCGCTGGACCGTGACGCATCGACGGCTTTGGCCGATGCAACCGCAGACTACGGTGTCGGGGCATGGGCCAGCGCCGAAGACAACGCCTGGTTGGCCATCCGCAAGGCGGCCCAAAGTTTGGATTGCCAGACCTCTTCTTCGCGTGACGTCCAGCAGTTGAACCAGGCGATCGACGCCATCCGCGAAGCCAAAGACTTCGTCGGACCGTACGCGGCCGACGATCCGGTTGTGTTGCGACGACTGATTCGTTCGCACCGCACCAGCGTGGCCGCACCTTGGCTGGACGCTTCGCAGGCGGCCGTGCCGTCATGTCGTCAACTAGCCGACGTCTATTTGAACCATGCGCGACGCATGCTTGGTGATTTGGCGTCGCGTCATCTGGTTGCGGCACGGTCGTTGGATCTGTTGGCCGCCGTGACACTTTCACGCAAAGATGAAACGACGTTGGCGGGGCCGGTCGCCCTTTGTCTGCGTCGTGCCGCGCTGCAGGGGCAACCGCAGAATGCCAGCTTGGCGTTGAACCTTGGCCGTCAGTTGATCGACGTCGGTCTGTATCGCGAAGCTCATTGGGCATTGCAGCAGTCGTATCAGCACCAGCCATCGGCCGAATCGGCGGAGCTGATCGCACGCCTGATGCACCAAGCCGGCGAAGTGGATGCGGCGGGTCGGTGGATGATCGCTGCACGTCAAAGCTTGCAGAATGCGGGTGCGGTGGCGACCGGATCTCCGGTTCCCGAGGTCGTCCACGTCAGCCCGGCGGAATTCGCTTCCCTGTCCGCTCGGCCCCCGGTGGTCCCCGGCACGCCGGCGATGATCGGAAACCTGACCGCCACGCCGAGCCAAGCAACCACGATGAACCCGCGTGTTGCCATGCGGCCCAGTTCCGTCGTGCAACCCTACGCCGTTTCGGGGAACGTCAACGCCTCGGCCAACCGGCAAGCCAAGCCCGGCCAACCGGTCGCGTCCGGCGTCACGCCCCCAGCACCCACCGCCCCCGAACCCGGGCCGGCAAAGCGGATGTTCAACGCGATCGGAAAGTGGTGGTGATCCTTATGGCGAATCAATCACCGAATCGTGGCTTTCGCCCGTCCGGGCGATGTTACCCCCGCGCGATTGGCGTCGTCGGTATGGCAATGATGTTGTCGATATCGATGGCGACAACGTTGTGTGCCCAGTCGTCGACGCCTTGGACACCGCCACAGACCGACAACACTGCCATTCAAAATCGTCCGTGTGCAAATGGTGGCGGCGGCGCGTGCGGTATCCAGCCCGGCAGCGGATGCCCCAACTGCATGATGGGTGTTGATTGCCAAAACTGCTGCGGCAGCGAGTCACGCTGGCAAGACATGCGGCCCATGCAATTCGCGCCCTACGGACCGGGCGGGTATGCCGGACCACCGCGGACGGCGCATTTGGCACAGTACCGTCTTCGCCCCGGCGACCAAGTCCGCTTGCTGTATCTGGTGACTCGTCGACAAGGCGGCGGATCGTATCGATTGACACCCGGCGATGAAGTGTTGATCGAGTCGCTACAAGATCCCGATTTGGTCCGCGGGACTCTGGACCGAGGTCTACAGATTCAGCCTGATGGTACGTTGACGCTTCGGTTGTTGGGCGAAGTCCAGGCCGCCGGTCTGACCGTTCGCCAATTGCGCGAGCAGCTGGAAGAGTTGTACAGGGAATACTACGAAGAACCGTCGATCGACGTCACGCCGGTCCGCACCAATACTCTGGCCGAAGACATCCGATCGGCGGTCGCCGGCCAGGGCGGATTCAATCAACAGAATCTGGATTTGGTCGTCATGCCCGACGGCAATCTTCGTTTGCCCGGCTTGGGGGCCGTCTGCGTTCAGGGATTCACGCTAAGCCAGCTGAAACGCGAAATCAATCTTCGATACAGCCGCATCGTGGTCGGTCTGGAAGTCGAGCCGATTTTGACCGGCCAGGCCCCCCATGTCGTGCACGTCTTAGGGCAAGTCGCCAATCCGTCGCGGATCCAAATCGACACGCCCACGACCGTGCTGGGGATGATTGCCGCGGCGGGCGGTCACCTGCCCGGCGGAAACATGCGACAAGTGGTGATTTTCCGCCGGGCACAGGACTGGCGTCTGATCTCCACGATGTTGGACCTCCGCGGGGCCGTGTTGGGTAAACGCCCCACACCGGCCGACGAAATCTGGGTCCAAGACGGCGACGTCATCATCGTTCCCGAAAAACCGATCCAGGTGTTCGACAACTGGGTCCAGCAAGTCTTCACCGACGGTCTGTACGGCATCATCCCTGTTGATCTGGTCACCGACGCGATCATCAACAATTGATTCGGGGCCGGTTGTAGGGATTGGATAAAGTTCGACGGCGTGCGCGTCCGAAAACCGATCAGGGGAGAAACCTGATCGATGAGCCTATTCGGAACGATCCAACAGTCCAACGGTGCACTGCAGGCGGCGCAGATCGGCCTGCAAGTGGTCGGCAATAACATTGCCAATTCCAACACCGAAGGCTACATCCGCCAGCGTCTGGAACAGACGCCCGCCGGTGCGTTTCGCCAGGGCGGGTTGATTAAGGGCCAGGGCGTTCGGCCGACCGGCATCACGCAGGTGGTCGACAAGGCGTTGGCCGAACAGATGTTCAACGCCGGCACGGCGCTGGCCGGCGCCGAATCATTGGGCCAGGCGTATTCACAGCTGGAAGAAATCGCCAGCGAACTGGACAACAACGGAATCAATTTCCAGTTGTCCGAATTCAACAACGCGTTGCATGAATTGACGACCCAGCCGGCCGATTCGGCGCTGCGGGAATTCGTCATTCTGCAAGGGCAATCCTTGGCGTCCAAGCTGAACAACACACGCGAAAAAGTGCTCGATCGCCAAGCCGGTGTGAACACCGAACTGGACGACATCAGCAACCAGATCAACCGGTTGACCAACCGCATCGCCGAGCTGAATGTCGAAATCGCCACGATCGAAGGCGGCGGTTTGATCGGCAGCGATGCAACGGGGCTGCGTGACGAACGCTACCAAGCACTCGAAGAATTGGCGACATACGTCAACATCAACTTCCAAGAACAAACCAGCGGCAACGTCAACGTTTTCGTCGGCGGCGATTACTTGGTCACCAACGGCATCGCACGCGATGTGTACACCGCCTACAGCGAAAACGAAAGTCGTCCCGAGGTTCGCATCATCGAAACCGATGCACCGCTGCAAGCGACCGGCGGAAAGTTGGGGGCCGCGCTGCAAGCCCGCGACAGTATCTTTGGCGAATTCGTCGGAGACTTGGATTCGATGGCGTCCGGTTTGATCCGGACGATCAACCAGATTCACACCCAGGGACAAGGTCGCAAAGGCTACACCGATCTGACGTCTGATTCGGCCAGCGAACCCGGCGTGCCATTGGAATCGGCCGGCCTGCCGTTCACGCCCGAAAACGGAACCTTTGACATGGCGTTGGTCGACGCCGACGGCAAAGTCATTTCCAACCACCGCATCACCGTTCGTGTGTTGGGCCAAGTCGGTGATTCGACGATGCAATCGGTGGCCCAGCAGATCGATGACATCGACGGACTTTCCGCCACGATCACCAATGAAGGTCGACTGAAGATCCGTTCCGACAATCCGCCGACCGAATTCACCTTTGGCGAAGACACCAGCGGGTTCTTGGCGGCCGCCGGTCTGAATACCTTCTTCACCGGGACTCACGCCGGTGACATCGCCGTCAACGACGTGTTGGCACAGGACGCGGACCTGTTGGCGGTCAGTTTCGGCGGCATCGGCGAAGACACCGAAGCCCTTTACGAAATGACCGATTTAGTCGACCGGCCATTGGACGTGTTGGACGGCCGCACCGTGCGCGGCGTCTATGAACACTCCATCGCGTCGTTGGGGCAAGAGGTCAGTTTGCACCAAAGCAGCACGCAAGGTCTGAGCGACTTTCACGCCACGCTGCAAAGCAAACACTTGGCGATCACCGGTGTGAACATCGATGAAGAATCAATCAAGATGATCATGTACCAACGAGCATTCCAAGCCAGTTCGCGAGTGATCTCGACCGCCAGCGAAATGTTGGACCTGTTGGTCAATCTGTAACAGATCCACCTTTTCGCCGCCCGTTTGCAGGCAGTTGGCAGCGGTGCCAGCGTGAAGCGTGGATGATCAAACCCGCGAAACCAACCCGTCGGCCGCGGTGTCGATGCCCTTCAGCAGTGACGCCAACGATTCGCGGTGCGGCGCATAGTCCATGCCGGTTTCCATCGAAATCTTTCCGCCTTGGACCAGTTCGCAAAGTGAATGCGTAAAGTCACGCATGCCTTCGTCTTTGCAAACGTTCAAGATCGCCGGGATGTCTTCGTCTTGTTCGTTCAAGATCCGCTCGCGCACGATCGGGTTGTTCAACAAGACTTCGGTGGCCGGGTATCGTTCGCCTTCGACCGCACCGGGGATCAACCGCTGGCACATGATCGCACGCAAGCTGTTCGCCAACGATGAACGAATGAAGGCGTGTTCTTCTTTGGGAAAGAATTCCAGGATGCGGCTGAATGATTGCTCCGCGTCGCTGCAGTGCATCGACGCCATCACCAAGTGACCGGTCTCGGCCGCCTGAACCGCTGCCAAAATGGTTTCTTTGTCACGCAGTTCCCCGATCAAGATGCAATCGGGGTCTTGCCGGACGACGTACCGCAAGGCATGGGAATAACTGGGGACATCGATACCGATTTCACGCTGCGAAACGATCGACTTGTTGGACGCGAATCGATATTCGATGGGGTCTTCGATCGTGATCACGTGCATGCTGCGGTGGTGATTGATCCAGTCCATCATGGCGGCCAATGTGCTGCTTTTGCCGCTGCCCGTCACACCGGTGACCAAGATCAGCCCGTCGAAACTTCGCGAGATCGTTTGTTGATACACCGGCGGCAGGTGCAGCTTTTCGAAATCCGGGATCACGCTGTTGACCCGGCGCAATGCCGCATGCATTTGGCGATCGGATCGATAAGCATTGACGCGAAACCGGTCGCCGGATTCTGACAGAAACGCAAAATCGATCCCGCCATACTTCTGGTACTCCTCTTCACGTCCCGGCGGCATCAACGCCACCATCATCGCCGTGATGTAAGTACTGTCGGGCAGCGGCGGCATGTCCAGCGGTTTCAGATGACCGCCGATTCGGACGTAGGGAGGCAAGCCGACCTTCAGATGCAAATCCGACGCCTCGGCGCGACTGACGAAGGCCAACAGTTTCAGGATTTCCTGGTCCGGCGTGTGAAGCTGACTCATGACGGGCCTCCCCGAGTCGTCTGTCGTGGTGCGGAACCATCGCCCGGCGGATCATTCGGCCAGGCGAACACCCCATCATAGACATCGGCGCACCACAAATGAGGTGCTTCCAGCCCCTCGGTCTGAATTTCAACGCCCCTGCGACACTGTGCCCATCGGTGCCGACACTGTGCCCTTCAGTGCCGACGGTTTGACCATCAAAGCCCAGCACCGAACTACTTCGACGATCCGGTCCGCCGCCGGGACCTCGACTTGCCAAGTTGCATTCGCCACGATGCGTGGTTTGACCACAGTCGACGTTTGCCCGCCGTTGACGGTCGGACGCTTGCCCCCTGCCAGCTTGGATTCATCGACACGTGCCCGAGAAACCTGACCAACCTTCGGATGTCCAAGCCGGATTCGCGATGTCGACTTGCGCGAACGGCGCTGAAGCGTGGGTCAAGGCGGACGCGACACGACAGGGCTGGCGGCTGGCGTTTTCACGGCCGGGATTTGTGACGTTGAAGCACGATGATCCCGCCGCCGATCTGCCATCGGGAATCTTCATTCGCCGTAGCTGCCATTCGATTGGTTCGGAGCGCGGGAGCGATTCCAACGCATTGATCGCCAAGCTGGCGGACGATTTTCAGACCAAGTTTTCCGATCCGGTCCCCTTTCGCACCCTGCACGTCTGGTCGCGTGACCGTTTGCCGATCGGCAAGTTCGGATTTGAACCCGAACTGGATGCGCTCAGCGATGCCGTGGGCGGACAGATCCTTGCGCACCTGCCGAAGACCTTATTGGACGCGGATAAGGTCAACGGGATTGCTGATGCCGGGGCGACCGTGATGGACGTTGTGTTAGTGGAGCCGAACCAATGGTTTTGGGGATGGCACGTTGCCCGTGATTGGCATGATCGGTGGCCCGGAGGGATTCAACCGATCCGTCCCCAGGTCGAACCCGTTTCGCGGGCCTATTTCAAAGCCGCCGAGTCGATTGCCTGGTCTGGATTTGAGTTGCGCCCCGGTGATCTGGCCGTCGACGTCGGCAGTTCGCCCGGAGGTGCCAGCGGGCTGTTGCTGGAAATGGGACTTCGCGTCCTGGGCATCGATCCAGCGGAAATGGATCCGTCGATCAACGAACATCCGAATTTTCAGCACGTTCGAGCTCGGGCGGGCGACTTGAAGCGATCGGTGTTCAGTGATGCCAAATGGATGATGGTTGATTCCAACGTCAAACCCGACCAAACCCTTTCGACCGTCGAAAATATCGTCACGCACCCGCGAGTGCCGATCGAAGGTGTTTTGCTGACCTTGAAGCTTGGCAACTACGCGATGGCCGAAAATCTTGACCGGTGGCTGGATCGCATCCGAAGCTGGGGGCCCAAAGACGTCCAAGTCCGGCAATTGACTCGCAACCGATGCGAAGTCTGCTGTGCTATTCGCATGCGGTAAACTTTCTCGTACACACCATCAATTCCGTTGGTCCTGTTCGCCGGTTCTGCTGCACAGGATGCGACAGGTTGTCTGTGCCGTGGATGCCCCGCTGCACCGCATGACGTGTTATGGTCACCGGGACAATGCCACCGGCCTGGTCATCGCCCGGGCGCGATGCCTGGTTTGGATGGCAGTGGCGACGTTTCGGTCCCTCAGCGATAGAACGAAGACATGCCCAGTGATCTCCGGTGCAATGCGTTGTTGTTTGCTTTCTCGGTGATGGGTGTGCTGGCGATTGTCTCCGGCTCATCGAAACTGACGAACGCTTCGGAACCACCCAACATCGTTTTCATTTTCGCCGATGATCTGGGTTGGGGAGATCTTAGTTGCTACGGGCAACGCCGTATCAAGACGCCGAATCTGGATCGTTTGGCCCGTCAAGGCACACTGTTCACCCAATTCTACGTTGCTGGTTCGGTGTGTTCGCCCAGTCGGACCGGCATCATGACGGGACAAAGCCCGGCGCGGCATCGCATTTTCGGTCATTTGGCCAACCGGGAAAGCAACCAGCGTCGTGGCATGCCCGATGCGCTGGATCCCGATGTGCCCACATTGACCGACGTGCTGAAAGACGCCGGCTATGTCACCGCCCATTTCGGAAAGTGGCACCTCGGCAATGTTTCGCCGGATCAGTATGGCGTTGATGCTTTCCGGACCGACAAGTTTTGCAACGTCGCGGGTAAACAGGCGATCGACATTTGGAGCGCCGAGGCGCGACCGGTCTGCACGGCCAATATCCTGGACGCAACGCTGGATTTCATTGGCGAACAGGCGGATGCACCGGAGCCTTTTTATGTCAACGCATGGTTTTCCGATCCGCATGCGACGTTGAATCCTTCGCCTGACCAATTGGATCGAGTGAAAAATCTGGCGCCGCAAGGCGTGCCGTTTCCCGGCGTTGCGCAGGTCTATTATGCCTGTGTGTTGGAGATGGATCGTCAGGTCGGGCGCTTCATGGATCGCCTGGAACAATTGGGGGTGGCGGATCGAACGTTGGTTTTGTTTTCCAGTGACAACGGTCCCGAAGATTTTCAGATCCGTAATTCGGCCCACAGCGGCGTCGGAAGTAGCGGTCCGTTTCGTGGTCGCAAACGCAGTATCTACGAAGGCGGTATTCGCACACCGTTGATCGTCCGCTGGCCGGGGCATGTTCCGGCCGGAAAGGTCAATCGGACATCAGTGATCAGCGGTTTGGATTTCTTACCTTCGCTGGCCGCAATTGCCGGTGCGTCAGCCGACGCGATCAGCGATGGGGATGGGGAAGCGATGGACGATGTTTGGCTGGGAGCGGACCGTGAACGTCGCACGCCGTGTTTTTGGGAATGGCGGTACCGTGTCTTCGGGCACCCCGCCAACAAGCCGCCGCAATTGGCTGTTCGCGACGGAGATTTCAAGCTGTTGGTCAATCCCGATGGCGGGCGAGTCGAACTGTACGACTTGGCCAGCGATCCCGGCGAACGGGACAACGTCGCGGCAAATCACCCAGTTGTCGTTCAGCGTTTGACCCGAATGGCTCTGCAGTGGAACAAAACGTTGCCCGATTCTCCGCGAGACCCCGGGGCGGGGCTGGAATCCTGGCGGTGGCCCTGAGTGGGTCTTGGCCGCCCGCATTTCCTGACATTGGTGGAGACGCCAAGTCTTGTCTGCCACCCCACTTGCGGAGCGGATGCCGAAAGCCGGTGGCCGACCGATTGTCAGGAAATTCCTGGCGTTTGGCCGTTCGGCCGAGGGAGATCGGAGTATTGCAGCATCGGACGGATGCGATGGTTTCCGAATAGGAAAGATTTGACGCACGCTTGGCGGACCAGTATCGTTGGACGGAATGTCGCATCCATTCGTGTGGCCCAGTAGGCCCGTGAAGGATGTCGCCCCACCCCCCGCCCGCGTCGCGTTTGCTTCGTGGGTCCCGCCTTTTTGCCGTCACCGTTGATCTTGCCGATGGTTTGGCGAGACCGAATCGACGGTTCATCCTTGACGACTACGCCGGAGATGACTCGCATGCGTTGTGTCGGAAACCCTTTCAGCCGCCGTGGATTTCTAGCGGTCGGATCGATCGCCGGATTCGGGTTGTCGCTTCCTGACTTGCTAATGCGTCAGGCCGCTGCGGAGATGAAGCATTACGACTTCATCAAACCCAAAGCGAAAAGCGTCATTCACGTTTTCTTGCCGGGCGGGATGGCCCAGCAGGAATCCTTTGACCCCAAGCCCTACAGTCCGCTGGAATATCGCGGGGAAATGGGCACGCTGAAGACAAATACCGGCGAAGTCTTTTCGAACACGATTCCCAAGCTGGCCAAGCGTGCTGACAAATTCAGTGTGATTCGGTCCATGACGCACGGGGAAGCCGCCCACGAACGCGGCACCCACAACATGTTCACCGGGTACAAACCCAGTCCGGCGTTGCAGTACCCCAGTTTTGGCGCCGTTGTCAGTCACGAATACGGGCCGCGAAACAACCTGCCCCCGTATATCTGTATTCCCAATGTTCCCAACGAATTCGCCGGAACGGGATATTTGCCCAGCAGTTACGGCGGATTCGCGTTGGGCAGTGATCCGGCCCGCGGCGATTTCCGGGTCCGCGATTTGAACTTGTCCGGTGGCGTGGACGAAAGCCGGTTCGTCAAACGCAAAGAAGCGTTGGAAGTCGTCAATCGTCGCTTCACGTCGATGACGTCGGCGGACAACGTTGCCGCGATGAGCACGTTTTACGAGAGAGCCTACGACCTGCTGGACACACCGGCGGCCAAAGAAGCATTCGACATCAACAAGGAAGACGACAAGCTTCGTGACCGCTACGGACGCAACCAAGCCGGTCAGCGTTTGTTGATGGCACGACGTCTGGTCGAAGCCGGTTCACGTCTGGTGACGCTGACCTACGGCGGCTGGGACATGCACCAGAGTATTACCAGCGGTTTCAATCGAACGATGCCCGCACTGGATCAGGGCTTGTCGGCCTTGATCGATGATTTGGATTCGCGCGGTTTATTGGACGAAACGCTGGTCATGGTCACCAGTGAATTCGGCCGCACACCCAAGATCAACGCGGACGCCGGACGCGATCACTGGCCAAAGGTCTTCAGCGTGATGCTGGCCGGCGGAGGCGTCAAAGGCGGCATGGTCTATGGTGCGTCCGACAGCACGGCGGCCGAACCCGATCACAGCCCCGTGTCCCCGGCGGACTTGGCCACCACGATGTATCACTTGTTGGGCATTGTGGCCGACAAGGAATTGATGGCCCCCGGAGACCGTCCGATCGAAATCGTCGATGGCGGCAACGTCATCAGCGACATTCTGGTCTGATCCATTTGCCCAGGATGAAAGCCATGAAGATGAATGCTTTTTCTGTCGGTCGCCCGAACGGTGTGACCGGCATCGGTGTCGCACGCAATCGGGCTGTGCGGACCGTCGTTGCCTGTGTCGTGTTCGTTTGCCTTCAAACGGTTGCCTCCGTCCGGGCATCTTATCCGGTCGTCGAACGGTTACAGCCAATGGGCGTCCGTGCGGGAACCGAAACCAAGCTGACCTTTCACGGTCAACGTTTGGGTGACACCTATGACGTGGTGTCCGATGACCCACGAATTGAAATCATCGACGTCAAAGCGGTCGATGGCAAGAAAGCCGACGTCACCCTGAAGGTCGCCGAGAGCGTGTCGCCGGGGCTTTACCCGTTGCGTTTGGTCACCAAAACGGGCGTCGCGAATCTGCGTTTGCTGTCGGTCGGTCATCTGCCGGTTGTCACGGAAGCAGAACCCAACAGCCGACCGGACCAAGCACAGTCGGTTCCCATCAATCACACCATCGAAGGTGTCGTTGACACCGAAGACGTCGATTTGTTCAACGTCGATGTCGCGGCCGGACAGCGTTTGACGGTGGAGGTCGAGGGCATTCGATTGGCGTTTTCGCTTCGCAACCAGAACATTTTGGATCCGTACGTCGCGATCCTGGACAGTGAAGGTATCGAAGTGGCATCCAGCGATGATTCGGCTCTGCTACAGCAAGACGGTTTGTGCACGTACACGCCTGACCAGGCGGGCACCTACACCGTCATGATCCGCGACAGTTCATTCCGCGGCAGCCGAGTTTCGGGCTACCGTTTGCACATCGGTGATTTTCCACGTCCGATGGCAATCTTTCCGGCCGGTGGGCAACCGGGCTCCGTCCTACAGGCCCAATGGATTGACGTCGATGGATCCGTTCACGAAGACCAGTTTCAGTTGCCCAGCTTGACGGACGATCACCACCGTTTGTGGGTCAAGACGGACAAGGGCATCAGCCCGTCGCCCAACACCGTTCGGGTGAACGACTTGCCGGTTCATGTCGAAACGGAACCGAACGATGATATTCGCAAAGCACCCGAGTTCACTTTGCCCGCGGCTTTCTGCGGCATTGTCGATAAAGAAAATGACTTCGATTGCTTCAGCTTCCAGTGCAAAAAGGGCCGGCGGTATCGTGTGGAGGTGTTCGCCCGCCATGCATTGCGAAGCAGCCTAGACGCCGTGCTGAACGTCTTCGGGCCCGACAACCGAACGATCCAGTCGTCCGATGATGTGGCCGGTCGCATGGACCCTTCGTTGGAATTTGCCGCCAAAGAAGATGGCAAGCACACGATTCGGATCTATGACCATCTGCGATTGGGAACTCCCACGCACCAATACCGTGTCGAGGTGGTGGAAGCGACAGCGGAGGTCAACCTGACGCTGAAGGAGCTTCGACGTGACGAAGCCACACCCGCGTTGGTTCCCGCCGGTGGGCACGGGGCCATCATGGTGACCGCTGCGCGTACCAATTACGGCGGTCCCATCGGTATCGACATTCCCTCGTTGCCCGACGGTGTCACGGCAACCACGTTTGACGTCCCCGCCGGACGCGGCGAAATACCTGTTCTGCTTTCGGCGAAGGCCGGTACCGATCCGATTTGCCAGCCGATATCGCTGACCGGCATCGCCAAAGATCCGAAAGCCTTGAACGTCGGCAGCCGATTCGTTCAAACGCACAAACTGGTGTTGGGACAGAACCGACGTCACATGTGGGCCACCGACACGCCACATGCGTTGAGTGCCGTCGTCGAACCGACCCCCTTTGAGATCGAGTTGGTCCAACCGAAAACGCCGATCGTTCGCCAAGGCAGTGCGAATTTGGTCGTCCGGGTCAAACGAAACGACGGCTTCAAGGAACAGATTGCCCTGCGAACGCTTTACAACCCACCAGGCGTCGGCGTGAACAACAGCCGCCGGATTGCCGGGGATAAGTCCGAAGCGTTGATTCCGATCACCGCCAACAGCCGCGCCGCGACCGGCCAGTGGCCGATGATCTTGATGGCAACCTTCACCGCACCGGGCGGCAGCCAAGTGACCGCCACCAACGCGATCGATTTGCAGGTTGAAAACGAATACTTCAAGTACGCGTTTCCCAAAGCGGCAACCGAACAAGGCAAATCGATGACATATGCGGTGAACGTCGAAGTGTTGCGTGAGTTCGATGATGAAGCCGAAATCGAATTGGTCGGCTTGCCAAACGGTGTCACCAGTCCCAAAGCGGTTCAGCCGCTGACCAAAGACAGCACCGTGGTCAACTTTCCGTTGGAAATCGCTGCCGATGCGAAAGTCGGCAAGCACCGGACGTTGGTCTGTGTCGCACGGCTTAAACGCAGCGGCGAAGTGATCACGCAGACCACCGGGACGGGCGAACTGCGGATCGACAAGCCGATGGTGGCCGCACCCGCGAAGAAACCAGAAAAACCGGCGGCCAAAAAAGCCGCCGAGCCCAAACCGCTCAGCCGCCTGGAACAATTGCGTCAAAAACGCCAGGAGATGAAATGAGTTCTAGAACTTTTCTAGGCCAACCGATTCGCACTTGGGCCAATCGATGTGTCGCAATGGCCGCATTGATCGTCACCTGGGCTTCGGTTGCCGCTTATGCCGTGACGCCGGACCCGGATCCCAGCGCCAGTCGCCCAGCCAAACCGCCACGCCCTGCCCTGGAGGTTTATCCGCCGAACGTGCAACTGGATTCGGCGCGTGACTATCAATCCTTCGTCGCCGTGCTTCGGCGCCCCGATGGAATCACCGTTGATGTGACCGATCAAGTCCGATGGTCCGTCGGTGACGATGCGGTGGCCCGCGTCGACGGCGTGCGCGTTGTTCCGATCGCCGATGGCAAGACGGAACTGGTCGGGCGTTTCAGCGGGCACAACTTTAAGGTTCCGGTGAATGTGAAGGATGCCACCGTCAAGCCGGCGATCAGCTTTGCCAAAGACGTCATGCCCGTCCTGACGCGGTCGGGATGCAACACCGGGTCCTGCCACGGGGCTGCACGTGGTAAAGACGGTTTCCGGCTAAGCCTGTTCGGTTTCGATCCCGACGGCGACTATCACCGCATCACCCGCGAAATGGGAGTCCGGCGTGTCAACTTGGCGGTTCCCGATGAAAGCCTGATGTTGCGAAAAGCCATCGGCGCCGTGCCGCACACCGGTGGCAAGCTGTTCGATGTCGACAGCCCGTACTACGCGACCATGTTGGAATGGTTGCAAGATGGTGCACCGGAGGATCCGTCCGATGCGAAACCACCGGCGGTTGAATCTTTGGCCGTTTATCCGCAACAAGCGGTGATCGAAGGCACCGGCACCAAGCAACGATTCGTTGCCGTCGCGACCTACGAAGACGGAACGACTCGTGATGTCACGAATCTTTCGGCGTTCAGCAGCAATAATTCGGGCAGCGCCGACATCGATGGCACCGGGACGGTCACCGCCGGGTCCCGTGGCGAAGCATTCGTCATGGCACGATTCGACACCAAGACCGTTGGTAGCCAAGTGCTAACGCTGCCCGAGGGTCTGGTCTATGAAACGCCACAGCAGCCGGCACGCGGCGAAGACCAGTACATCGATCAGTTGGTCGATAAGAAACTGCATCAACTGCGGATCACACCCAGCGGACAATGCAGCGATGAAGAATTCATTCGCCGCGTGACGATCGACGTGATCGGTTTGTTACCGACCGAAGACGAATTCCATCAATTCGTGAATGACCCGTCGGAAAACAAAAGAGCCGAGTTGATCGACCGCCTGTTGGCACGCAAAGAGTTCAGCGAAATCTGGGCGATGAAGTTCGCTCAATTGCTGATGATCAAAAGCACCAACCAGGTCAGCTACAAGTCCGCGTTCCTGTATTCCAAATGGCTGACCGAGCAGTTCCAAAACAGGGTTCCGGTGGACCAAATGGTCCACGAACTGTTGACCAGCACCGGCGGCACGTTTTCACAGCCGGCGACGAATTTCTACGAGATCGAACGCGATCGCCTGAAGACATCGGAAAACGTGGCTCAGGTCTTCCTGGGGATTCGGACGCAGTGTGCCCAGTGTCACAACCATCCGTTCGACCGCTGGACGATGGATGATTACTACGGGTTTGCGGCGTTCTTTTCGCAAATCGGTCGCAAACAGGCCGAAGACTATCGCGAAAAGATCATCTACAACCGTGGCTCGGGGACAACCAAGCATCCGGTGTCCGGTGCGACGGTTGAACCCAAGTTCCTTGGCGGCGAAGCCCCCGAAACACGCGGCAAGGACCGACGCAAAGTCTTGGCCGATTGGTTGACGGCACCGGAAAACCCGTACTTCGCCAAGTCCATCGCCAATCGCGTGTGGGCCCACTTCATGGGCGTCGGCTTGGTCGACGAAGTGGACGATATCCGGGTCAGTAACCCACCCAGCAATCCGGAATTGTTTGACACACTGGGCGAAAAACTGGTCGCCTACGATTTCGATTTCCGCGCGTTGGTGCGTGATATCTGCAACAGCGACGCTTATCAACGAAGCTGTCAAACCAATGATTCCAATCAGCACGACAACCGCAACTATGCCCACGCGGTGATCCGTCGGATTCCTGCCGAAAGCATGTTGGATTGTCTCAGCCAGGTGACCGACAGCCCGGACAAATTCCGTGGTCTGCCGCTGGGGGCACGCGCGGTCCAAATCGCCGATGGGACAACATCGAACTATTTCTTGACGACGTTCGGTCGGTCGCCACGAGCGACTGTTTGCGAATGCGAAGCGTCCACCGACCCATCGCTTTCACAGGCCTTGCACTTACTGAACGGCAATTCCGTTCAAGGCAAGATCGCCAGTGGAAAGTTGATTCGGACGTGGTTGAAAGAGGAGAAGCTTTCGCCCGAGCAAATCTTGGATCGCTTGTATGTTCGCTCGCTCAGTCGGATGCCGACGAAAGAAGAGCGTGACGATTTGTTGGCCATGGTCAACGAACAAAGTAATGCCGAAGCGGTGCTGCAGGATGTTGCTTGGGCGATTTTGAACAGCCGTGAATTTGCCTTTAACCACTGATTGAGACGACACCGTGCTGAGACGACAAAGGGCATTCCGTTCGACCATTGCACTGGCCGCATCGCTGACATCCGTCGCGATTTCCAGTTTGGCACTCGCCGAACAATCAACGCCGGACTCTGCTGCAAAAAAGGTGACGTTTGAAGAACACGTCAAACCAATTTTTCGACAGCATTGTTTGACCTGTCACAACTTGGGCGAAAAGAAGGGCGGCTTGGCTCTGGATTCGTACCAAGCGGTGTTGGAAGGCGGCGGCAGCGGTGAAGTCGTTTATGACGATGGGGATTACGACGGCAGCCGACTGTGGCAATTGGTGTCGCACGAAGACACGCCGATCATGCCGCCGGGCCAAGACAAGATTCCGGCCGAGCAATTGGCGGTTCTTCAGGCTTGGATCGAAGGCGGCATCCTGGAAAACAGTGGTTCCAAAGCCAAAGCGAAAAAGAAGAACCCACTGGAGTTCGTCGCCGCCAGTCGCGGCAAGCCTGATGGGCCGGCTGCCATGCCGGAAACAGTGCCGATGGGCGTCCCCGTAGTGACGGAGCGGCCGGCGGCGGTCACCGCGATCGCCTGCAGCCCCTGGGCGCCCCTGGTCGCCGTCGGTGGTCAGCGTCAGGTCGTCCTGTATCACGGCGACAGCGGTGAATTGCTGGGCGTATTGCCATTCGCCGAAGGCGTCCCGCAGTCGATCCGGTTCAGTTCCGACGGTGGATATTTGTTTGTCGCCGGCGGCGAACACGCAGTGCTGGGACTGGTGGCCATTTACGATGTTCGGACCGGCGAGCGTATTGCAACGGTTGGTGATGAACTGGACATCGTGTTTGATGGCGACGCCAATTCCGACATGACCCGCGTTGCGATGGGCGGACCGAAGCGGATGTTGCGTATTTACGACGTCACCGACGGGTCGCTGAAGTTTGATCTAAAGAAACACACCGACTGGATTTTGGCGGTCGCTTTCAGCCCTGACGATGTCTTGATTGCTTCGGGCGATCGCTCGGCCGGCCTGGTGGTTTGGGAAGCCGATACCGGACAGCCCTACCTGGACTTGGCCGGTCACAAAGGCGCCGTGACGGCAGTGTCTTGGCGTGACGATGGCAACGTTTTGGCCAGCGGCAGCGAAGACGGTACGGTCAAGCTGTGGGACATGCACACGGGAAACCAAATCAAAAGCATCAACGTCGGTGGTCCTGTCCAAGACGTCGCGTTTGATCATCAGGGTCGATTGATCACCGCATCCGGGAATCGCAAAGCCACCGTCTGGGATGCCGGCGGATCAAAAGTTAGGGATCTTCCCGCGATGAAGGAAGCGGTTTTGGAAGCCGCCCTGTCACACGATGGAAAGCGAGCGGTGTATGGCGATTGGAGTGGGCAAATCTTCAACGTTGCCACCGATGATCCCAAGCAAACCCTGACTTTGGCGTCCAATCCACCGGATGAAAGGGAATTGCTGGCGGCTGCTTCGCAGAAATTGAAAGCGGCTCAGGCGGAACTGAAAAAGGCGACGGATGATCTGCAGCCGATCCAGTCCAAGGTCCAAACGATGAAGGACGCGGTCGATGCCGCAAAGCAGGATTTAGCGTCGAAGCGAGATCGGTTGGAGGAATTGAAGTCGACGCTGGCCGACCTGAACAAAAAGGAACAGTCCGCCGAGGAGACGATTCGGAAAGCCGCCGAGGCCGCCGATGTCAGCCACGACGAAATGATCGCGGCCAAGGTTGGGTTGAAACGTGGCGACATCGACGACCAACAGTTAGCGTTGGCAGAACAGCAAGTCGCCGATGCGTTTGCTGCTTTGGCCGAATCACGACGCGGGTTGTTGGCGACGCGGGAACAGATCGTTTCGCTCACCACGCAACGGAAACAGATCCAGGCAACGATTCCGACTTTGGAAAAGGTGGTTAGCGACGCAGACGGTCGCTTGCAAGCGGCCCAATCCGAACTCGAACCGGTGGATCAAACCCGCCGACAGGCCGATGCGGTGGTCCAGAAATTGTTGGATCGCGTCAGACGCATTGAAGAAGCGATCGAAGCATCAATCTGACTTTCAAAAATCATCCCCGGCCGGTGCCCGTATGTTCGCCGGCCTGGATGTCGCGCTCAGAAAACCGCTGACCCGCTGGGGTGTTGCTTGGACATTCGTTAAAACTGTCACGACGACCTACCACGGTTTGTGGTCCCAGGCTAGCGACAGAGACTGCGAATGACTTCGGAAAGCGAATCCACCGCCAGCAGCCCTTCATCGAACGAGTTCCCCGACACCGGGGCTCGTGTCGGCATCATCATGGGCAGCCGAAACGACTGGGAAACAATGCAACCGGCCGCGGCAATGTTGAAGCAGTTGGGCGTGCCGCATGAGTGTTTTGTGGTCAGTGCCCACCGGACGCCACAACGTATGTTTGCCTACGCACAATCGGCCGCCGGTCGTGGCGTTCAGGTCATTATTGCGGGTGCCGGTGGCGCGGCCCATTTGCCGGGAATGGTCGCATCGGAAACCCATTTGCCGGTCATCGGTGTCCCCGTCCAAAGTCGCGCGCTGCAGGGACTGGATTCGCTGTTGTCGATCGTCCAGATGCCCGGCGGCATTCCGGTGGCCACCATGTCGATTGGAAAGTCCGGTGCAAAGAACGCGGGCATTTTTGCGGCACGCGTCTTGGCATTGTCCGACAGCGAACTGCGCGAAAGGCTTTGCGACTTCGTTCGTCAACAAAAGGACGATGTGCTGAAGTCGGCCGACCTGAACGATGTCTCTTGATTCGATTGACGCGAAAGTTTCGACCACGATGCGTCCCCAGTCCCCCGACGCACTGCCGAGCACTGCGGCGGGCCCCCGAACCTCCGAGCCTTTGTCCGCTATGAAGAAGACGCTAATGCCAGGCGCCACCTTGGGGATGGTCGGGGGCGGTCAATTGGGACGCATGTTCGCCATCGCCGCCGCACAGATGGGTTATCGGGTTGTCGTGTTATGCGATTCGGATGATGCGCCCGCGGCACAAGTGGCGACCCAAATCGTTGTCGGCGCGATCGACGATCCGGACGTGGTGAAACGATTCGCCCAGCAATGCGACGTGATCACGCTTGAATTCGAAAACATTCCGGCCGATACGATCGCTGGCTGTGCCGATTTTGCACCGACTTACCCATCAGCCGACGTGTTGCGTGTCGCCCAAGACCGTTGGCTGGAAAAGTCCAGTTTGCGTGATTTGGGATTGCCCGTCACTCCGTTTGATCAAGTCAGCGATGCGGATTCCGTCCGGCGATTTGCGGAACACCATGGCTACCCGGTGATCGTGAAGACGGCACGCAGTGGTTACGACGGCAAAGGCCAATACCGCGTGGAATCATCCCAGCAAGCGGACGATGTCCCCTGGGGTTCGGCCGACCAGTGGATCGCCGAACAATGCATTCGATTTGATAAGGAAGTTTCGATCTTGGTGGCTCGAAACGTTCACGGTCAAACGTCGACATTCCCGCTGTTCGAAAATGATCACGTCAATCACATCTTGGATCAAACGACCTGTCCCGCATCGGTCGATCCGGCCATCGAATCATCGGCGCGTGAAATTGCGATGGCGGTGGCCGATGGATTGGATTTGATCGGATTGATCTGCATCGAGTTTTTTCTGATGGGCGATTCGTTGATGATCAATGAAATCGCACCTCGGCCACACAACTCTGGTCACCTTTCGATCGAAGCGTGTGGTATCAGCCAGTTCGAACAACAGGTCCGTGCCGTCTGTGGGCTTCCGCTTGGAAATACCCGTTTGGTTTCCGGCGGCGCCGCGATGGTGAATCTTCTCGGCGACTTGTGGCAGGATGGCGATCCGGCTTGGGATCGCGTATTTGGATTGGAAGACTCGCTGGCCGCTTCGGGGATTCGCTTGCACCTGTATGGAAAAGCGGGTGCCAAGGTGGGACGCAAAATGGGGCACCTGACCGCGGTGGCGGACGATGTCGTCGCAGCGGCAAACGCGGTTCGCGAAGCTCGGGAACGACTGCGATCGTCTTAGGCGTGGGGACCGTTGCGTCTGTGCAAGGTCCGAGAGTTCAAACCGACGGCGACGTGGATGCGCCGGCCGACTTGGTCATCGGTGTCGACCAATCGGATGACTGACCACGAATCTTTCGTATCAGCCCACGAATCTGGTGTCCGAACAGGAACTTCGCGACCAGGTACATCGCCATCGCGGCCAGCATGCCCGCCGCATCGGCCAGGAAATCGTACCGGTCGGGAGTTCGCCCGGGCACAAAGCCCTGTGACCACTCGTCGAACGCCGCGTAGGCAAGCACAATGGCGGCCACCCGCGAAAACCGAGTGATGACGCGACGGCCGCCGGTCACATAGCACAGTAGAAACGCGAGGCCGAAGAAGCCCACGAAGTGCTTGACCTTGTCGCCGACGTGCAGCTGAACAAAATCGACACGCGGCAAGTGGGTGCCGGTGAACATCGCCAGCCAGTACAGCGCCAGCAACACAATCGCCAACCGGATTCGAAAAATGCGGATCTTGGTGACCGGCTGCATCAACGGGGCTCGCGTCGGATAAGCTTGGAACAGAGTCATACGGAATTGCACCGAGGTGAGCGTTCGGACGAATACTCCTGCCGAACGCTTCCTAAGGAATACGGCCCGGACTGCACTAGGTCAAATTATCGCTCACGTAATTCACAACGAAGCCGGTTTCATGAAATCATCACGAGATAGACAGCTGAAGTTCGCTACGGTTCTTTTTGTCGCGTTATCCGTCGTTTACGCGTCTGCCCCGGTACCCTTCGCGGGGCAGGCGGCGGCCGACGACACGCCCGCCGCAGAGGGGAAGGACGCGACCAAAGACGTCGATAAAACAGCCGATGATGCCGGCTGGACGCCTTTGAAAGGCAAATGGGACTTTTCACGCTACGGCGGCGAAGGACCCGTGGAAATCACCGACGAAGGTATCGAAATGGGGTTCGGGGACCCACTGACCGGGGTCCGCTGGACCGGCGATTATCCCAAAGATAACTACGAAATTCGCTTGGAAGCTCAGCGAACCGACGCCCACGATTTCTTTGTGGCGGTCACGTTTCCGGTGGGCGATCAACACTGCAGCCTTGTCCTGGGGGGCTGGGGCGGTGGTGTCACGGGAATCAGCAACATCGACGGGAACGATGCGTCCAGCAACGACACCACGCTGTACCGCATGTACGAAAACGACCAGTGGTACAAAATTCACATTCGCGTCGTTCCCAAAGAAATCGTTTGCAAGGTCGACGGCGAAATCGTCGTCCAGGTCGAACGCGAAGGTGTCGAATTTGATATCCGTGACGAAATGGACCCCGCATTACCGCTGGGGTTGGCCAACTATCAGTGCGTTTCGGAAATCCGAAACATCGCGATTCGCACGTTGGACAAGGCAAAGCCGGATGCCACTTCGCAGCCGAAAAGCGACAAGTAGCGTTGATGTTCCCACCCGATGAATCGTCGCCGGGGATTCCCCTGCAAGGTCTGGACGAGGTTGATCGCCACTGGATGCGTCGTGCGCTGGAAATGGCGTCTGAGGCGGTGACCGCGGGCGAAGTTCCCGTCGGTGCCATCATTGTGAAGGACCACACGGTGATCGCGGCGGCGCGAAATGAGAAAGAAACGCTACGCGACCCCACCGCCCACGCCGAGATGATCGCGATCACGCAGGCCGCTGCCGCCATGGAAGATTGGCGTTTGGAGGGAACCACGCTGTATGTCACGCTGGAACCCTGCGTGATGTGTGCCGGCGCCATCATCCAGGCTCGTGTGCCGCGTGTCGTGTTCGGGGCGACCGACCCCAAAGCCGGTGCGGTTTGCAGCCTTTACGAAGTCTTGAATGACAGCCGGCTGAATCATCGATGCGATGTGACCGGCGGCGTGATGGCGGAAAATTGCGGGCGGATTCTGACGGATTTTTTTGCCGACAAGCGTGCCGCGGCGCGGCTGCGAAAAACGTTGCCCAACGGCGGATAGGACTGCGACGGATTGGTCGCAGGCGGTTGGGCCAGGCACACCACAGTACGCGTCGTATTCGCAGCGGACATTGGTTATTGGGGGCCACGCCGCCAGTGTCGGCTCCACAGTCCTGGGGCACTGGGGTGAATCGCCATGCTTCGTGAAACACGATGGCGTGGGTCTGTAACGATTGGCAAAGCGTTGTCGTTTGCTACTTTTCTGATGCTTTTGCCGCTTCTGGGGTCAAAGAAACTAAGCCTCTGCGCCGTACCGCGCCGATACTACCGGCACAACCCGAATCGGATGCGCACCGCAATGGTGTGGATGCGATGTCGCGATAGCGAGCCCGGACTTCTCGGGATCGGGGAAGCAGACACGGTCTCGGGCAAACCGGGATCAGCGTCCCTCACTACATGCAAGACGGTGGAACAAGCGATGTCGGTAAGGAAGCTGACGGCAAGAATCATCGCGGTCGTGATCATGATGACCGCGGCGGGAACGACGTACGCCCAGAATCACGATGTGCCGCCGGTCGATCCGCTCGCGTTCGATCCGGACTTTCGATGGTTTGAGCCAATTTACGAAGCAGACCTGTTGGATATGAAGCCCAAGAAGCGGGCCAACACGGGCTGGTTTGCAACGTACGACAAACTGTTGTTGTACGGCACACGTCCAGAGACGTTCATCAACGGCGATGCCGAGACCAAACTGGACAACGGATCGGGGCACCGGTACGAAATCGGTTACATGCTGCCCGACAAAGACACAGGGTGGCTGTTCAATTGGACCGAGAACGATGTGTTCCGGGCCGATGTGGTTCGTCAAGAACGCATCAACCGGTACAGTTTGGACGATCTGGAAGGCACCGCCGACGACAGTCCGGCCGGTCCGCCTTTCGGGTTCATCGTTCCG
This sequence comes from Crateriforma spongiae, assembly GCF_012290005.1. NCBI lineage: Bacteria > Pseudomonadati > Planctomycetota > Planctomycetia > Pirellulales > Pirellulaceae > Crateriforma > Crateriforma spongiae. The sequence goes on from NZ_JAAXMS010000001.1 coordinate 835,592, forward strand.
CAGGAAGACCGCAACAATCTGGGGTACAACACACGTTTTTACGACGTGCAGAATTCTCAGAACATGATCAAGTTTGACAGCTACGAGCTGAACAAGACTTGGCGTCTGGAACCGTATCACTACGGCGGAATTCTGGAGCCAATGGTTGGCGTCCGCTGGATGCGTGCGGAAGACATCAATCTGCGTCAGACGTATCAAAGCACGCAAGACAACATCACCGGGAACGTTTTGCTGCCGTTGCCCAACCCGATCTTGGCAGGCGTTGAATTCAGTGCCGCCGAACAGATCACCAGCATCGCACAGATCACTGACAACGAGATGCTGACCGCACAACTGGGCTTCCGGTACTTCAAGCACAAAGGCCGATTCATGTACAGCAGCGACTTCCGGGTCTTTGCTGGGAACAACTGGCAGTGCAGCGAAGCCTACACTGAAAGCGAACTGACGATCTATGCCTTTGGGCAAACCAACGAACAGCCGACCGTCGGCGAACCTCCGATCACGATCCAGCGTGATCGCACCACGCCGACCTTCATTCGCAACGAAGAGTTCCTGGTCGGGTTTGATGTCCGCGGCGAACTGGGATATCAGCTGACCAAAGCGATCAGTGTTCGAGCCGGTTTTCAAGTCATTGACATCGGTCGTGGCCTGTGGCGATACGGAACCGAAGGCGACTGGGACCAAGACTATCAAATGTTCGGCGGAACTTTGGGTCTGACCTTGAACCGCTAAGGACGACCACACAGGTCTAGAAGGTGAACATCGGGCCGACCATTTTCACCGTCATGGTCTCGGCCCCATCAAAAGACAAAGCCCGCTTGAGAGATTTCTCAGGCGGGCTTTGTCGTTTTGTTTTGTAGGTGTCACCGGCCGGGCGATTCGTTAAAGCGACGGGGCCGATGGCGATGGCATCAAGACTTGGCGTTGTTTGCTTCTCGCAGCTCTTCCAATTCGACGCTTAAGCGGTGGCGAAGCGGGCTTTCGGGGCGAAGCTCCTCTTCCAGAAGCTCCTCCGCCTTGTCGAAGGCGTCTTCGGTTCGGTTTGGATCGCTGACCAAACCGCGAAATTTTTTCTCGACAGTGGCTTCGGTTAGCAAGTGTGTTTCTCCCTTTTTGATTGGCCTGCGTCGCGACCGTCGTTTTGTCCGTGTTGCAGCCGCATCAACACTCCGATCAAGACAGGACGACTTCGCGACAAACTCAGATTTTAAAGCAGCGGTCGCCGTTGGCAAGTCACTGTAGCGGAACGCGGCTTCGGTGCGACGCCGCGGACAAGGTCATCCGGCGACCGAAGCCGTTTGAAATCCCAGTTCCGCCAAATGGTGTGCGGTGCGGTCGACGGTGAACCGAATTTGGTCTTCGCTGTGCTCGCAAGTAATGAAAAACCGCAATCGAGCCGCTGATTCGTCGACGGCCGGGTACAGAATCGGCTGGACATTGATTCCATCCGCCTTCAGCCGGTGTGACAGCCGTAATGCCACCATCGAATTGCCCGTGATGACCGGAACCACCGGTGTTTGACCACTGTCGCCCGTGTCCAGCCCACGATCCCGACACAGCGATAGAAACAATTCGCTGTTCTCACGCAGTTTTTGAACCCGTTCGGGTTCCGCGTCCAGCGTCTGCAACGACGCGATCGCGGCGGCGACCTGGGCCGGCGGCATGCCGACACTGAAAACGAAACCGGGGGCGGTGTAACGCAGCAATTCGATCAATTCCTTGCTGCCGGCGATGTAACCGCCACAGGATGCGGCCGACTTGCTAAGGGTGCCCATCCAGATATCCACGTCGCGGGCGTCCATCGCGAAATGCTCCGCGATCCCGTGCCCCATTTCTCCCATCGTGCCGAAACTGTGGGCTTCGTCCACCATCAGCATCGCTTGGTGCCGTTTCTTGACTTTGACGAACTCCGGCACATCGGCAAAATCGCCATCCATGCTGTAAACGCCCTCGATCACGATCAGCACGCGGCGGTACTGGGATCGGCAATCCGAAAGCACGCGATCAAGCGTCTCGTAATCGTTGTGCGGGAAAGGCCGGCGTTTCGCACCGGACAACAACGCACCCTGGACGATGCTGTTGTGGGCAAGCGCATCGTGAATGATCAGGTCACCGTGACCGACCAAGTGACCAATCGTCGTTTCGTTGGTCGCATGACCACCGACCATGGTGATCGAAGCGTCCACACCCACCCAATCAGCGATCAATTGTTCAAGTTGCCCGTGGATCGGTTTTTCGCCGGAGACCAAACGGCTGGCCGAAACACTGGTCCCGTACTTCTTCACTGCTTCGGCCGCCGCAGCCGTCACCGCCGGATGCCCGCTCATGCCCAAGTAGTTGTAACTGGCAAAACTGATCAGTTCACGACCGTCGATCCGCGTCCGGTCGTTGACAACTTGTTCGTGAACCGTGAAGTAGGGATTGGGGACCCCCGTCATGGCCATTTGCTGCATGGTCGCTTTCAGCCGCCGGTATTCGGCAAACTGGCTGATGTCAAACTCCGGTTCAACAACTTGTCGGGGCGCGGCGGGCGTTTCCGAGTCTGCGTCAACGGGCTGATCTGACGCTTGGTCCAGCAACGTCTTCGCCCTGCCCTCACCGCCGGGCGGAAGGTAGCGTTCGATAGCCGAAGCGGTCTGGGCGACCGTTTCAATTTCATCCAGTACCTGTTCCGGGAATCGTCCGCCGAAGGTGCGTTCCAAATTCTGGGCGATTTCCAGTCGCTCCAGACTGTCCAGCCCCAGGTCCAAGACGATGTTGGTGTCCAGGTGAAGCGATGTGGCGCGATCACCGGCAACCCGGCGAATATGATGCAGCACGGCATCAACAATCGCTGGATTTAAATCACGGTTTGCTGCTTGGTCCGGATCGGAACCGGTCGCCGCGGCGGCACGCATCATGGGAACCGCATCGCCATCGGCCGTCACCGAGGTGCCGTCTTCTTCCCAACGCACCCATTTGGCAATCAGTTTCAAATTGCCATCGCGAACCGCATGTAGACAAGCATGACGCTGGATCTTGCCACTGCTGGTCTTGGGAACGCTGCTGTTGCGAACGATGTAGACCGCATCGGGCGGCAATTCATGTTCTTCGGTTACCGCCCGGCGGATACGCTGCAGTTCCATATCCCAGTCGTGGTCACGACGCCGAACCGCTTCGGCGACGATCACCAATTGTTCGCGGTCGTCGTGGTTCATGGCAAACGCCGCGACGGAACCCGCTTGGATGACATCGCTGGCGCGTTCCACGGTCGCTTCGATGTCTTGCGGGTATCGATTCACGCCCCGCACGATGATCATGTCTTTTAGGCGACCGGAAACGTACAACTGGCCTTCGTACAAAAAGCCCAAGTCGCCGGTTCGCAAGTACGGGCCATCGCCGTCAGCGGTGAACGCGTTGAAGGTCCGTTCGGATTCCTCGGTACGACGCCAGTATCCCTGTCCCACACAATCGCTTTGCACCCAAATTTCACCGATCGCATCGGGCGCATTCACTTGGCAGGTTTCCGGATCGACGACCAATACCGATTCGTCGTCCAGAACGCGGCCACAGGCGACCAATTGCCGCGCGCCTTGCTGATCTTCGCTGGCCGGACGGACGGCCTTTTCATCCAACGCACCGCCGTCAAACCAGCTCATCACGGGACGGGGGTTGGCCGGACCACCGGTCACCAACAGCGTGGTTTCTGCCATTCCATAACAAGGCAGGTGGGACCGATGGTCAAACCCGTACTTTTCAAATCGCCGTGTGAATGCATCCAGTGTTGAAGCCCGGATCGGCTCGGCACCGTTGAACGCGATCTTGAAGGTCGAAAGATCCACGCCTTCCAGTTCGCTGTCGTCGATTTTGTCGACACACAACTGATAGGCAAAGTTGGGGCCGCCGCTGACGGTCACGCCGTACTTTGAAATGCTTTGGAACCAGCGCGACGGACGTTGCAAGAACGTCATCGGGCTCATCAAGACATTCGGGACGCCGACAAACATCGGCATCAAAACCCCACCGACCAAACCCATGTCGTGGTACGTCGGCAGCCAGGTCATCGCCACCGTGTCCGCGGGCGGGTCAAAGGCCTGCTTGATGAACTTCGTGTTGGTGACCAGATTCCGCTGGGTCAGCATCACGCCTTTGGGCGAACCGGTTGAACCCGACGTGTACTGCAGCACTGCCAACGAATCGCCGTCCAGCTTTGGCCGGCGCCAGCGGTCCGGCTTTCGTGTCGACGGATCATCGGTGCCCAGCATTTGGACGCCAAGCAGATCCTCATGAAATTGGTCGCCGGTCAACTGTTCGACGACCGAACGCGTCGACAACGCCCACCGTGCGTCGGCATCGACAACGATCGATCGAATCCGCGATGCTTTGCGGTTGCGACGTGGGGGAAACGCCGGCACGGCGATCGCACCGGCGGCGTGACAGGCGTAAAAGCCGATCACGAAATCCAGGCCCGGCGGATAGATCAACAGGACTCGGTCGCCCGGCCGAATGCCACACCGGCTTTGCAGATACCCCGCCAAGCCGCGGACTTCGTCCCACAGTTCGCGATAGGTCAGCTTTTCTTCCAGGGTCTCGGCGTCGGTAAAGTAATACGCCGGTTGGTCGCCACGCAGCATCGCCCAGTGGCTCAGGATTCCCGGAAAGTTATCCTGGGGAGGTAACTGATCATCACCATAGAAGGACAGGTCCACGGGCGAAGTCGCTGATAATTCGGGAGTGAAATCGGTTTGCCAAAATCGAGCCGCTTCCGTGTCAGTCGCCGAAGGAAGGTTTCGGCACAGGCGAGCGACCCGCACGTCGAAAAAATCGTCGTGTCGGCGGCGTCGGCACGCGTCCATTCTTACTAGGTCGCCCATTGTGTCCGAAATCGGGTTCGATTGCAGCGCCTAGACTGCCTGTCCGGATCAACCGTCATGTTGGTTAAGCCTTCACGCCGAATGTGGTCCACCAGAAAAATCGTTGCAATCGAACCGAACCAGCGGCGACCCCGGACGGACGTCGAACAAGGTCGGATTGCCCTATTCCGCGCCGCGATTGTCGCCGGAAAACGACCGCCACCGCCGGTCAGCCGTATATTGACGGGACGCTTTTGGGACCCGATCTTCGCATTAATGGCCCGGACCACCGCCCCCCCTGAGTGAAACGATGCGAGTTCGTTTCGAAACACCCCATTTGGCAAAGGCTCGATGAATCCATCACGAACTTTTCAAGACCAGCCGTCCGCCCTGATCGACCGCGTCGTCGACCTGATGGATCCTGCCGGAAACATTTTGCTGTCGGGAACCTTTGACCAAGCCGTCGAAGCGGTTGCCAGCGGCGACGCATCTCGAGTGGCACAGATTCAAGGTCAATTTGCGATCTGTGCAAAGTCGGGAAAGACCATCCGCATGGCCCGGTCGATCGGACGCCCCATGCGGTATTTTTTGGCCAAGCGGGCCGAGGGACCGGCGTTGATTATTGCCGAGCGGATTGACGAGATCCGTCAACAACTGATGCGTGAAGGTTTGGGAGATCAATTCCGCGCGGCGTACACACGGATGGTTCCGGCACATCATCTATTGGAATTGCAATTGGTCGGTTGCCCCGACCCGAACCCCGCGCTGACACGTTTCTTTGCGCCGCCGCGAAACCGGTTGCCCGGCAATGTCCAAGCGATCGGCCAAGCCTACATCGGACGCTTGGCGGAAATTTGCGATCAGTGGCTGGAATCCCTCCCCGCCGATGCGCCGATTGGTGTCATGTTCAGCGGCGGTATCGACAGCACGTCGATCGTCGTGTTGATGGACTTTTTACTTCGCCGTCGCGGCCAGTCACCAGCCAGGTTGAAGGCGTTCACGCTGAATGTCGGTGACGAAGATTCAACCGATGCCCGCCAAGCGTTGGCGTGTTTGGAATCGATGAACTTGCAGATGTTGTGGGAGCCCGTGAAAGTCGAACCCAACGCGGTCGACTGGCGCGAAGCGGTGCAAGTCATCGAAGACTACAAGCCCTTGGACGTCCAGGCGGCCGCCATGGGAATCGCCCTGCTGCGCGAAGTCCGACGTCGCTATCCCACTTGGAAATACTTGATCGATGGCGATGGCGGCGATGAAAACTTGAAGGACTATCCGATCGAAGAGAATCCCGAGCTAACCATTCGCAGCGTGCTGGGGAATCGAATGCTTTACCAGGAGGGTTGGGGCGTCGACGCGGTCAAACATTCGCTGACCTACAGCGGCGGCCAAAGTCGTGGTCACGTACGTACCGCGGCACCGGCAAAGAAATTCGATTTCGAAGGATTCAGCCCCTATGCCACCACGGCGGTGATCGAAATGGCCGAAGCGATTCCCTTTGTGGATTTGACCGACTGGGACCATCAGCGCCTTTACGAGTTGAAAGGACAAATCGTGGCGTCAGGTATCCAGCAGATTTGCGGTGTAACGATGCCCGTGTTCCCCAAGAGTCGATTTCAGCACGGTGCGGTGGGGGCGATCGACCAGGGGCCGTTGTTCCCGGAAAACGAACAGGCCTACCGCGATGCGTTCACGTCGATCCAGCATGGGACCGCAGACGTCCAGGTTCACTAGTCAGCAACAAGCCATCGATGATTCCTGGTTCAGTGGCCGTCATTGCTTGTCGTCGCCGCGTCAGGGTTCACTGACGCAGTGCACCAAATCAAATCGTCGGCACCAATAGGTCGATCCGGTTCGATTCACTCCGATGACGTCGCCACATGAACCAAGCTTTCGGTCGAACCGACGATGGGCTCCATGCCCAATGATTCCAGGTGTCGGTTGACGATCAGTTGTTGGTCGATCGGTAAATCACCGGCGATGGTCGCAAAATATTGTCGGTCCATGGCCAAACGGTGGGCCCACGACGCGACGGAATCTTCCATGGTTGGTGTCAAGCGTCGGCGGATCTGTTTGATGCGATACCGTTGTTCCGCATCCAAGTGTTCGCTTGGGATGGAATCCAGCATCTGCAGGACGGGGGTGCCCACACGCAACAGTTGGTTTTGTGCGGTTTGACGTTTACCGATCTGATCGGCCGACAATGCTTCGATCCACTGTTGAATCTGCTCCTGACGCGGCAGCGCCGTGTCGGTGGACGAAACCAAGTGGATCAGCTTGCGGTCGACATTGCGGCTGAACGCGTGCAACGATTGGCCACGCAACAGATGGGCGACAATTTCACCAAACGTCTTATCAAAAGACTGTGGGTTTTGCCTTCTCAGGTGCAACAGGCTGTCGGCTTCGATGACGTCATCGGTGATCCAGCGGACGGGCTTGCCTTCGTATTGTTCCAGCACATCACGACGTTGTGTCTCGGTGACGAACAATTCCATCCGGATCGACTTGGCGTCCTGGACGTTCAATGACAAGTGACACTCGGACGATTGAAACGTGTACTGCAGTGTCGGCAGACCCGCGTGCGATTGGACGGAAATACTTTCAAAGACACCGCCACGATCGCGGGTTTCGCGGCCCTTTCGATGCTGCAGCGGGTGAAGCTGCAATCGGCCGCCGACCAAGATGAAACGGGCCATCCCGTGGTCGTCAAAAGACATGTCGCTTGTCAGCGACGATGGGGTCGGGGAAAGACGCTCAGCCTCCGGGCGACCTTGAGCAAAAGTCGCCACGTCCGTCATGGACAAGCCGAGTATCACGGCAAGCAAACAACGCCATCTCATCCCGGAACCCTCTTCGCCTTTCAGCGTGTATTAAGAGGGCCCGCCAAAGGACCAACACCAAACACCAATCCATTTTGCGGTGCGTATGTAGGCAAGTCAGTCTCTCGGTGGCAAACCCTCTCTGGGAGCGAATCGATATGGACGCATCAGCCGGCCCTCTTGTCGGGGCCAGCCCGACGAGTCCGTTTCCCCGGTTATCGTCAAAATTAGGAGAAGAAATAAAGAGCGCGGTTGCGACGAAATGCCTAGGGTCGGCAGAAAAAGCGTTTCACGCGATCACGGTGCAAGATTCTCACTTCCGCCGATAAATAATTTTGACGTCTTCGCCGATGGCTCTGGATTCGACCAATTCCAAGGCGGGGCTCTCACCGATGGCCGAAATCCCAGCTCCGCCCACCGGACCAGGGGCCGTGTGACCGCCAAAGACCTTCGCGCCGACATAGATGTGAAACTCGTCGGGAAGGTTTTCGGAAAGAAAACTGGCCATTAAACGTCCACCGCATTCCAACAAGACGTTGGTTGCGCCTTCATGGCTCAACGTTCGCATGACCCGGCGAAGTGGCTGTTCCATCTCCGCCGGCCCACAATCGTTCGATCGAGCTACCTGATCACAGGGTGGTTCTGCGGTCGGCCGCAGAAAACGTACGCCCAGGTCGGCCAGACGCTTTTGTGATTCTGGGTTCAGGTCTTCGGGGACGACGCAGGTGGTCGGAATCTGATCCGCCGTCTGCACCAATCGCGATGTCGCGCCGGGCAGCGACGTTCGACAAAATATCAGACGCTGGGCGACCCTGGCCCCCGGCGGTCGAGCGGTTAGCAGCGGATCATCAGCCGACACCGTCCCCATTCCCACAACGATCGCATCGACGCGTCCGCGGGTTTGATGGACATCGGCCCGGCTATCCGAACCGGTGATCCATTGACTCTGGCCCGCAACGGTCGCGATTCTGCCGTCGGCGGTCATCGCCCATTTGGCGATCATCCATGGGATTCCCGTTTTGATGCGTTTCAGATAGGGGGCCAGGATAAACCGTGCCTCCGATTCTAAAACGCCCACGTCGACGCGAATTCCTGCGTCGGTCAATTGCCGAATGCCACCGTGGTCGACTTGCTTGAACGGGTCGGCGACTGCAATGACGACGCGATGAACCTGTGCGTCGATCAGGGCTCCGGTGCAAGGAGGTGTTTTGCCGTGATGGCAGCAAGGCTCCAACGTAACATAGGCCGTGCAGCCGGCCGTCGTCTGACCATTCGCCAAGCAGTCCCGGATCGCTTCGACTTCCGCATGGGGCCCGCCAAATTTTCGATGATACCCTTGGCCGATCAAACGGCCGTCGCGAACCAGCACGCAGCCGACCATAGGGTTCGGTTCAACGTGACCCTGTCCCGCCGTTGCCAAACGCAATGCATCTTGCATCCATCGCTGGTCGGCTTCGGCGGCATCCGCGGGCTTCGCAAATCGGGCGGGGGCCACTTCGCCGCGGCGTGGCGGCGGCGTCGAGATCGGACGGGGCTGGTCGGGGCCCGGCGGTTCGTTGGCGGGCGTGCTGTCGTCAGGCATTCGCTGAAATCAGTCCATGCCGGGGACCCAAAGCTTGCCGCCGCCACCACTTTCTGGGGCCGAAGCGGGCGGACCCGATGCGGCGGGGGGCGCCGCCGCGGGGCTACCAGAATCCGGAGTCCATAAGCCTGATTCCGCCTGCGGGGAAGCCGGTGGGGCGGCAGCCGGACCGGCGTTACGCGGTGATCCGTCCGGGCGAATCAGTCCCCATGACATCAGCATTTGTTGCAGCTGCGCCATGACTTCTGGGTTGTTGCCATAGGTTTCCGACACCTCTCGCAGTGATTGCTGGAAACCTTCGCCGTCGCGTGCTTGCAATCGCAGTTCCAATTCCAGGAACAACATCCGTGGCGTGACCCGATCGTTCGCCTTGGCGTACGCTTTGGCTTCGTCCAGCAGGGCAAGCTTGGACTTGAAGTTCGCCGAACTGCCCACCAAAGCAAAGTAGGCCATGATGGTCACATCCGGGTTTTCGTTGCGGATGTCGGAATCCAGGATGGATTGGGCGACGCGACGCAGCAGTGGCGTCGCGGACACCTGTTGTGCGCGGTTCATCAAGTAGATCCGCGACTCGTTGTTCAGCCCCGCCACATCGATCCGGTTCAGATCAACATTAGCGACGTCTTCGATATCGTCATCGCTGATGGTCAGTGCGGGCAACGCATCCACGTTGGCGGCGGATCGAATCTTGGCGGACAGATCTTCGTCCAACGACGTTAGCAGGTCATAGGACTCCATGATCGTGACGGCGACCGAACAGTCGAACTTCGCATCCGAATCCTGGGCCGCGTCGACCAGCGAGCGATCACCCAACATGGGCAACGCGATCTTTGTCAAACGGTCGGCGACCTCGCTGCGCTGGATCGATACGATGGTTTCGTCCACGGCCAGCGGATCGGCTTCGAACTGGACCAAGGCCAGTTGCGGGCGTGCCGCGACCAAGAAAGGCAACTGACGATCCTGGGTCGACTGCAGTTCAACTCCGGGCAACAGTTCGGACAGTTTGGACTGAACCGTTTCCGCGTCGGCCGATTGCATGTCCAATGCGATCAATTTGGCATCACGATCGGTCTGCTTGCCATACAACAGGACGATGGCAAGGGATCGCGGGAAATTGTCGACGCTTGGGGCGTCGGTCGATTCGGGACGGTCGCGATCCAAAATTTGGAACGCAATCCGAGGGGCAACCTCTTCATCCTCCTGCCGCAGGCTCTGTGCCGCTTCGGCAGGCAACTTCAACACGCGTGAATCGGCCAGGAACGCCATCTCGATCTCATCCAGATCGCCAATGGTTGCTTCCAAGCGAGTCAACGAAACCGAGATTCCCTTCAGGTCGGGATGAACCAGTTCGGCCATCGCCGCGAAACGGACACGTTGCTGCTGGTCCAGCGATTCGCACTGGGACAACTGACGCAACAAGTCGGATTGACGTTCCAAATTGCCACGCCAAATGGCACAGTGCAGCAGGCCCGACAAAATGGCCGGTTCCATCGATGCGACTCGCTGCAATGATTGCAGCTTCGTTTCAGCCAACACGACCTTGTTGCTGCGAAGCAAACCTTGGGCTTCGTCAAAACGCTCGCCCCAATCAACCGACGATGGACGCGAAATCGGTTCGGGCAACGATTTCAACAGCATTGGAATCGTCGGGGCGTGATTCAGTTGCCCCAAGACATCCATGGCCGCGTTTTGGCCTTCAAAGCCCTCGGCCATCACCGCCAGCGTCGCATAGGCGCGGGCGGTCAGGAAAGCGCCGGTTTGCAAAAGCGTGTAGGACAACACCGATGCGACGCTGATGACGAAGCTGTCGACGTCGCGACCGCTTTCGGTCAAAGCGTCCAACATTGATCCGGTGGCCGATTCGACGTCACCGCTGAACAACTTTGCCGCCGCACGCTGGGTCAACGCCAACGGGTTGCTGGGCTGCAATCGCATGAACCGTTCGGCATTTTCGGCCAACGTGTCGTATTCACGCAAATCAATTAACAGTCGGCCGCGGATCGCCAATGCCCATGCGGCGTCGGGGTGTTCGTCCAGGATCGCCGCCAGCCGATCAAGTGCCGGGACCACCTGGCCGCCTTCGACCATTTTGATCACGCGATCCATGTCGTGGATCGAGTCCTTGCACTTGCAGAATTTGATCTTCTTGCCGTTGCCGCAAGGGCAGATCGAATAGGTGTCCACCGACATTTTGGGTCGCCGATTGGGGGAAAAAGCGGGTCTTGGTCTATCAATCGGGCAACTTACCACGCTTCGCGCCATCGTCCCAACCCCTACACACTGATCCCGTCTGAAATGATCGATGCGATGGGGGCCGATTGTCACGCGATCATGATGCCTGCGTTGCCAAAGCCGCCGAATTCCATCCTGAATGCCCGCGACGCCGTTTCAGTCTTCGGTCGATGCCCTGCCCGGTTCACCCAACCATTGTCGAACCTGGCTGTCCGCTGGTATCGGTCGCCGTCCGTGGGCTGTTTGCCGATCCAAATCGTCATAGCGGATCTGGATCAGTTCATTCATTTGATGAAACCGATGCTGGACGTGTTCGCGAACGACTTGGTCCACCCATGCCTGAGTCACACGTTGGCCGGACGGCAATTCCCGCACAATCGGTGATGCGGCTTTCAAGTCATCCGCCAAGTGTTTTGAATTTGCAACGAGCGTAGAGATTCGAACGTGATCGAATTCGTGTTGCACCAAGGCGGAATCCCAAAAATGGTCCTTCGGCGGGATCCGTTTCAAATGAATGTGATGTGCCAAGGTCACACGAAGCCGCGTCAATCGATAGTCGATGCGGATGACTTGCCGGTTCTGTTCTCGCTGCTTTCGCCATCGACATTGGCTGCGAAAATTCAGATCCGTCTTGAAAATGGTCTCACCGTCAAACGAGGTGCCACCACGATAAAAACTCACGTTGCCCGACCGGATCCAAGTACGCAGTGACTCGGGCGGTTCCGGATAATCCGAGATGTCGATCCGAGATGAAGCATCCCGAGCGTCCTTTGCCGGTGATGGTCGACCATCACTGCGGTCGGCCATCGCTTCCTGTGCAGATGCCTTTGGAAGTGCGGCGATCATGGGGGCGTTTGAAACCGCCAGGCAAGCACCGATCAAGATGCCGGCACAGGTCGCAACGATGCGGCGGCATTTGATTCTGGTGGCACCGCTGTGAAGCATCCTAGTTGCTTCCTTTTGCACCGGAGGATTCTTTGGCTGCCGTTTTCGCGTCATACAATGGGTTGGGAAAGTCCGGCTCAATCGTGCGGTTGTCCAAGAACACTTGCTCCATCGCTTGGACTCGTTCGGGGAACTCGGCGGACAAATCGTTCGTTTCCGCCGGATCGCTGGACAGGTCGTACAGTTCCCAAGGTTTAGGATTTTTGCGGACGACATCCCTACGGATCGCTTTCCACCTGCCGTCGCGAACCACGACGTAGCCACCGTAGCCGGTGAATTCCCAAATCATCGGGCTTTGCCGCTGAGCATCTTTGCCGCGCAACGCGTCAATCAGAACCGTCCCGTCGGAAAGTTCTGCGATGCTTTGATCCTGATACCCGTCGGCGCCCGCCAAGGATGACAACGTTGCAAACCAGTCAGGGAAATAGGAAGGAAAGTCACAAACGGTTCCGGCAGGAATCACGCCGGGGTAACGGACCAAGCAGGGCACCCGAATGCCGCCTTCATCTGCACTGCCCTTGTACCCCTTCAGGCCACCGGTCGAGTCAAAGAACTTGCAGGCGGCTCCGCCGATGTGAAAGTTTGGATCGCGGCCTTCGTGCGTTGGGCCATTGTCCGAGGTGAAAACGACGATTGTGTTTTCAGTCAGGCCGAATTCGTCCAACGTTTGCAACACCTGACCGACGTGTTCATCCAAATCGCTGATCATCGCGGCGTATGCTGCTCGAGGACGCGGATGAGGCAGGTATCCGTTTTGGCCACGATAAGCACCGTGGCCTTCGAACGGGTCGCCCGGTTGGTCCCACTGGGATGGGTAGTGATCGATCCAACTTTGCGGCGGCTGCATCGCGACGTGTGGCTCGGTAAACGGCAGATATGCAAAGAACGTCTTGTCTTTGTTCGCTTTGATGAATCCGATCGCTTCCTTCAGGATCAAATCCGGGGCGTAGTTTTCGGCGCGATAGTCATCCGCGTCGACGGTGCCTTCGGGTTTGCGATCGTGACCGGGAATTGGATACTTGTTGATTCGTACTTCGCGTTCATTCGAATCCAAAAAAGCGGGATAGAAACTGTGAGCGTTTCGTTGGCCGTTGTAACCATAAAAGCGGTCAAATCCCTGGCGAATGGGTGAACCGCTGGTTCGCGACGGTCCCAGACCCCACTTTCCAAACGCCCCGGTGACGTATCCCTTGGATTTCAAGACTTCGGCGATCGTGACGGCTTCGTCCGTCAAAGGGAACTGTCCCGGAAAGATGCGGCCGTTGCCGGAATCCCGGTTGTTTCGCACCTCGGCTTTGGCCAAGTGACGGCCGGTCATCAGCACGCATCGCGATGGGGCACACACGGGCGCCCCGCAGTAATGTTGTGTTAACCGGACGCCCTGTTTCGCCAACGCATCCAGGTTGGGCGTCTCGATCTTCTGCTGTCCGTAACAGCCCAGTTCGCCATATCCCAGATCATCCGCCATGATGAACACGATGTTCGGAGGACGATCTTGGGCTTCGGCCAAACACTGATCGTCCTGACTGACGACGAACAGACTGACGACAAACACTGCGAAAAAGGATCGTGCGATCACTGCCATGGCCGGACACTCTTTGGCGGTCAACAAGGAAGGGGCGTGCAGCCAGTCTATCCGAATCATCCCGGAGTATCGAAAGCCTCGGTTGATTGTTGCACGAATGTGAAGCATGAGAGTCGGATCCGCAGCTGGTCCGATCGGCCAGCGGGCGACCCACCTGGTCGGCGATTAGGATGGAGGCCGAGTTCAATGGATGTCGTTTTCCGATCCTCTTTTACAACCGGCTGTCATCACATGAATCGGCGTCATTCTTTTTGTTGCATGTTGATTGCCCTGCTTCTTTGCCTGGGACCTGTGGCGTCAGCCGCATCCCCCACCGGACGCTGGAGTGGTACGTGGCGAAGCGAATCGACGGGGCATCAGGGACCGCTGCGGGCGAAGATCCGGCAAGTGGATTCACAGACCTACCGTGCTTGGTTTGCCGGCCGCTTTGCCAAAGTCGTGCCGTTCGCGTATCCGGCGACGTTGACACGTGTCCCGGGAACATCGTCGATGTACCAATCACAGACTCGGCTGCCGTTGCTGGGAACGTACCGGATGAATGCCGTTGTGACGCCGCATTCGTTCAATGCCAGTTTTACCGGAAGACGCGATGCGGGGATTTTCCAGATGAGTCGATAATCCAAAGCGACATCGCGTTGCGGCGGTCCATCCGTTCTGCGGCGGAACGTTACAATTCGACGAACCATTCGCTTTGTCTCATGTTTTCATCGGATCCAACGCCTCAACCATGTCATCGTTTCAACGTCGTGATGTCCTGAAGATCTTCGGTGCCGGTACCGCCACGGCCGGCGCAACGCGTTCGTTCGCCCAGCAGGCATCCAACACATTGGACCTGCGGGTCACCCACCAGTCCGGCTGGAATGAGTGTTTTGATCGAGTGTTTCTGGGCGGGGACTATTGGGCCAACCCAATGGAAGATTGGCGAATCGTCGATGGCATGGCGGAATGTCAGTCATCGGCCGGCAATCGAAACATCCATTTGCTGACCCATCAATTGACCAAGGCCGACCAGCCCTTTGCCGTGTCAGTGAATGTGCGACGGGTCGAGAGCGGAAAGAGCGATGCCGGCGTCGGGATTCGAATCGGAATCCGCAGCGAATTGAATGATTATCGAAGCAACCTGTTTGCGCGCAGCGGCATCAACGTTGGAATCGTCGGCGATCAATTGCAGATCGGCCGCAAGTCAGTCCCCGTCCAGTCCGATCTGGATGCCGGTAACGTCACGTTGCACCTGAGCGGAGTTCCCGATGACCATCAAGTGCGTTTGACTCTGACCGCAACCGATACCAATGACAAAGTGCTGGCAAAAGTAACGTCGAAGGTGGCTGCCGATGCTGTGCAAGGCAACGTGGCCCTTGTCAATAATTTCAAAGCTCAAGTGAAGTCGGGACAAGGCGGGAGGTATCGATTCGGCGATTGGACCGTCGCCGGCGACGCCTTCACAGTCACCCCCGAAAATCAGTTTGGTCCCATTCTGTGGACGATGTATTCGCTTAGTGATTCTCGCGGCGACGAGGGTTTTGTGTTGAAGCTTTCCGCATTGACCGGACCGCTGGGCAAAGAAGATTCGGATCAAATTCAGTTGCGGGTCCGACGCAACGGCGAAGCCTGGGAATCGATGGGCACGGCCACCTTGGATCACGATGCGTGGACCGCAACCTTCCGGCTTCCCAATTGGGATCAGAAACGGCCGGCCGACTATGAGGTGGTGTATCAGGAAAGACAAAAGAGCGGATCGCCCGTGACGCATCGCTGGAGCGGCAAGATCAAGCAAAATCCAACAGGCCGACCTCTGCGGATGGCGGGCCTGACCTGCCAAAACGACTACGCGTTTCCTTATGCACCGGTCTGTGAAAACCTGATGAGGTTGGACCCGGATTTGCTGTATTTCTCTGGCGATCAGCTCTACGAAGGTCACGGTGGATACGGTTTGATTCGCGAACCTGCCGAGCCTGCCATCTTGAACTACTTGCGTAAGTTCTATCAGCACGGACTGGCATTTCGTCACGCGATGAAAGATCGCCCAACGTTGTGTATCCCGGACGATCACGACGTGTTCCAGGGCAATATCTGGGGCGAAGGTGGCAAACCGATGGACATCGATGCCGGTGGAACGTCGTCCAATGGTGGCTACCGCGAACCGGCTCGGATGGTCAACGTGGTTCATCGAACGAATGCGTCGCATCATCCCGATTTCTATGACCCCACACCCGTCTTGCAAGACATTAGTGTGTATTACGGGGACATGGTTTACGGCGACGTTAGTTTTGCGGTGGTGGCCGACCGGCAATGGAAAAGCGGTCCTCAGAATGTGGATACCGGCAGCGGACGCGCCGATCACTTGGCTGATCGCTCGGTGGATCCGAAAACCTTGGACAAGCCGGGCTTGATCTTCCTGGGACAGCGACAAGAGGACTTTTTGCGGCAGTGGACCAAGGACTGGCGTGGTCATGCGATGAAGGTGTTGCTGACCCAAACCGTGTTTGCCGGTGTGGCAACCCACCACGGTGGATACGACGGATATCTGGTCGCCGACTTGGACTGTGGTGGTTGGCCGCAAACGCCTCGTGACCGTGCAATTGAAATTGCACGCGAAGGCATGCCGTTGCACGTCAACGGTGACCAGCACCTGACGACATTGGTTCAGTACGGTGTTGAAAAGCAACGCGACAGTTTCTGGTCGTTCTGTACGCCGGCGATTGCGGCGAGCTATCCGCGTTGGTGGCGTCCGGATGAAATGGGAATGCCTCACCAAAATCGACCACAACACGGCCGGGAAAACACCGGTGAGTACGTCGATGGTCTGGGCAATAAAGCTTATGTGTATGCCGTCGGAAATCCGGAAGTCGGCACGAAGAAGAATCGCTACGAAAAAGCGCATCAAAAGGGCAGCGGTTTCGGCATGATCACGATCGATACGAAGGCCAAAACCTATACCTTGGAATCGTTTCGGTTCATGGTCGATGCGACCGATGGGAATCCGGATAACCAGTTTCCTGGTTGGCCCGTGACCATCCATCAATCTGAAAATGCCGGGGACAACCGCCTGGGCTGATGGGTGACATCGCGTCTGGATGCCGGCCGTGCCTTTGCCGGCCGGCAATCGCGGCGGTGCTGGTCACGGCGGTGGACCTTGCAAGGGGGTGGCGGCGATCGTGGATTTAGTTACCGATCCGCTTCCGTCCGTTTTCGCCGCGAACATCGTGCTGGGAACCATGCACTTCACCACGACGGGCCGCATCAGGGTCGTGGTCGAATCGGCCGCTGCTGCGTGTCGTGACCAGCCGAATGCCGCATTCGACGTTTAGCCATTCTTCCGCCAAACGCTGGGTGGATAGAACGCGGGCCTGGATCAGCGACCGATCATTCGCCTCGGTCTGATTGGATTTGAAATCGGTCTCTGCGGTCGGCAGGCCCAACACGTAGCCCTCGCAATACGAAGCACCGCTGCCGCGACTGTGGCCGCCGTAGCGAATGCGTGCCGATGTCGCGATGGTCAGCAGCAATTCACGAAACAACTGGATGCAGTGTTCGACGTCATCCAGCGGACCATAAAACCAGAACAGCGTGCGGTGTCCCTTCGTGTTGACGTACCAAAGGACCATGGGAAAGACCTGCTCGGTCAAATAGTGTGCCAAGTCCTTTTCCCACCGACAGGCTCTTCGGCCGTTGACCGGGCACGCCATGCGGGTCAAAGCCAAGTTGTCGGTGTCATCCCGGATGGTCAGGTCTTCGCGAGAAAGGTTGTGACGCAGCATCAAGTTCTGCATCATCCGCAATGCATTGCGTTTTTCACCCTCGGTGCTGGCGTCGTTACTGGCGGTGTTGTCCAACGCTCGGATGCGATTCAGGATTTTGTCAAACTCATCCTGGTGGGCGCGGGCGTGTTGGGTTCGTCGCCGGTTTCGCGACACCGCGGGCATCGTCGCATCATGTGAATCCGACGGTGGCGGCGTCCAGAATGCAAGGATCTGGTATTCGTCGTCGACGGGATTCCAGGTGTCGTAGACGGTGTGGTCGATCACCGTTGTCCAGTGTCTTCCTTTGCCGGTTCTGCGATTCTGAGAGTCCACAATGACCACGCCTTGCGGCAGTTCATCCCACGGGACGTCATGGGCAAGCAGGCGTTTCCAACCGGCTCTTTTCAGATAGGGTTCCGCCAAATAGATCGGGACGCCATCACGCGGCGATGATTGGTTGGCATCGAACAGTTCGCGATAGACGCGGCCATAGGACCAACCGGTCGCGATGGCGATCGACCGCGTGACACAGTCGCCCGCGATTCCGACGAAGCCGCTGGACGCGCGGCCACCGTCGTCCCAGATCCACTGCACGTCATGCATCCTTTTCGAAAGCGAGGCACTGATCGGTTGGAACGACAAATCGCCGATGCGGTTTCGAACGCCCCGGCGATGTTCAGTGGACTGTCAAAGGATTGGTTGGCTGGAAACCGCGGACTATTCCACTGCTTCTTCGCCGGCGATTGCATCGTCGGCGTCCAACATGTCTTCTGCATCGGGGACCGAGGGATCCTCCGGTGCACGCTTGCGCAACTTTCGCTGTAGCGACCGGCGGTGGATTCCCAGACGTCGTGCCGCTTCGCTGATGTTGCCATCGCAGTCGGCCAAGACCCGATGGATGTGTTCCCATTCGTTTCGCGCAAGCGAGGGCGCAGGAAACGCAACGGCACCGTCGGGAACCGTTTGTTCGTCACCACGCAGGAATGCGGCAAGAATGTCGTCGGCGTCCGCGGGCTTGCTAAGGAAATTCACCGCACCGGAGCGAATGGCGTCGATCGATGCCGGAATGCTGCCGAAACCGGACAAGATGATGATCCGCGTGTCTTCCTTGAATTCCAGCAACTTGCGTAGCAATTCCAGACCGTTGCGGCCCGGCATTCGCAAGTCCAAGACCGCAAGGTCAGTGGGACGTTGCTTAAAAACTTCGACGGCCTCGTCGTAGTTCCCGGCCGTTTCGACACGGAAACCACGCTGTTGCATCGCCATTGCCAAGCGGTCCCGCAGCACGAACGTGTCGTCGACCAGCAAAATACTTTCGGCTTGAACGTCGCTGGTGGTGTAGATGGGGCCCGGTTCTGAATCTCGATCGTTCATCGTTCCTTTCCTGGTACTGCGAGACATGCGACCAAGTCTCAAGTGTAACCCGATTGTGACATTTTGTTTGCATCCCGTCGCCCCGTTTCGCCACAGTTGGGCACGATTTAAAGGGCACCTGTGACAATATGGGTCAGTTCGCCGGTGGGCGGATGGGCAAAATGATCCGTGCCGTCGTTCCGACACCGGGCGTCGAGTCCATTTTCAGTTGACCACCTAGCTTTTTCACAACGTTTCGCGTCAAAAAAATGCCCAGTCCGATCCCGCGACCCGGATCTTTGGTGGTGTAGAAAGGATTACCGATCCGTTCTAAAACGTCTTCGCTCATGCCGCATCCGGAATCGGTCACGATCAGTTGCAACACGCCATCGTCGACACGGGTCTCCAAGACAACGTTTTTGTCGCGGTCACTTGCGTCCAAACCGTTGTGGATCAAGTTTCGAATCGCTTGAGCCACCGCTTCCTGAGGCACCCACAGCGGTCGGTCTTCGATTTCCGGTGCGGCGTCGATCACATCCACGCGATGCGGTTGGCGGACGCCATCAAGGGCGACGTCAATCAATTCGCCGACGGTGGTTTCGTCCCAACGACCTGTCGTTGAATCACCCGATGCAGCACGCATTCGCTGCAGAATTTGTCGGCAGTGTTCCAGCTGTCCGTCGATCAGCTGCAAGTCTTCTTCCACTGATGCGGGCTTCTCGATTCCATCCAAGTGGCGGAACAATTCACGAACGATGACATCAATGGTGGATAACGGCGTGGCCAGTTCGTGTGCCGCGCCGGCGGCCAACGTCGTCAAACCTTCCAGTTGTCGATTGGCTGCTTCGGTGGCTTGTGCTTCCAACAACTGCGTTTCACGCATTCGCAGTTCGCCGGAGGTGCGGGTGACGAAGTACGTGATGACGGCCGAACACGCGGTGAAAGCGATCATCTGGCCCAGTCGATGAATGTTGCTTGCCGCGTCGATGTTGGTGTCAAGCAGTTCCGGCAGCGCGGTGGAAAACACCAACAGAAACGCGAAACCGACCACCGCGACGACCGTCAATGTCCATGCGCGATACGGCCGCAGCATCACGCCACCGACCGACAAGTTGACCAAGTAGAAAAAGCAAAACGGATTCTGAGTGCCACCGGTCAGGTGCAACATGGCAGTCAACGTCACGAGGTCCAGCAGCATCAACACCCAAGCGATCCATCCCGCGGACTTGCTGGCATCGTCGTCGATGTCCACAAGTAAAGACGACGGGTCGTCGGTCGAATTCGCCAGCCGGCCGACAGGTCCCTTCATGCCAATGGCTTCGGGGCGACTTAATTCATCCGATGGCTCAACCGTCGCGGCGGGTTTCTTGCGTGTCAGCCACAACGCATAAATGACGTTCGTCGTGGCGGTCAATGCGACCAGGCCCAACAGCGGCAGGTACGCCACATCAAGGTCGGCCAAGACCCAAACGGCAAAGATCGTCACCAGCTGGCCGACCACCGCCGCCGAACGCAACAGCAACAACCATGTGGATGAACCCAAACGGGCACGTTGCATCAACGGCATAGCGGCATTCCCGCGGCTACAAGAGGATCAAACAAGGCTTCGGTGATTCGCGACGAACTGATTCGATCGCCATGGACGACGAACTTGTTCGCGATCGGCCACCGCCAGTCGGTTTCGGCAGGTCGACCAAAGTCACCGAGATGCGGTGATTGAATCAGCGGGATTGGCGTCGTGCAAGCTCATCACGCAGACGGGCCGCCAATTCATACTCTTCCTGTTGAATGGCGGCATCCAGGCGTTCGCTAAGCGTTTGGCCGACTTCGTACTCGTTTCGCAACGATTCGCGTAGTTCGGTCAAGCGGACGACCAGCTCGTCTTCTTCAAAATGTTCTTCGGCATCGTGCTGAATAAAAAACTGACGCATCGTTTCCAAGCCGCGATTGATCGCTTGCACGGCTTCTTCGGCGCTGTTTTCTTCCAATTCACCCAGCGCTTCGGCCTGGGTCCGGTGGAACAAAACGAATGGTCGGTACTGTTCGTGCGATCCCGTCCATTCTTCATCCGGGCTCATCACCGACGACAGGTCCATCAGCCGCAAGGTGTGATTCGCGTCCATGACCGCGCGGTGGTAATACTGCAGCCGCAACCAGCACAAACGCCGATGATAAAACTGCATGAATTCACGGTCGACTTCGGCGCATTCATCATCCGTCAGCACACGGTCCGGGGCTTCCAGATGTTCCAGTTGCAAATGGTCCAGATAGGTGTCGGATCCTTCAACCTTTGAACCATCCGGACGGCCGGCGGTTTCCAGTTGCAGAATGCCCATGTCCAGCCGCATTTGAATCACGTCGCGGCCGTCTTTGCCTTTAACCAATCGGACGTTCAGATTCGACGGATCATAGGCCCACTTGGACAACAGGTCGTCGATATGCATTGAACGTTTCATCGATTCCATCGGTCTGGCTGGACGAGAGAAACCGGCCGCTGCGCCCCGGCCGATCGATCGGCCCTCGGCCTGAGCTCTACTATAGCAGCGACAATTTTGACGAGAAGCATTGAATCCGATTCCGCATCAGTCGCGCGGGATGGGCGACCGGCGAAGCTGTTTTTTTTGGCTGTGCTGTTTTTTCTTTTTCAATCGTTTTTTGTTGCTTGAACGACTGGGGCGGGTCGCCTTGCGTGGTTTCGGCGGCCACTGGCATTCCAGCAACAGATCGACCAAGCGTTGCCGGACGTCCGCTAGATTACTGGGCTGATCGCGAAAACGGTCACTATGCAGCACCAAATCACCGTCACGGGTGATACGGTTACTTTGACGGGCCATGAACCGGCGTTTCCAATCCTCCGGCATCGCATCGCATTGCCCGGGAGACCACCGCAATGTGACCCGGGAATTGACTTTGTTGACGTTCTGCCCGCCAGGGCCACTGCTTCGCGAATGCGAAATCTGGATCGATTCCGCCGGCAACGTTAAACGTCGATTGACGACCAAATCGCTCACTGACACTCTCCCACCGATTCGATCGGCGACACCATGAACCAAAAAAAATTTCCAGCGTTCTTGTTTGCTTCGCCGCCCCGACGATGCCGGTCGTCGGTAGGGGGACGCTTCCTACCATCGGCCGAATCAACGGTCCACGCAAGCCTTATGCCGAAACATTGCTTCGCGAATCATCGCGTGTCCAAAGAACGTGTGCGCGGCGGCCTTCGGCTGACCTTCACGCCGCCCGGCCGACGGCGACACCTGCCGGAAACCGCCAACTCGAGTGCGCCCGCGGTGCAACAGTGCTGCCTGGTCGCCCCAAAGGTGATTGCACATTGGATGATCGCCCTGGCACTGGTCGTCGTGACGGCCGGTCGGTCGGCGGCAGATTGGCCGCGGTTTCTGGGGCCGCACTTCGATGGCACCGTCCACGACGCGGATTTGATCCAAACCGCCGATCGAGTCGACTGGAACGGCAAGCCTTCGGTCACCTGGTCGTTGCCGGTTGGCGAAGGCTACGGCATCGGTGTCACCGCGGCCGATCGATACTATCACTTTGATGCGGCACCCGATTCCAACGACCCCCGCGCCTTTGGACGCCGGTCATCGATCACGGAACGACTGCGATGTGTCGATCTAGTATCGGGACAGGTCATCTGGACCCAACAAAACGAATGTCGATACCAAGACTTGTACGGGTACGAAGCCGGACCGCGATCGAGTCCCACCGTGCACCAAGACAGTGTCTATACACTTGGGGTTCGCGGTCGCCTGACTTGTCGATCGCTACGCGACGGCACTGAACGATGGGCGGTGGAAACCGTTGATCAATTCGCTGTGGTCCAGAATTTTTTCGGCGTCGGATCGGCTCCTCTGGTCATCGGTGATTTGGTCATCGTCATGGTGGGCGGCAGCCCCGACGAAGACCAAGAAGTTCCACCGGGACAGTTGAACCGCGTCAGCCCGAATGGCACCGGCTTGGTTGCTTTCGATCGAAACACAGGTCAAGTGCAGTGGCAAACCGTTGACGATCTGGCCAGCTACAGCAGTCCACGTCCGATTCAGATCGACGACAAAGCGTGTGTCTTGTTGTTGGCCCGCGATCACTTGTGGTGTGTCGACGCAAAGGCCGGGACGACCCTTTGGAAGTTCCATCACCGGTCGGACTTGCTGGAAAGCGTCAATGCCATGACTCCCGTGGTCGACGGATCAAAGGTGTTCATCAGCGAGTGCTATGAAGTGGGAAGTGTGTTGCTGGATGTGGATTCATCCGAATTACCAACCGTCGTTTGGCAAGACCCGCGTCGCGATCGTCGACGTATGGCGATGCGCAGCCACTGGGCGACGCCGGTTTTGGTCAATGGTTACCTTTACGGCTGTAGTGGCCGAAACGCCCCGGACAGCGATTTTCGTTGTGTGGACCTGATGACGGGTACCGTCAAATGGACTGGATTGGAACGCCGACGCAGCAGCGTGACCGCGGTGGGGGACCATTTGTTGATTTTGGAGGAACGCGGCACACTTCACATCGCAAAGGCCGAACCCGAAGCACTGTCGATTCAGGCTTCGCATGATCTGTCCACTGAAGAAGCCTTTGCGAACGGCGACGCAAAGTCAGCACTTCGGTACCCCTGTTGGTCCGCGCCCCTGTGGGTGTCCGTCCCCGATCGTACGCCGCAAATACTGGTCCGTGGCGATCAAACGGTCCTGTGTTTGCAATTCCCGATGAAGTGATAACGGGACCGATGAGGCATTGTCCAAGTTGGCCCAGCGGACCCGGAGTCCTAGGGTTGCTCCGGCGCCGCGTCGTCAATCGCATCGCCTGAACTCGATGCATCGCCAGGATCCTGTTTACCAGTTGGATTGACTGGGGATTCGAACAGAAACTGAAAGTCGATCGTCAGGGTATCGATACGTGCTTTGATACTGTTGTGTGGCATCAACGTTTGTTCGGTATCGCGGAACGTGAACTTGGATCCGACGTCGTTTCGCAATTGCTGCGCGACCAGTTTGCCGTTTCGAACATCGATGGCTTGGAAATCCAATGACTGCTCACGCTTTCCTTGCGTCGAATAGGCACTGCGCAAACGTGTGAACAGCAACAGCGGTGAAGCCGCGGGTTGGTCCAAGGTAACGCCCCAAGGAAGTTCGAAATCTTGCCGCCATTTCAATTCGCCGGTGACGCTATCAAATGCCAACGCGGCTCCCGCTTCCTTTTGATTGTCTGTCGTGCGGCCGTCCAGTTTTTCCGATTCGATGTCATTGCTTGCCGGCAAACTTACTTGAGGCAGAATGACCAAACCACCGCGCATTTGAACGCTTGATAACCCGTGATGTGCCTGCGACATGTCGATTGATTCGCGGGCAAGTTCCTTTCCGGTTTGCAGATCCCAGACTGCAAGCTTGCCTTCATGATTCAGAACCGTGACCCAACGACCGTTCAACAGGTCCCCGAACGAATCTTCGGTGGACTGGCTGGAACGGGACACGATGCAGTCGTCGGATTCGATCATCACGCCACCGTCGTCAGCGAATGGATCGATCATGATCACGCGTCGACGCAGTGAATCGTCTTGGTCATCTTCACCGTCGGCCTGAATCGCGACAACAAAGCGATCGCTGCGGCCCCACAGATTGCCATGATTCCAAGGCTTTTGACTGGTCAGTGTCCCGTCATACAGATCGTAAACTCGAATCTCATTCGTTTCGTCGGAGACAAGGGCCACACGCGATCCGTCGACGACCAACACGCCGGTTCGTGGTGCGTCGGTGGTTCGCCATCGTGTGTCGCCCGTGATCGCATCCAGGCACATCAATTCGCCGTTTCGAAACACGAAGAAGCGATCGCCCAGGATCGGTCCCACACTGATTTCCGGCAGCATTCCGTTGATCATCGTTCCACTGCTGATTCGGTTGCGATAAATGACATCGCCCAAATCGTTTTCGGTACGCACGGATGAAACGCCCGATTCGCGACTGACCAATTCACGTCGCCAGATCATCGGTGGTTGCATCGCGTCATTGACTTTGGTCATGTCCAACGCGATCAGCTCCGTTCCCACACTTAACAGTGCCAGGCTTCCGCTGATCGCATATTCCCGCATGCCGTTGCGATTGGGGTGCGGGGACAGCGCGATCGGTCGTGCGCGTCCCAACGCATCACGCACTTGCAGCGACTGGCTGCTGTTGGTGCCGATTTCCCATCCGGCAAACGTTCGTCCCGATTCCGACGATAAACGTAAAGTGGCAAAGCGGCGCTGCAACGCTTGGAAATTGGACATGGCCATGGTCGGACTGGCTCGCGTTAACAGGTCCAAGCTGACGTCGACGCGATCGGGCCACAGATCCAGCGGCGCGGTTCGCTGGCCAAGCAAATCGGGTAACGGGCCGGCCCAATCCGCTTCGGCCAACCGATCAATCGCCGTTCGGTTTGCCAGTTCGGCGATGACCGCGGATGCGTCTTCCGGCATCTCGGACTTTGCGTAGGCATACGCCAACATGTAAAGACGATCGTCGGAAAGCTCTTTCCAACGTCGATGTGGCAGTGTGCCCAGTGCCATCCGTTCGATTAAATGATATTGACGTTTCGTTTTCAAACGATCGAACAACACGTGGCCGATCTGGTCGGCGAATCCTGTCGGTGACCATTGCCGCATCAATTCTTGCAGCTGCGCGGTCGGGCGGGCCAACTGTTCCGACAACGTGCGGCTGACCAAATCGTCCAGCTTCTCCTCAGACACCGAAACGTTGTTGGTTTGGTCTTCGGTGATTCGATAGCAACGTGCCACGCGGCCGGCGATCCATTCATGCACCGAAAGCGTTTGCGAACCGGTAACCACCGTGCCGTCGCTTTCGGGGGCATCCAACACCAAGCTGGACAATGCCAACAGTTCACGCAGTGATTGTTCCGGTTGGCCTTGACGCAGAAAACCATCCACCTTCAGGCGTTGGAATTCCAGCAACTGTTCCGGCTGATCGATTCTGGGTTCCAGCTTGGCAATCAGATCGGTATCGATGCTTTCCGATTCACGTAACTGTTCCAGCATCGCCGACACCAGCAGTTGATCAATTTCATCGTTGTCGCTATCCAACGCTTCGGCTTTGTGCAGCACATCGACGGCTTGGTCGCGTTGACCGTTTTCCAGCAACAGTTGCGCTTGGTCGATCAGTGCCATCACATCGTCGGGGTTTTGGTCCAGACGAAGACGCACTTCTGGTTGCAAACTACTCATCCCCGATGCCATGACGACTTCGGTCGCAGTTTGACTGAATAGTTCGCCACCGGATGCCACTAGATTGCCCAACGGATAGTCGACCTTTTTGCGACCCGTGATCGACCCATCAGCGGTCGAAATCCGAATCAGTTCGTGTTGCGTTGTGGGGACGTAATAGTCGCCATCGCCGAATGCTCCACGACCCGCCACTTCTTGATCGCCGGCAAACACAGAATCATCGACGGCCCAAACTTTCGTTCCCGATTCCAGGTCATACGCGGCAACCTGACGGCGGCCGACCAAGATGTAATTGCCGTCGCGAATTCCGGCGACGTACAGTTCACCGTTTCTGGGTTTCGCACGAAAACTGGGTTGCCCCGTCGCCGCATTCAGAACGATCAATTGGTCGCTTTCGATGGGGGTGATCACCACATGACCGTCGCCGGCGATTGCGACGCCGTCGGCCCAACGACGCTGGGTGGATTCACGATCATTTCGCTCGGGATCAAAAAAACTGTTGTTGGCGGCGGAACGAGGCCGTGGGTAACGATGGGCCCAGCGGAACGTCCGGTCCGCTAAATCAATCGCGACCACCAATCCGTTTCCGGTCGCACAAATCAATAGCCCTTGATAATAGGTTGGCATCGCGCCGGCCAATCTTCGCTGTGCATCGAATCGCACCGGCAAGCCATCAATCGAACCCAAAGTTTGTCGCCAAATTTCTTGGCCGGTCGCGGGATCCAGGCAATACAGTCCCAGATCGCCGCTGACTTCCGCCATCACATACAACCGGCCATCGATGGGCAGTGGTGGCCCCAAAAAGAAAGCATCGCCCAAGGTGCTGGCTTCATCTTCATCAGCCCCGATTCGCCACAGCAGCTTGCCCTGTGTCTTCAGTTCCAAAGCGACCAGGGTGTTGGCCGCTTCCCGACGTGATCGCAATCCCATCGCGCTATTGCCCATGCGAAACGATTCCAGGTCATCCAATCCGTCCAGTAAGAACAACCGTTGGCCGTCGCTGGAAAGCTGGCCATAGGGAAGGTCGTGCCAAACCCGCTGGACCAATTGTGCGACCTCCTGTTCCTCGCTCAGCGATGGATGCGGCGTTTCGAAATCATCCAACGCATCCTGGGCGGAATACCAAGGAAAGGTCCAAACCATCTTGCCAGTGGATTGATCGATTCCGGTCAGCCATTTGGTCGTCCGGACCATCACTTGGCCGTCGATCGCAAGCGGTTGCGCGCTGGGAGGCAGCAGAACACCTTGGCTGCGGAAACGTTCGGCTTGGTCGGCCAGCAATTCGGATTCCCGGGGCGATGCGGTCGATTCGACCACCCATTCCGGCCGAGTCAGCGGCATTTGCCCTGACGCACCTCCGTTACGGTCCGGCGTCGTTCCCATCAAACCAAAGTTCTGCCTCAATCGAGCCGACGCCAAATCGGCGATCGTCGCCGCATCGTCACACCATTGACGCAATGATTCGCCCGAACGGCTTTCGCCCGCGGCGATTGCCTCGGCATCGCCGATCGCGGGAACCGGCCCGGAAAGTTCCAGCTCCGGTTCAAGTTTTAGTTCCGATTGCCGGGCCGCGACCGCGAACAATGCAACAACCGATGCGTCGATGTGCGGTGAAGCGTCGGCTTGCGGAATGATGTCTTTCAACAGCATGGCACAATGCAAGGCTTCGCCACGCTGCCACGCGCGACGTGCCAGGACGATCGAAGACAGATACCCGGCCTGGGTGTGGAAGTACCGGCGTCGGACTTCGGCCAAGGCAAGCCAATCACGTTGCTGGGTCGCCTGGTCGAAAATTCGTCGTGCCGACGGGCCGTACAGTAATTCATACGTCTCGCGTGCGTCGGCCGGCAAATCGCCGATCATCTGGCGGGCTTGGCGGATCAAGCTTTGTGACAACGTGGCGTTGGGATCCTGGTCGACCGAGTCCAGGAAATAGTCTTGGGTCAGCGCCAGGTCGGCTGCTTCGCTGGTCTCTTGCTGCAGGAAATCGCCTAAGCCGGCAACGGCATCGCTCCATTGCTGTTGATCGATTGCTCGCTGGGCGTCGCTCAAGATCTGTCGCACTGCGCGGGGTGGCGTGATCAAGCCCGCGGATGATTCGGCGCGATTTTGAAAGGGCAGGCCTTGGGCCGACACGGTGCCGCAAAGCATCGCCAGCCAGCCCAGGTAAACCAACAAAAACCGAAAGCGGAAAGACAAGGTCATCGTTTGATCCGATGTGATGATGGCGTATGAATCGATTCGCCGATTGCAGAATACGGTGCTTTCAACCGAGTCCATTGTAAAACCCGTTCACCCCAGCGATACACCGATCAATCGTGCGATCTGCCGTTGATGCCCCCTACAGGGGAATCCAACACTCGCGTCTTCGCGGGCGATGACAAAGGACCGACGTATCGCCGTGCGGTCATCACCGAATCTAGCCGACGCTGAATCTGGTCAGACTTCGCCCGATCGATCGATTCGGTCCAGACCGCCAGCGGGCCCGATTAGACAACGCATGCCAGCAGACGC
Source organism: Crateriforma spongiae (assembly GCF_012290005.1). Taxonomy (NCBI): domain Bacteria; kingdom Pseudomonadati; phylum Planctomycetota; class Planctomycetia; order Pirellulales; family Pirellulaceae; genus Crateriforma; species Crateriforma spongiae. Next base: position 864,416 of record NZ_JAAXMS010000001.1, read on the forward strand.
TGCGAAACCTCGTCCATCGTTCCGGTGCCATCAACGTCGGTCAGGATGCCGGACTGGCGGTAATAGTCCAGAACGGGCCGAGTTTGCGATTCAAAGATTTCCAGGCGGACCCGGATGGTTTCGTCGGTGTCGTCATCGCGGTCTTCGGTTTCCGCACGACGTGCCAAACGTTCGATCAAGATTTCCTGGGGGACGCACAGCGAAATGACATGGGTCAGCTGTTCGTCTTGGCTGCTCAAGTAATCGTCCATCAGCCGCGCCTGTTGGACATTCCGCGGAAAACCATCCAGCAGGTAGCCCGATGAACAATCCGCCTTTTCCAAACGACGGGTCAGGATCTTCATCACCAAATCGTCGGGGGCTAAGCGGCCGCCGTCGATATAGCTGGCCACCAATTCGCCGACCTCCGATCCGTCCTTGGTCGCACGCAGCATTTCGCCGGTCGACAAATGCGGGATCGACAAACGTTCGGACAGACGCCGGCACTGGGTGCCCTTGCCTGCCCCGGGCGGACCAATGAAGACGATCCGGAACACGGGGGCGTCGTTGTGATCGACGCCACGTCGGTTGGATGCGTTCAAAGATTCACCGAGTCAGAAGCGAAACGAAACGGTCGGGCGACGGCCACGCTCAGACGACGGGTGACGTTCCGCCACCGGCACCTTCAAGCAACCCGCGATAGTTTCGCATCACCAAGTGGCTGTCGATCTTCTGCACCAAGTCGAATGCGACGCTGACGGCGATAAGAAGGCCCGTTCCGCCGTAAAAACCAGCGATCGAATAAGGCACACCCAACGACCCGTAAACAATCGTCGGGACGATCGCGATCAATCCCAAGAACGCGGCCCCGACATAGGTGATTCGTACCATCACCTTTTCCAGGTAATCGGTCGTTCGCTTGCCGGGACGATACCCCGGAATGAACGTTCCGCTTTCCTTCAGGTTGTCCGACATTTCTTTCGGGTTGAACGTGATGGCCGTCCAGAAGTAGCAGAAGAAGAAAATCAACGCGACGTACAGCAGATTGAAGAAGTAGGAGCTTTGGTCCTGCATCGACAATCCGACCATGTTCAGCCAACGGAACAACGACGAATCAGTCTCAAACAGACCCGCCATGAATCCGAAGAACACCCCGGGAATCATCAGCAAACTGCTGGCGAAAATGATCGGCATCACGCCGGCTTGGTTAATCCGCAGCGGCAAGAATTGACGGGTGCCACCGTAAACACGGCGTCCGCGGGTGAACTTGGCCGATTGCGTCGGGATCTTGCGTTGCCCCAGCGTGATGAAGACCACGCCGAAAACAACACAGACAAACAACAAGACCAACAATATCAGTGTTTCAATGCCGACCTGTCCGCGGCTAAGCCCCGTCAGTTGCGGCTTCATGTTTCGGATCAGTTCATACAACGCTTTGGGCATCTGGGCCAAAATGCCCGCCATGATCAACAGGCTGATGCCGTTGCCGATACCGTATTCGTCGATCTGTTCGCCCAACCACATCAGGAACACCGTCCCGCAGGTCATCACCAGGACGGCGACGATCTGCCAGCCCCAAAACAGGCCCGTGCCTTCGGCGTTCAAAAAGTTCGGGTTGATGTTTCCGAAGCCACCCGGGCCACCGGCCATCAACATGAACTTCAGGTACATGTAGCTTTGGACCAAACAAATCGCCACGGTCAGATAACGCGTGTATTCGTTCAGCTTTTTGCGGCCCGCCTCGCCTTCCTTCTTCAGCTCTTCCAGCGGTTTGTAAACGCTGCCCAGCAACTGGAAAATGATCGACGCCGAAATGTAGGGCATGATCCCCAGACCAAAGATCGTCGCCTGGCGCAGATCGCTGGCGGCGAACATGCTGACCCGCTCGAAGAAGTCGGCCGCCCCACCGGAGGATTCGCCCAAGTTCGTGGCGACCATCGGCAACGGGATGTGAAAACCGATCCGATAAACGGCCAGCAACCCGATGGTCAGAAGCACCTTCTTCCGCAATTCGGGAATGGTGAAGACGATTCGAAGCTTTTCAAACATGTGCCAGAACGGACAACGGGGATGGCGTGCAGAAAAGACGAAGATTAGCGATTTTCCGGTTCGTCCGCGAGGCTGAACGGTCGGAAATTTGCCTTCCGCAACCGCAGAAAACACCACAAAATCGGCTGTCAGGCAGATTTCACCGAATCTTTCTGCCAATTCTTTCCCGTCACAGGGGATCGAAGAAGCGGTCATGCCGGCTTCGCTGCAGGGGCCGGCTGATCGGACCGGAACGCCGGCGACGGTAACGATTCGGCCCATGGAACTAAGCCGGCCGATGCCGATTTGAATCAGAAACCGGCTCCCGCGTTGGCCGATCCATCCGGCCGAACTCTTTCACGATATGCCCATCAATTTGAGGCATGGTCCACCTCACGCCGGCGCTGCCGGGAAAATGCGGGTGGTGTTCGATCCCCACTTTGTTGGCTGGGCCGCTTGATTGCTGATATCATCGACGGACGCACGTAACCGTTGACTAGTTTTTGGCGGCAGTCTTTAGGGGGCTCGCAGTAGAGGACTGCCGTTGGAAAGCACGCCGTCTCGGATTGGTCGATCATGAGTGGTACAGGGAAATCAACCGATAGCCTGCTCCAGTCGTTGCAGGCTGAGCTGCGAGGGATGGCCGCAAAAAAATTGCGTGCCGAACGGCCCGACCATCTATTGCAGACGACCGCCTTGGTCAACGAAGTCTATTTGAAACTTCAGGGCGAACATTTGACGTCCGGTTGGACCAGCCGCTCTCATTTTCTGCGGGCATCGGCCGAGGCGATGCGACGGATCTTGGTGGATTCGGCTCGGGCCAGACTTTGCCAGAAACGGGGCGGCGGGATGGCGCGCGCCGATCTCGGTGACATCGCGCTGGAATTGCCAATGGCCCCCGATGACTTGCTCGGGATTCACGATTGTCTCGACCGATTCGCGGAGGAAGACGAGGTGAAGGCCGAACTGGTCAAGCTGCGTGTCTTTGGTGGTTTGACGCAGCGGGAGGTCGCCCAGGTTCTCGACATTTCTCGGGCCACGGCGGATCGATACTGGGCCTACGCGAAAGCACGACTGATGAAAATGATGGATCCGGAGTCGAATTAAGGATCCGGCTTCGGACCGACGTGGATCAATATTTTCTCTTTGGGGTGAGGCACGCTGGTACGAAAATGCGCCGAGAACTTGTCGGAAAGACATCTTTTTTCGATCCGTCCTACTGGCGAGTTCTGCGATGCCCTCCACCGATGACCAGGTCGAATCGCTCTACGCGGAATTGCTACGAATCGAATCCGATTCGGACCGCGAAGCGTTTCTGCAGGCACAGCAGGTAGAATCGCCCGAGCGAGCGGAGCAGCTTCGGGAGTTGTATCGGTGCGGGAAGTTTGCCCAGCGGGTTTTCCGTGCGCTCGATGACGACGATCGGCAACTGAACGAGACCTGCGACTCAAACCCGACCGACAGAAAAAATTTGGAGTGGACGGTCGGGCACGGTCGGCTTTCCGAATTGCGGGCCGGAGCTGGAATCGGCCCCTACAAACTGCTGGAGCCGATCGGCGAAGGCGGCATGGGCGTCGTCTACCTGGCACAGCAGTCTGCCCCCGTCCGCCGCAAGGTCGCCCTAAAAATCATCAAACCGGGGATGGACAGCAAGCAGGTGATTGCCCGCTTCGAGGCCGAGCGTCAGGCGTTGGCAATGATGGAGCACCCAAACATTGCCCGGGCACTCGACGCGGGGACGACCGAATCGGGACTACCCTATTTTGTGATGGAGCTCGTTCGCGGCATACCGATGACCGAGTACTGCGACCGGGCGAAGATGCCCAACCGTCAGCGATTAGAGTTGTTTTGTGACGCCTGCAACGCGATCCAGCACGCTCATAACAAAGGCATCATCCACCGAGACATCAAGCCGTCCAACGTCCTGGTCACCGAACAGGATGGCAAACCGCTGGTCAAAGTCATCGACTTCGGTGTTGCCAAGGCGCTGACCGACAATTTGACGGACAAGACATTGTTCACAGGGATGTTCCAGTTGATGGGGACCCCGCTGTACATGAGCCCCGAACAGGCCTCCCTGTCCAACGTCGATGTCGATGTCCGCAGCGACGTGTATTCGTTGGGTGTGATGTTGTATGAGTTGCTCTCGGGCACTTTGCCGATCGATCGCCACACCGCGAAGGAACTCACCTTCGAACAGCTTCGCCTACGAATTTGTGATACCGAGCCACCGCGGCCGAGTAAAAGGCTCAGCACCCTCAAGGAAGACCAGGAAACCATTGCGGAGCGTCGTGGTTTACCTCCCAAACAGATTGGGCGATTGATCACCAGCGAGCTCGACTGGATCGTGATGAAGGCGATCGAAAAGGACCGCAAACGGCGGTATCAGTCGGCACGGGAGTTCGGAGAGGACATTCGTCGCCTTCTTGATGGCAAGATGGTCGAGGCTTGTCCGCCGTCGACGATCTATCAGCTAAGACGCTACGCCCATCGCAATCGTTGGCTGATGATGTTTGCGGCGAGCATTATCTTGACCATGACAATCGGAACGCTCACAAGCCTAAAATTCGCTTTCGACTCTCGACGAAATGCTGAGATCGCATCACGAGCCCAGGGAAAGGCGGAGAGTCTAGCAGCCGACTACAAGTCGTTGCTTGAGCTTTCCGAGGCAAATGCCAAGTCGGCCGAAATCGCTTCACAGAAAGCCCAAGCCGCATCCATGGAAGCTCGAAAGACGGCATATGTTTCAGACATCCGCTTGGCCGCCGCTCAGGTCAAGCAGGGATTGCAGTCCGAAGCGATGGAAACACTGTCGGAATATGCGGTGGTCAAAGATCAAATCGACTTGAGAGGTTTCGAGTGGTACTACCTTCTAGGGCAAGCGAATCAAAGCGATCGCGCATGGCGAATCGGAGCTGAGGTCGTCGGCATCGACTGGAGCAGCGACGGAAAGCTGATTGCCACCGTGGATCACACGTCCGCCTGTACGGTTTGGGATGCCGAAACGGGAGAACAATTGCACCGCTGGAATCCTGGTCGGACCATCGGGAAGTGCGTCCGTTTCAGCGATGACGGACAATGGCTGGCTTGGGGGACTGCATCCGATGACGCCAAAGTCCGGATCTGGGACCGAAAGACCGATACGGTGTCGGAATTAGCAACGTTTCCCGGCTCGGTATGGTCGATTCGCTGGAACGCCGATAACGATGAGATTCTGGTTGGCTGCATCACCCACTCGAATGCAGAGTCACGTAAGAACCCGACGGTGTTCCTCCTTCGACGCGTCAACGAGAAGTGGCAGATGGTTGAAAAAGACAGGTACCAGGGGAATCTCAAACTGGTGGACTGGAATTTTGACGAGTCACGAATCTGGGCTGTCAACGAGAAGAATTCTAACCACCTACGTAAATATCAGTTCAGCACCCTCAAGCACGAACACGTGGAAGGTGTTGCGCCGCCCAACACAAAAGATGGAGCGTTGGCCAATTGCTCACCGTGGATGGCAATCACCGATGCTAGTGGCTGGTGCGTCGTCATCAACGAAGCGAATCAAGAAGAGATCAAGAGATTTCGATGCCACTGGAGCGAATGTCGACCGACTTGGAGTCGTGATGATCGATTCCTAGCGACCTCAGGCATCGATGGCTACGTCAAGATTTGGAATTCCGAGACGTGGGAGCTTGTCCGGCAATTCGGCGGGCATCTCGGTAAAGTACATGACACGGCGTGGTCACCCGACGGCAACCGACTTGCAGCGTCTGGAGCCGACGGGCAAATAATCGTTTGGTCGATGGACGAAGAACCACGCAACATGCACCTGATTGGTCGGCGACAAGGTCAACGACGTTTCCGCTGGGCGACCCCGGAAACCATACAATACTGCGATGACAGCTCTCTCTACGAACTTAACGTTGACACAGGTAACAAGCGACTAATCGAACGCTACCCGTCTGCCTCAGAAAAATGGATTCTTGGCGCAACTGACTTCGCATTGGGACTGAAAAATAGTGCAATTGCCGATTGTACAGACCCTCGATTGGCTTCCGTTCTTGAAGGCAAAAGAGTTGCGCAATTTGCGGTGCATCGGTCGAACGAGAGGGCGCGTCTCGTATTGAGTCTTGGTTCACGCACGATACCAATCATCTTCGATTCCCAAAGCCACGACGATGAAATCGCTGTGGGAGATAAACACTTTGTGAATGTGGCCCAGTTCGACTGGTCACCCGATGGTAAGAAGATAGCCGCGGTTGGGAACGGGCTTCAATCGGATGATGGCACTCCGGCCTACCATGGATGGCTCTACATGATTGATGCGAGCACCGGATCAATCGATCAACGAGTTCAAGTCGGTTTGTCGCGTGATGGGGCTCGAACGGTCGACTGGTCAAACGACGGGACAATGTTGGCCGTGGGGAACGATGTCGGTATATGCGAAACGTACACGTCAGGTGACCTAATGAAAGTTGCCGGCGATAACCTTCATCGAGCAAAAGTGAATTCGGTCGACATTCATCCCGATGGTCGAACGGTCGCGTCCGGTGGAGAGGATCACGTTGTCTTGGTGTGGGACGCGAATTCCGGGGAAATCCTCCTTCGCTGGCAACTCGATCATGAAGCACGTCAAGTCGCATGGTCACAAGATGGGAGACGGCTTGGTGCTTACGACGCTGGAGGGAAACTTCACATCTGGGACATCGTCCGGGGAGAACAATTTGCCGGTTCAGACGCGTTTCTGGGCCGAATGGATTACCAAGTGAAAGAGGACATGTTTCGGTCGATCGATGCGGAACAATGGGACGCCGCCGCGACGTATGCCAGTTGTTGGATCGATCTTGCGGGAACTGAAATTGATTCTCCCTACTATTGCGCGGCTCTGCTGAAACTTGCCGTCGGAGACAAAGAGTCAGCTCGGTCGGTCGTCGATCAAATGCTCGCTAGACTTCCAGGAACAGATCCGCCCTCCAAGGAATCTTGGATACCGTGGACCGCTTCGTTGGCGTCAAATCTTTTTAAAGATTCGGATAGGGTCATCGAAGTCGCGCGTCGCACAGCCCACGAAAATCCCGAGGATGAGTCGGCCGCTTTTAAGCTTGGCACGGTTCTCGTGAGAGCTGGCCGACATGAAGAAGCGGACAAGGTTTTCCGGGAATTGCGGTTGAAACGCGGCGAACGCAAGGCTCCGGTCAATTTTGGATTCTTCTATGCAATCAACACATGGCACCTAGGCGACGTGCGGCGAGCAAAGGAATTGTTGTCAGCGGCCGACGAGGTCGCGGAATCGGAACTGAAATCCGATTCAGCGTGGAATCGCCTGCTGACAATCAAGTTGCTGCGACAAGAAGCGCACGACCTGATTGATCCGCGGAGAGAATGAAGATCGACAGCTGCGTGCTCTCGACCGCAATTCAAAATAAGCCACAAGCGCTGATGCAATCGGGTCCGCAAATCCGCCGAGAGAGGGTGAGCACGTATCCTTCACCACTCATCATGCACGGCGGAGATCACCCACCATGTTGCCTTCACTGAAACGTCTGACCCGAAAACGCAAACATGTCTATGATCGCCGACGACGACGAATCGCGAGAACTTTGGAGCGACTCGAAAACCGGCAACTGCTGGCCGCCGATGTTCAACTGTCGACGTACTTTGGCTCGGCGGAGTTTGACGACGGAGTTGGGGAAATCGCACAGGATGCGGCGGGAAATGCGTACGTGACGAGTTATGAAGCCACGGACCCAGTCACATATGAGTTTGAATCATTTCTTCGCAAGGTCTCTCCAGACGGCGACGTGGTTTGGAGTCAGGTTCTGGATGAATATGCCTATAATGTGGCGGTCGATTCCCAGGGATTCGTCTATTTGGCATCGTTGACCCAGCAAGACGGTCTGAGCGTGACTGCCGACGCCCATCAAGCGGGACGCGCGGGCGATTTTGATCTCTATCTCACCGTGCTGGACGGCAATGCGATCGACTCGGACCCTTCGACGCTATCGACCGATGAACTTGTGTATGCATCCTACTTAGGAGGCTCAGGAAGTGAGGAGGCTTTTCCGATCGACCTGACGGTTGATGATCAGCGGGGAATTTACCTGACGACGCGTACCGATTCAGCCGACTTTCCCACCACCAACCAAGCTTCCGTCGACGATTCTTACGGAGGCTCGTTTGATGCGACCTTGTCGTACTTCAGCTTTGACAATGGCTATTCGCTCGACTATTCAACCTACGTGGGCGGGTCGGGAATCGAAAGAGGCGTCAGCATCGATACGGATGACTCTGGCTTGATCCACTTTGCCGTCGTCACCGACTCGGCGGATCTGACGACGACCCCGGATGCGGCAAGCGCGACCCTGATCGGATCACGATCCGTCTACCTGGCTCGGATGACGACCAGTGGCGATCTCGAATACGGCTCCTACGTTGGAACGAGAACCGATGACGGGGTCGATATCGCTGCCACACCGGATGGTTCCACGTATTTGTTTGGGAAAGCAGGCGACGGCTATCCTGTGACGGACGGAGCCTACCGAACCGATATCAAGACATTTCCATACCAAGGTTCCGTCGCTAGTTCATACGGCAACTATGTCAGCCTGATTGATTCTGACGGAGACCTCGCCGCTTCGACGCGGTTTCACATCAACGACGATGTCATCTTTTTGTCGCCGGCAGACATCGAATTGGATGGTGACGAACTCGTCATCGCTGGATCGGAGAAGTATCTCAATCCGGCAGGCAATGTTCACCTTTTGCGATTTGACGCGGATCTTTCGACCCTTTTGGATTCCATTTCGATTGGTGGATCAAACGCGGACGACTGGTATGGCATGTCCAATGTCGTGAACGGTGAATTCTACTTCGGCGGATTCACGCGGTCCGAAGATTTTCCGACAACCCCAGGAGCTCCCGACGCCAGTTTTGGCGGAGTGACCGATGGCTTTCTTGTTCGATACGCCTTGAGTGACAGCGCGGAAACGAGCGTCAGCGACGTCAGCCTTTCAGAAGGGAATACGAGTCGAACTGCCACGGTCGTTTTGTCGCTGGCCGAAGCATGGTCGACCGACTTATCAGTCGACTATCAAACGATCGATGGAACAGCGGTAGCCGGGGAAGACTATGTCGCGACCAGCGGCACGTTGGTCATTCCCGCCGGATCAACCTCCGCCGCAATTGACGTCACGATTGTTGGAGATTCCCTGGCCGAATCGGATGAGTCCTTTACGGTTGAGCTGACCAACCTGGATGGGATTGGGGTGAACTCAACGACTCCCAAGGTCACGATCATCAATGATGATTTTTCCACGTTTGATGATTTCGACAATGGAACGCCCGATGGTGGGACTGGAGCTTGGCTGGATGAATGGGAACTTACGAACAATTCGGCGTTTGTCACCAATAGCGGCCCCAACGACGGAACGCTGCACGCCATCATTCAGCGACGCGGCTCACTGACCCGAACCGTCGATACCGCAGGCGTTACGGATCTTAACCTCTCCTTCGCCAGCAAATTACGTTCGTTCGAAAACAAAGATAAAGCTTACGTCCGCGTCAGCCCCGATGGATCGAACTGGACCACACTGAAAACCTTTGGCAACGGCGAAGACGACAACACCTACCGCGACTACAGCTTTGACATCCCGTTCGACGCCGACACGCTATGGATCCGCTTCGAAGGCGGAATGTCTAGCCGTTCGGCCGACTATTGGTACGTCGACACCGTTTCGGTCACTGGTGAAGTCATCGTGACGGATCCGTCTCCAACAGCGAGTGACGATTCGTATGCCGTGATGGAGGATGGCACGCTAAGCATCGGTGCCGCCGGCGTCCTCAATAATGACAGCGACCCCGAAGGGCAAAGTCTGACCGCGAACCTAATCAGCGGACCGGGCAACGGAACACTGACACTGAACCCAGATGGTTCGTTCAATTACACACCCGACGCGGACTTCGATGGCACCGATCAATTCACCTACGCTGCCAATGACGGGATTAGCGATTCCGCCGCTGCAACGGTGACGATCGAGGTCGCTCCCGTCAATGACGCGCCCGTTGCTTTTGACGACAGCTTCGCTGTGGATCAAGACACGGTACTGGTGGTTCCGGCAAACGGCTTGCTTGCCAACGATGGTGACGTCGATGGAGATGCGTTGTCGATCCAGCCTTGGAGTGGACCATCCGATCAGGGCGGCCAGGTCACTGTGAACGCGAATGGTTCATTCACCTACACGCCGCCGTCAGGATTCACCGGGATAGATTCGTTCGAGTACGCGGCCAGTGATGGCACCCTGCAAAGCGCCTTGGCGACGGTCATGATCGAGGTCGCCGAGGCGAATGACAATGCGATCTATGTCTATGATATCCAGTTCGATTCTCGCTATTGGGGTTGGCAGCGCCGTGCGGTCTTTCATGTCCGCAGTGACTCCAATTTTGATGGGCAGGGAAACAGTGCGGATCAAAAGGCCGCCGGCGTCGAAATCACCGTTCGATTCGCCGGACGCACCTATTCTGGCGTGACCGATTCCAATGGATTGTTCCGAACCGGGTGGATTTGGAACCCAGGAAGCGGGACCTATGCGGACGTTGTTGACCTGGCTTTGACCGATTACACCTGGGATCCACTTGCCCTGGACCTGGAAGATGATTCCAACGGTGATGGTCTGCCCGACGCAAGGCTATAAAATGGTGTTGCTCCTGTCCGGAATCGATAGGGCTTTGTGGCTGATCAACGAACGGTGAAGTGCGTCGCTGAGCAGATTGGGCAGGATTTCCGGGGTCTGTTGTGACGTTCAACACGAGGTAACTGTGCCATCCGACGACGCGCTGTCCGACGAGGAAGCTTTCAATAGGCTTTGCCGAGTTGCTGATCCCGTTGAACAACGGGATCTATTAGACGACTTGTGTGGTGACGACCATCAGCGTCGCAATCATTTGGTGTCGTTGTTGGAAATACGGGAGGACGCGGATCGGTTCTTCGCCGTCTTGGATTCATCGAAACCAAAGCGATCCCGATCGACGGTGAATGAAACGCCGACGGTCCCTGAAAACGCTGCGGACACTCCGGTCGACAGTCAATTCTCTCGATCGCCGCTGAAGCAGATCGGAAATTATGAGCTGACCCGCTTGGTCGGCCGTGGCGGCATGGGAAATGTCTTTCATGCCCGTGATCCGGTGCTCGATAGGGAGGTCGCACTGAAGGTGCCCCGGGTGGAACTCATGCTTTCGCGGGGCGTGGAGCGTCGCTTCATTCGCGAAGCGCGGGCGGCGGCGCGGCTGGATCATCCGCATCTGGTGTCAATCTTACAGGTCGGATCCGATGGCCTTTACCCCTACATCGCATCCCAGTGGTGCGACGGAGGGGACTTGGCGACTTGGATGCGAGAGCATCCGCAACCACGTGATCCCCGTGACGTTGCGATGTTCATGGCCGCTGTTGCCGATGCGATTCAGCATTGTCATGACCGCCGCATCGTGCATTTGGATTTGAAGCCGTCCAATATTCTGTTGGTCGGTCGCGATGAACAGACGACGACTGAGGGTATCGCACGCTTTTATCCGAAGGTCACCGACTTTGGATTGGCTCGACTCATCGATGTGCAGTTGGACAAAACGACCGACAGCATGTTTCTAGGGACGCCGCTGTACATGGCCCCGGAACAAGCCGAATGTCAGCGAAGCTTGATAGGGCCGGCAAGCGACGTGTTCGCCATGGGCGTCGTGTTGCACGAATTGGCCACTGGTGAACGTCCTTTCGATGGCGAAACGTTGACGGTCGTGCTTGACCGAATTCGCGCGGTCAACCCAAACTCGACCATGGCCCTTCGCAAATTGCCCCGCGATTTACGGACGATCATTTCCAGATGTCTGCAACGGGAACCAACGGACCGATACAAGTCGGCGCAATCGCTACGCGACGACCTGAAGCGTTTCGCGTCCGAGAATCCAATTCGTATTCGAAGAGTTTCGATCGGCCGCCGTTTTTGGCTATGGTGCCGCCGTCCGGAGCGTATCAAACAAGCGGGCGTAATCACCGTTGCGATTCAAGTTGCCGTCTTGAGCAATCTGTACAGTCACTACGTGTTACTGGGTTTGGGATATCGGGTGCCGTTTGATTTTGACAACCGTCAATTCTTCATCGAATCCATTCCCGTCGCCCTGTTTCCTCATCTGCCGTTGCTGATCAATGGTGTGCGGACCATTCGGCATCGTCGCTGGTGCATTTGCATCGGGACGCTTCTGAGTCTGGCATTTGCTGTCCTGTTGGCGTCGGTGCTACTTGGCGGCCGAGCTGCGTTTTCCGCCTACAAAGGCAATCCGTTTGCAAGCTATGTCGCCCATCTTTTTATCGGCTGCATGGCCATGGTGCAGCTGTGTGTGCATTTGATTGCCATCCCGGCGGCGGCCAAAATGTTGGCTGATCGCAAACGCAATGCACCATCGAAGACCATGCCCGAATTACCGACGGTCGACGATAAAACAAAAGCATCGTGACGGTGTCACGATGCTTTGGCGTTATGAATGGTCGATGTCGTTCGGCTGGAAAGCGATTGGCCGCAGCCGTCACTTACCAGGATCCGTCATTTGGATGCTGACTTGAGCGCTTCGACGCGTTCTTTGGGAGTTCGCTTGGGCGGCAACTTGTTGATCGTTCCGCCGGCGGCGGTGATCTTTTCTTCGGCCGACTTGCTGAAGCGATGTGCGGTGACGGTCAGCTTTTTGGTCAGTTCGCCGTCGCCCAAAATTTTGACTTCGTCGAACGTTCCTGATGCCAGGTTCTTCGCTTTCATCGATTCCAGATCGACCGTGGCGCCATCATCGTATGCGGCGTTCAATCGGCCGACATTGACGGCAAAGACGGTGGTTGCCCAACGGTTGTTAAAACCACGTTTGGGGATGCGGCGGAACATCGGCATCGCACCGCCCTGGAAGTTCGGCTTGCGGCTGTAACCGCTGCGGCTCTTGTGGCCCTTGTGTCCACGGCCGGCCGTCTTGCCATGACCGCTACCGATCCCACGGCCGATTCGTTTGCGGGCCCGGTTCTTGGTAATCCCGCGGTGCACGTCGTTCAAATTCATGATCTATCACCAAGTCGATTGGCTGGTCGTTCAAACGGACCATGGGATTTCCCGCTATGGCCGCGAACACTTTTTGCGATAATGGGCTTGTAGGCGAATCGAAACGTCGATTTGCGTCAAGGAAGTTCGTCCGTCGGCGCGAACCGCGGATCCGGGCGTCCTTGATCGACCGGGATGAAGTTTGGCGAACGGATTCAGTTCTCGACCAACTCGGCCGGTTCCAAACCACGCAGGGCAGCGACTTGTTCAATCGTACGCAACTTTTCCAGTGCGTCGAACGTTGCCTTGACCAAGGTGACCGGGTTATTGGTGCCGTAGGACTTGGTCAAAATGTCGTGGATACCGGTGGCTTCGCAAACGGCACGCACGGCTTGACCGGCGATGATACCGGTACCAGCACCGGCGGGTACCAACAGCACCTTGGCGGCACCGAAGTGGCCCCAAACTTGGTGCGGGATGGAACCGTCGACCAACGGGACTTGGACCAGACTACGGCTGGCCTGCTTTTGCGCTTTCTGAACGCTGGGCGGGACCTCGTTGGCTTTGCCATAGCCCCAGCCGACTTTGCCTTGGCCGTCACCGACGACGACCATCGCTGCGAAGCTGAACCGTCGACCGCCTTTGACCACGGCGGCACAACGCTTGATCTTCACAACGCGGTCCAGCATGCCGTCACCGACAGCGGGTTCTTCGTTTTTTTTTCGTTTGTTGCGGTGTCCGCTACTCATGATCTTTGCCCGTCGGCATGAACGGTCGATTCGTAAAGGGGGCGGTCCGTTTGGCCGGACCGTGCAATGCGTGATGGTCAGTGCTTGACTGAGTTTACAGTTTCAGGCCGCTTTCGCGGGCGGCATCGGCAAACGCTTTCACACGGCCGTGGTATCTGTTGTGTCCACGATCCAGTTTGACTTCGCTGATACCGGCGGCGGACGCCTTTTCGGCGATCGCTTTGCCGATTTCTGCAGCTGCGTCGCAGTTGCCGCCGACTTTGATCGATTCACGCAATGCTTTGTCGCGGGTGCTGGCACTGGCCAGCGTCTTGCCGGACGTATCGTCGATCAGTTGGCAACTGAAGTGCTTCAGCGATCGGTGCACACTTAGACGCGGCAGCGTGTTGTCGCCACGCAAGCGATTGCGAACGTGATTGCGGCGACGAAGCCGTTTTTTCTGAAGTTGTTTGTTCTTGTCCATGACGTTTGTTTGCCTTCGATGGAAAGGGCGGTGACCCTATCGCGGCCGTTGATATTACGGGCCGACTACTTGGTGGCTGCCTTACCAGGCTTGATCTTGACTTGTTCGCCTTGGTAACGCACACCCTTGCCCTTGTAAGGTTCAGGTTTACGCAGGGCACGGATTTCGGCGGCAAATTGGCCGACCTGTTGCTTGTCACAGCCCTGGACGACGATGTGCGTCTGGTCTGGGCAGGTTACGTTCAATCCCGTGGGGATCTTGCGATGCAGTTCGTTGGCATAGCCGACGCGAAGCTGCAAGGTATCGCCGCTGACCGTTGCCAGATAACCGACGCCCACGACTTCCAAACGCTTTTCATAGCCCTTGGTCACGCCTTCGATCATGTTGGCGACCAAGGCACGTGTCAGACCGTGGCATTCACGTGCGACACGAACGTTCGATTTTCGGCTGACGCTGACCTCATCGTCCTCGATCTTAACGTCGATTTCCGGACGGTGTTGAAACGTCAGTTTGCCCTTGGGGCCTTCCACTTCGATCACACGATTGCTGACGGACACTTTCGCGCCGCCTTCGATCTTGACCGGTTTGTTTCCAATGCGACTCATGTCGATCAGCTTTCAGTTTCGATTGTCGGTTGACCCAATCGGGTTGTCTGTCGGGATCGCCAACGGGCGACTATCGTTTTCGATGGTTCACGATCAACGTGTCGATGCAATGGGCGGCACCGGCCGCTTGGACATCGCTGATCGGTCGTTGACGGATGGGGGGATCAAGAGACTTCGCAAAGAACTTCGCCGCCGACGTTTTCACGGCGGGCTTCGCGGTCGCTCATGACCCCTTTGCTGGTGCTAATGATTTGGATTCCCATGCCGCCCAATACGGGCTTGAGTTCCTTGCCGCGGCTGTACAGCCGGCGTCCGGGCTTGCTGACACGCTTGATCGCTTGGATCACGCGTTCGCCGTTGGGCCCGTACTTCAGTTCCAGCCGAAGCGTCTTGGCGGGTTCGGTTTCCTCTTCCTTCCAATCCCACACAAATCCTTCGCGCTTCAGAACGTCGGCGATGCCTCGCTTGACGCGGCTGCTGGGGATATCGACGAACGGCCGTTCGACACGGACGGCGTTGCGAATGCGGGTCAGCATGTCGGCAATCGGGTCAGTCATCATGGCGGTAAAGCTCCACGGTCTTCTTATCTACTGGACTCACGAACTACCAACTGGCCTTACGCAGACCGGGGATCAAACCACGGTCGGCGTTGTCACGGATGCAAATTCGACAGATGCCAAACTTGCGATACACGCCACGGGGCCGTCCACAAAACCGGCATCGGTTTTCACGACGGGTCGAAAACTTCGGGGTCCGCAGGGCTTTTGCGATTTTGGATTTGCTTGCCACGGCTTGCTTCTGCTTTTGCCTAAGGTCAATAGTTTTGGCTGGCGGTAATGTTTGATCAGGACGAAACCTAAGCGGCTTCTTCCTTCTTCGGATCGCTCTTGAACGGCATGCCGAACAACGACAGCATTTCGCGAGCCTCATCATTGTTTTGCGCGGAAGTGACGAACGTGATGTTCATCCCTTGCGGCCGCGTGTACTTGTCGGGATTCAATTCGGGGAAAACCAATTGCTCGGTCAGACCCATGGTGTAGTTGCCACGTCCGTCGAAAGCATTGCGGTTGATACCGCGAAAGTCACGGACACGAGGCAACACGATCGACACCAGGCGATCCAGGAATTCGTACATCCGGTCACGACGCAGGGTCACCATGCATCCGATCGGCATGCCTTCCCGCAAACGGAAACCGGCGATGGATTTGCGAGCGGTGGTGATGACTGGTTTTTGGCCGGTGATTTCGGTCATGCAGTCGACCGCCAAGTCCAAGACCTTCTTGTCACCGACCGCAGCACCCACGCCCATGTTCAGCGTGATCTTTTCCAAACGAGGAATTTGATGCGGGTTGGTGAAGCGGAACTTTTCTTTCAAAGCAGCACGAATCGATTCTTCGTACTTCTCTTGCAGTCGTGGTTTGTTCTGTGCCATGGGTCAGGCTATTGCGACGTTGGGTGCCGGCGGTGCCGGGCGATTTGAATTGGACGGTTGCCCCCGATGTTGTCTCGGCGGCCGGGTTTACGACTTTTTAGCCTTGGCCGGTGCGATCTGGCCCAGGCTGGTGCCACTGGCTTTGGCGAAACGTTCTTTGCTGCCGTCTTCCAGGTAGCGGACACCGATGCGGGTCGGCTTACCGGTCGACGGATCGACCAACATCACGTTGCTGGCACTGATCGGCATCTCTTTGCTCAATCGTCCGCCCTGCGGGTTCTTCTGGCTGCGGCGAACGTGTTTCCACACGCGAGCGGCGCCTTCGACCACGACCTTGTTCTGTTGGCGGTCGATCTTCAGGATCTTGCCGCGGTGGCCTTTGTCCGCCCCGGCGACCAGAATCACTTCATCGTCGATTCGAAATTTCATGGCTGTCTTGTTCCTTGTTTTCCCTTTGATCCGGCATGCCGGCGTTCACGGCGATGCGATCAAACCACTTCGTTGGCCAGGCTGACGATCTTCATGAAGTTGCGTTCCCGCAATTCGCGGGCGACCGCACCGAAGATCCGTGTACCACGAGGGGACTTGTCTTTGTCGATCAAAACCACCGCGTTGCTGTCGAACCGGATGTAGCTTCCGTCCTGGCGACGCGTCGGCTGCTTGGTGCGGACGATGACCGCACGCACGACCGACTTCTTCTTGATTTCCGAGCCCGGGATCACGCTCTTGACGCTGCACACGATGATGTCGCCAACGGTGGCGAATCGACGCCGGCTGCCGCCGAGCACCTTGATGCACATCACTTCACGGGCACCCGTGTTGTCGGCGACGTTCAGGCGAGTTTCTTGCTGAATCATGATTCGGTGAAAATCAAAAATGAATGGTGGTTCGTGCGGACTGGGTTTTCGGCGTCCGCCGCCGGGACGACCGTCGGTTTTAAACCCGACCGGCGGTCCATTGTTCGGTTGTCATTGCCGACCAGCGGTTGTTACTCCGCCGCCGGTTCGTCGCCACTGTGTGCAGCTTCGATGGCTTCTTGTTCGGCCGGTGTTTCACCCTTCCGTGCGGCTCGCAAAGCGGCCAAGTCGACCTCGGTGGACTTTTCCAAAACCTTGACCAGTCGCCAACGTTTCGTCTTGCTCAGCGGTTGCGACTCGATGATTTCCACCAGGTCGCCGACGCCGGATTCATTGTTCTCGTCGTGCACATGGCAAACCGTCTTTCGTTTGACGTACTTGCCGTACTTCGGGTGCTTGACGACACGATTGATTTCCACGCGACGGGTTTTGGCCATCTTGTCGCTGGTCACCACGCCGGAAACAACACGCTTGGGCATTTTGAAATGATTTGGTTGGGGTTTGTCTCGTCAGTCGATCTTGTCCGGCTCAGGCCGTGGCCGATGCGTTTTCGGCGGCAATTCGACGTTCGGTTTGAATGGTCTTGATCCGGGCGATCAGCCGGCGGTTCTTCTTCATTTCGCTGGGCGTATTCAATCGCTCGGACTGGGATTGAAAACGCAACCGGAACAGCGTCTCGGCCGCTTCTTTTGCGGTCGCTTCGAGCTGCTCGTCGCTCATCTCGCGCAGTTCAGTGTTGGTTGCCATGAAACTTGATCGGCTGTCGTAAACGTTGTTCGGTGGATTGGTTCGGTTCGGCCGTTGTTGACGGTGGGATTCCGCTGATTCATGGCGGTCGGTGATGCGTTGATCAACGACCGTCGGCGGTCATCCCGTTGCGGCCTGCCCGTTCGAAAAAGTGATAATTCACCCGGGAATCAATGTTCGCGGGATGGCTCACCCGTTTTCGTCGGGCGGTGTCAGTTTCGGCTCAGGCCGTTCGCCGCTCGACGAAACGCACCTTGACCGGCAATTTGCTGGCGAGTCGAGCGAAACAGACTTTGGCCTGTTGCTCGGTCACACCACTCAGTTCGTAAAGGATCGTGCCAGGCTTCACCACGGCTGCCCAAAACTCGGGCTCACCCTTCCCCTTACCCATCCGAGTTTCCAACGGTGTGCTGGTCACGGATTTGTCTGGGAAGATGCGAATGTAAAGCTTGCCTTCGCCACGAACGTATTGTTGGGCCGCGATACGACCGGCTTCGATGGTGGTCGCCTTGATCCAACCAGGTTCCAAGGACTGGATCCCGTAGTCACCAAAGACCACCGTGTTGCCGCGAGTCGCGCTACCTTTTATACGTCCTCTTTGGCTTTTTCGATGCTTGACCCGTTTGGGCATCAGCGCCATCGGTGTCGTCTCCGTAAGTACCTTGATTAACCCAGACCTGAATCCCGATGTGCCCCTGTGGCGTCATCGCTTCAGTAATGCCGTAATCGATTTTCGCTTGCAGGGTGCTGAGCGGGATCGATCCGGCGATTTGTTTTTCACGTCGAGCCATTTCGGCTCCGCCCAACCGGCCGGCCAGTTGGATCTTGATGCCCTTGGCACCAGCGTCCATCGTTTGTTCCAACGAACGTTTCATCGTTCGGCGGAAACTGGAACGCTTTTGCAATTGTTGGGCGATGTCTTCGGCGACCAGTTGAGCTTGAAGCTCGGGGCGACCGACTTCTTCGACCTTCAAGTTGATGCGTCGGCCGACCAGGTTTTGAAGCTCGGCTTGCAGGATTTCAATTTCCTGACCTTTCTTGCCGATGATCAGACCGGGGCGTGCGACGAACATCATCACACGGACCTCATCACGAGTCCGTTCGATTTCGATGCGATCGATTCCCGCGTTGCGATACTGCGGACGCTTCGGATGGTTGCAGATGAAGTCGCGAATCTTGCGATCTTCAACCAGCAAGTCCGAATAGTCCTGCTTCGACGCATACCAACGGCTTTGCCAGCCGCGGGTTACGCCGGTGCGGAAAGCGACGGGATTGACTTTTTGTCCCATGATGTCGGGTGGATCTTAGGGGCTTTGATGGAAAGCGATTCGACGTTACGCGTCGATTACAGTTCGTCGATCGGCGTCAGGCCGACGCGGATATGGCTGAAACGTTTCTTGATCATGAAAGCCATCCCGCGAGCGCGAGGACGGATTCGCTTGAACATCGGACCGCTGTCGATTCGGACGTCGGTCAAAACCAATTCTTCAATACGGTGGCTGGTGCCGCCGTTCTGATCGGGATCTTGAGCATTGCCGACGGCGCTCTTGATCACTTTTTCCAACATGCGTGCACCACGCTGCGGCTGAAACTTCAGTAGGTCCAATGCTTCGTCGGCGTACATGCCGCGAACCATGTTGGCGACCAACCGGACCTTCTGTGCGCTGATGCGTGCGTTCTTGTGGACTGCGTTGATTTGTGCCATGGGATTTTCCTATCGCTTGCCGCCCTTGCCGCCGTGACCCTTGAACGTCCGCGTGGGAGCGAATTCGCCCAACTTGTGGCCCACCATGTCTTCGGTGACCAACACTTTGACGTGCTTACGCCCGTCGTGAACCATGAAGGTCACGTTGACGAACTCGGGGACGATCGTGCAGGCACGTGCCCAAGTCTTGATGGGTTCCGCCTTCCCCGTTTCCGACTGTTTTTGCACTTTGAAAAACAGCTTCGGGTCGACGTAAGGCCCTTTCTTTTGACTGCGACTCATGTTTGGTGTTTCCGTCTACGCTAGACGCGGGATCGGGGCGATTTTGTGTTTACTTCAACTTCAACTGACCGTATCGCCGGCTCTTGCGACGGCGAACGATGCTGCTGTTGCTTGGTTTACGTTTCTGACGTGTCGAACCACCCTTGGCACTCTTGCCCTGCGGGCTGACCGGGTGACGACCGCCCTTGGTACGACCTTCACCACCACCATGCGGGTGATCGATCGGGTTCATCGCGGTACCGCGGGTGTGCGGACGACGGCCCAACCAGCGGGCACGTCCGGCTTTACCCAGCCGCACGTTCATGTGATCGCTGTTGCCGACTTGACCGATCGTTGCCCGGCATCCGCTGGGGACACGGCGGACTTCGCCACTGGGCAACAACAACTGGGCCCAATCGGCTTCACGAGCCATCAAGGTCGCCTGCGTTCCGGCCGAACGACAAAGCGTTGCTCCGCCGCCCAACCGCATTTCGATGCAGCAGATCGACGTACCGAGCGGGATGTTTTTCAGCGGCAAGCAGTTGCCAACGTTCGGTGCCGCATCGGGACCGCTTTCGACCTTGTCACCGGCTTTCAGTCCGGCCGGTGCGATGATGTATGCCTTTTCACCGTCGGTGTATTTCAGCAGTGCGATACGTGCCGAACGGTTCGGATCGTACTGGATCGAATCGACGGTCGCAGAAATGCCATCTTTGACGCGACGAAAATCGATCACGCGATACTTGCGCTTGTGGCCGCCACCACGGTGCCGGGCGGTGATCTTGCCCTGGTTGTTGCGACCGCCGGTTTTTCGCAGCGGACGCAGCAACGACCGTTCCGGCTTAGCGCCGGGCGTCAAATCCGCAAAGTCGCTGACCGACGCGTTACGTCGTCCGGCGCTGGTCGGCTTGTATACTCGAATGCCCATGACAGGTCTGATTCAGATGGAAAGGATGTTTGGTGGGGCGTGTCGGTCGCTGACTACGGCGAAGTGAGCCGCGATCCAATTCGTTGTTGCGAATAACCGCGAACCCGAAGCGACCGGCGACGCACTTTAGAAGAAGTCGATTCGATGATCCGGGTGCAGTTGGATGATCGCCTTCTTCCAGTCGCTAGTGCGACCGTATCGAAACTTGAATCGCCGCGTCTTGCCTTTGCGAGTCTGGGTACGCACTTTGGCGACCTTGACATCAAACAGCGATTCGACCGCACGGCGGATGTCAATCTTGTTGGCATCGCGGTGGACTTGGAACGCGTACTGGTTGTTCCGTGTCGCCCGGTGGACACCTTTTTCGGTCACCAAGGGACGCAGCAGAATCTGGTGGGGTTCCAGTTCAACGCCGCGATGGGTGGGTTCCGGAGGATTGATCTTGCTCATCACTCATCACTCCCTTCGGCGTTGGCCGCGAAGGTGCCGTCTTTGATTTTGTCCAAGGCCGCTTTGGTGATCAGCATCCGCTTGGGACGAAGCACCGAAAGGGCGTTCAGGTCACGCACTTGAGCGACCGAGACACCGGTGATGTTGCGGCCACTCTTGTAGATCATGCTGTCCTGATCGCTGGTGGCAACCAACGTCGACACGCCGCCCAGGCCCAAAGCCTTCAGGGTGCCGGCCATTTGCGAGGTCTTCGGTTCTTCGAACTTCAGGTCGTCCACGACCACGACTTCGCCGTCGTCGATCTTGCTGCGGATGGCCATACGCGTCGCCAGCTTGATCGCCTTCTTGGGCAATCGGTAGCTGTAGTCGCGAGGGGCGATCGTACGAGCCACGCCACCACCACGGCGGACGTTGGTACGCTTTCCGCCAGCCCGGGCGTTACCGGTGCCCTTTTGGCGATACAGCTTTTTCTTGCTACCGGCGACCATGCCACGCGTCTTTGCGGCACGACTGCCTTGACGCTGGTTGGCTTGGTACATCACCACAACGTCGTGCAGCAATTGCTTGCTGATACGGTCGGCGATTTGTTCGGTATCGATGTCGTAGCTGCCGACTTCGCTGCCGGCGGCATCATAAACGGGCAGTGTTGCCATAACGCTTACCCCAACTTGTTGGTTTGACGGACGGAGACGAAGCCGCCATTGGGGCCGGGAACCGCGCCGCGTACCAGCAGCAGGTTGTTCTCCGGGTCCACGCGAACGACGTCCAGGTTTCGCACAGTGCTGCGGGCATTTCCATATTGCCCGGACATGCGACGACCTTTGAAGACGCGACTGGGCGATGCACTGCAACCGGTACCCCCGGCGTGACGGTGGACTTTCTTCACACCGTGTGATGCACGCTGACCGCTGAAATTGTGCCGTTTCATGACACCGGCGTAACCACGACCTTTGCTGGTGCCGGTGATGTCCACTTTCTGGACTTCGGCGAATTGGCCGACGGTGACTTCCGCACCGATTTCCAGATCCGTTGCGCCGCGGAATTCACGGACGAAACGCTTGGGTTCACAATCGGGCTTGGCGGGCAGTTCGACGCCACCTGCCGAGCGTTTCTTTGAACGCTTGCTGTCCAGCTTGGCGACGTGCCCGCGTTCGCTGCGGTTGGCCAAGCGACGGGGCTTGTCTTCGAAACCCAATTGAACTGCTTCGTAGCCGTCCCGTTCCACGCTGCGAACTTGCAGCACGTGACAGGGTCCCGCCTGGATCACGGTCACCGGCACGACAGTCCCGTCGTCCTGGTAAACCTGCGTCATTCCGACCTTGCGGCCGAGTATGGAAGGAGACATAGCAACCTGCACCCCGCCGTATCACGGGGCCCTCAAACGTTCGTATTGGATTCCGAAGTCGCCGAGACCGAACCGAACTCGTGTTCAAACCTTAAGCAATCAACCCGAGGGCAACGCGAAGGTTGGCGAGCGGTTATCGGCACGGCTTCCATGCATGCAGAAACCAGCGAATAAACCACAAAACGACGAGACGACCACCGGGTCGCTTCGCCACGACCGGCTGATTATCGAGCGGACGCCTTGATCTTGATGTCCACGCCAGCCGGCAAACTTAACTTGTTCAATGCTTCAATCGTTTTGGCCGTTGCCTGAACGATGTCGATCAGACGCTTGTGCGTCCGGATTTCATATTGCTGCCGAGACTTCTTGTTCACGAACGGACCCGACAAAACCGTGTAGCGTTCCACTCGCGTGGGCAACGGGATCGGGCCGTGAACCTCGCTGTGCGTCCGCTTGACGGTATCCACGATCTCCAGAGCGCTCTGATCAAGCACAGAGTGATCGTAAGCTTCCATTCGGATGCGGATAACTTCGTTCGTCCCGGCAGACACAGCGACAACCTAAAAAAGGAAATACCAAAGGGCGTTTCGCAAAACCGCGGCCATGCCGAAAGCATATCGGCGTGCGTACTGGCAGCGTTGCGGGACAACCCCGCTCGGCGAAGGCAAGGAAGGTATGACCCGGCGAAAAAAACGTCAACAGCTGTTATGAAATTCGGACGAACTTTTTCCGATTACGACCGGATTTTGGCATGACAAGCCGTCCACAAGCCCCTGATGGTCTGTCGCACCCGCCCCGACCGGGGGCGCAGGCGACCGTTGATCGCCCGCGTCCGTTGAGTCTGCCGGCGCGATCGGTCGCTGCGATTGCCGCGTGCGTGCCCTTGGTGCTGTTGGTCATCGCGTCCACATTGCAGCCGAGTTCCGAAGGTCTGGGAACCCACCGTCAACTCGGGCTACCGCCCTGCTCCACACGCATCTTGCTGGGCGTGCGTTGTCCCGCCTGCGGCATGACGACGTCTTGGAGCCACTTCACCCATGGCCAGTGGTCCAGCAGCCTGGCAGTGAATTCGGGAGGATTCTTTCTGGCGGTGTTTGCACTGCTATTTAGCGGTGTGACGATCGGGGTTGCCTGGCGCGGCCGATTGCCGCGACCGGAATGGATTCGAGTGCTGGGATGGTCCGCCGTCGGGATTGCAGTGTTGACCTTGGTCGACTGGGCGATCCGGCTGGCAAGCGAAGCCGGTGCATAAGGTGTCGCCGAAGACGTTGTGAATCAGCCCGACTCCGCGCCAGATCGCCGGGTCAACGCACCAGGGTGAGGCGACCAGGGTGAGACGACCTGTGCACGGAAAGGGAGGTTTGCTGCCCCGGCGAAAGATTGCCGGCAATCGGATGTCTGTCAGAAAGGGCTGTCGTCGTCACTTGGCGTTTGCCCACCATCCGTTTCGATGCCGATTCCGAAAGGATCCAGGTCATCAGTGTTTGTGGCCGGTTGGGTGGCCGGCGCGGCGGACTCGCCGCCGAACGAATCGCCCAGGCCGAACGGATCGGCATCTTCGCGCAGTCCGAAGGGGTCCTGTGAATCGCTGGTGGCCGTGCCGGACGCGCCGCTGTCCTTCGGGTCGCTTTCCTGTGATTGTATGCCCCGGTTGGTTGGCATCGGATCCTTGGCGGCATGGCCGGTGCGTCGGTCGTGAAGTTCGCGGTAGGAGCCTTCCATCAGCCGGTCCTCTCGGTCCCCGCCGGCGACAACAACGATGGCCGATTCGTCCAGGACGCCGCGATCCTTGACGTTGATCGCATAGCAACGCGTTTGGCAAAGCCCGCAACCGACGCAAGCGTCGTCGATGACCAACGGGGCTAGGAATCCGGTTCCTTCGATCGGCATCCCGTTTTCGTCGGTTTGGACGCCGACCTGGGTGTATTCGATGGCGTGATAGCCGGCCGCCTGGCATTCCTGGACACACAGATCGCAATCCTCTTTACCGGCCAGCGGCAAGCAAGTGGATTCATTCAGGATCGCCAGCCCCATCCGCGCGTACCGCTTTTCTTCGATGGGCAATGCCCGAATCGCACCCGTCGGGCAAACCTGGCCGCACGCGTTGCAACTGGATTCGCATCCGGCCCAGTCCGCCTGGACCATCGGCGTCCACAATCCTTCCAGGCCTTGCTGGAATCCCTCCGGTTGCAGCACGTTATTAGGGCAAGCTTTGAAGCATTCACCACAGCGGATGCACATCTGCAAGAATTCTTGCTCGGGAACACTGCCGGGCGGTCGCACCGGGCGAAAGGATTCGTCATCGGAAAGATTGGCACCGAATGCTTTGGTGGCCGCCACTGCTCCGACGCCACCGACCACGGCCGCCGCACCGCCACCGACGGCCGACAGAAATCCGCGGCGGCCCAGCGAGGTTTCGCCCGTCGGTGGGTCGTCAAAGGTTTTCAGCTGGACCAGGTTGGTTCGCTCGACAAATTTGATCGCATGCGTCGGGCACACGCCGCCGCACGACTGGCACATCGTGCAGTCCGTCCCGCGAGTCGTGAAGTCTGGTTTGATCGCATCAAACGGGCAGATTTCCACGCACTTGTTGCAGTGGATGCAGCTGGATTCGACTTTGCGTTCGGTCGCCCGGAACAGGTTGCCCACGCTGAATACCGCGCCGCTGGGGCACACATATTTGCACCAAAACCTGGGACGCAGGAATCCCAAGCACAGCACCGCCGCAAACAGCAACAGCGAAACGATGTGCCCCGCATTGATCGGCGGGATCAAATGCCAGCCTCGCGTTGTGCCTGTTTGCACCGGATCCAGCAAGAACAGCATTCCCCGAGTGACCACCGGGATCGCTGAAAAAAAGCCAGAGACCAGCACGCCGCCGACCGCTGCGATCATGGTCCCAGCCAACAAGTAGTACTTGATGTGAACCCACCAGCCGTCATCAGGAACGCGGAAGCGGCGAACGCGTCCGGCCACCATCCAGTCGAACAGATCAATCGTGGTGCCCAAAGGACACAGATAGCCGCAAAAACCACGCGGGATCAAAACGCAAACGATCAAGATCACGCCCGCCGCGGTCAGCGACCAGACAAGGCTTCGCGATGCGACGGCCGTCGAAAGACTGACCAGCGGATCGATGATCAGAAACAACTCGGCCGGTAATTTTTCCTTGCCTCGCAGGTTGTCGGCGTAATGCGAGGGCCATTGTCCCGGCCGCATCGCGTACAAGTCGTAGGGGCCGGTACTAAAGAAGAAGGCGTCCCACTGTCCCGCCGCCTCGGTCTGGCTGGGCTTGAGTGAAATCGTCCCGTCGGAGATCACGTCGATGCGATACCGTCCCAGATCCGCGGATGCATCGTCGAGCACGCCTGTGTCGATGACAAAGTAGTCCCCTGCTTCGATGGAAGCGTTCGTCGAGTCATCGGCCTGGAACCGAACTTCACCCGATTGCTGGTCAACCGTTTGCAATAACCAACCGGTCGACGCGGGCTGGACCAACGCCGGCCGGGAGTCATACGGCCAGCAAACGTAGAAAAACAAAATCCAAAAGGCGACCAGGCATGTGCCTTGAACAAGCCGTCGCACCGGAGCAGCCGTCCAGCTGGGACCCAACCGGCGAAGCCATCGTCGAACCGGGCCGCGGCGTTTGGTGGTCCAGTCGGACTGCAGGGCCGACGGCATCACCCGCCGCATCGTTCGTCCCAGGAAAGACGGCGAGACCGCACTGCCCGCCTTGGGCCGCCGCAGCATCGGCAAAAACCAGTCCAAGCGGATCAGCGCGGCGGATCCGTCGTCACTGCGAAAACTGGACAACAACATCAAGACGCTTGCGGCCAACCCAACGATCGACGCGGCCAAGACAATCGGGGCCATTCGGACGGTTCCGACCGCCCATTGCCATCGGTCGGTACCGGCCACCAAAGCCGCGATGCTTACCAGCGCGATCCCAAGGGCCAGCAATCGTTTTTTTCCAGCCGTCATGATGAATCGTCGTCGGGGTTCGTTTTGTGTACGCGCAGCGTCAGCGATCAGGCGACAATCCGCCAGCCAGGAGCCAAACGCTACTCCGGTGCATCGGATGGTTCGTCAGCCAGACGCAGTAATCCCAACCGCCAGGGGATGTCGCCGTAGGAACCACGCCGGTATTCCGTGTCCGAAGCCCCCTGGAACAGCAACGTCAAACCGTCCGCCGAAATGCTCAGTCGTT
Organism: Crateriforma spongiae; assembly: GCF_012290005.1. Classification (NCBI taxonomy): domain Bacteria; kingdom Pseudomonadati; phylum Planctomycetota; class Planctomycetia; order Pirellulales; family Pirellulaceae; genus Crateriforma; species Crateriforma spongiae. The sequence goes on from NZ_JAAXMS010000001.1 coordinate 891,223, forward strand.
GGTCAATGCCGTCGCGAATGAATTCACCGTGGCTGTAGGAGGTTGCCCATGACGTGGGTTGGTTGATGACGTTCTTGGGGGCGACAAATGGCTTTTGTCGACTGGCCGCCAAAGGCCGCCATGTTCCGTCCAATGTGTCTGCGATGAACGTCTTGAAGTAGCGACGCTTTCCATCTTGAGCTTCGACCAAGGTCACGTACTTTTCCAAACCCTTGATGTGGTACGTGTGGCTGGCCTCATAGATGTCGGCCTGTAAAGCGATCACCGGTTCGGACCAGCCGCGGTTGGGGAATTGATCCAAGCGGGTTCGCGAACGCCACAATTTTCCGTTCAGTGAAGTGAAAAACAGATAGGCATGATCGTTGTCGCATATGACCCAGAAATCTAACCCGGCCTTCTTGCCCTCCGGGACTACGTACAAAGGCTCGGGACGACTCCAGCCGGCCGGGTCGTTGATGTCGTCGTTGACCGAATAACAGGGGCCGTAGCGAAGATTTCGCGATTCATCCGCCGCCTGGTAAATCAGATACCACTTTTGGTCGGGACGGAAATAGAAGATTTGCGGCGCACCGTGGTAGTCCAAGGTCAAATCCAGGACGGACCATTCGGACGACTTGGCCTGTTCCCACTGGGCAAATTTCAGGTAGCCGATGCGTATCCGTCCGTCGCCCTTCTTGTCGTTGCGAAGCGTACAAAACAAATGCCAGTGTCCGTCGTGACGAACCACGCTGGGGTCTTTGACGGCCACCCAGCGATGATCCGGCAATTCCGGTAAGCGATCTTGGTCAACACTCAAGATGGGCGTGCCGACGTGCCACTGAAACCGACCGTCGTTCCAGCTTCCGTCCGCCGGATCGCCGGCAAGAAGCGATAGATGAAAGCACACGGACGCAAGAACAGCCAGTGCGATACGCAAAGCGACAATCATGGATTGGATCCTTTGCCCAGTGCCATCGCGGTGGCGGTGATGATGGCTTGGGATGTGATGGTCGCACCGCTGGTCCCGTCGATGTCCTTGACCGTTTGTTTTTCGATGATTTGACGCGGTGTATCGGTCAGTGCGGCGTAGAACTGCTTGTCTTTGTGTTTGACGACTTTCACGGATTCAATTCTTGCGTCGGCAACGATGACATCCACCGTCAGAGGCCCAGCGTAGGCCGTGGCCGTTGCCTGGTAGGTGCCGTCGGCGATCTTGGTCACGTCCACTTTGTCGAACAGCCGAATCGCCTGGATGGCATCGCGAGCCCTGCCGTGATAACGCTTTTTGTATTCGGCGTTTCGCGCGCGGTCTAAATCCAAGATGCGTTGGTAGTACTGAATGGCCTCGTCGTATCGGCCCGCGTTTCGAAGGGCGTCACCGGCGTTCAAGAAGGCCTCATTGAAGAAATTGCTGTTGGCGTAAGCGGCAGTCAATCGAACGGCTCGGTCGACCTCCCCCATGTCACCCAGTAATTTGATCGCGTCGAAGTGAATGCTGCGTCCGGCCAACGCTTGCAAGGCCATCGATTTGTTGCCCAGTCGCCAATAGCATTCCGCCAAGTGCACGCCCAGTTGCTTGTCTGGCGCTGCCCCCGCCAGCTTCATGTAATAGGCCGCGCGTGGGTAATCTTGCAGGAGCTCGAAATACATTTGCCCCAGTTTCTCGAAGTCCCGTTTCAGTAACTTGGGGTCGTTCTGGTGTTGGTTGATGCATTGATGAACCAGCTTGATCCCGCTGTGCCAGCGTCCCGGGTTCGGATTCACTCGTCCCCAAATGTATTGACCCACATTCTTTGACTCGTTCCACGGTCCCCCGGGCTTCAGCGGCCATGAAAGGTCCAGCGACGCAGGATGGTTCATCGGCGTCGACGCCAACCAGCTGGGCGGTTGTTGCCCGGCCTGTTGGATGATCTGCAAGACTTCGCCACGCGAACGATTCAGCTGATTCGGATCGCTGTTTGCCGAAGATGATGCGGTGCTCGCCGTGGTTTTCGGCGTGATCACAAACCGCTTGCCGCCGAAGGTAACCGCATGGACTTTGTCGTAGGGATAGGTGCGGGAAATCGTGCGGCCACCGATGTCTGTTTCAAAGTCGAACTCTTTGTCGGCTTTGCGAATCTGCAAAATCTTTCCGTCCAGCTCGGTGCCGTTGACGAATTCGATTTTGTCAGCGGCTTGCGCCATGCCGGATCCGAAAACCGACAGCACCATTAGGGCAATGATTGCCAAGTGAAACCTAAGCGTGGAATACCGGCGAACGCGTGGGAAGTCTGGCGCTACTGTCAAACCGCGGTTGACGGACGCTGTTTTGCGAAACTTCGATGGTTGCATGTTGGTGCTGTAGTGCGAACGGTTCAAATGTGGTGGTTCATCACGGCCCCGTGCGGCGGTGTGCCGACTCCCGCCGATTCGAACACCGCCTCCGTCAGTTTAGTTGTTGCGGCTGCGACGATGTGTCCCGCGGCGATTGTTAACGATCCCGATCGTCGGTTCAGGCACGGCCTTCGCCATCTTTTCCAGGGTGATAGTACACCGCCCGTTTTTCGTTTGTTGGAGACAATCGCCGTGACGGTCCTCGATCCGATGCAAACGGAAGTCTGCCGGCGTCAACCCAATCGTTTTGGGTGGGCTTTGGTTTTGGTTAGTTTCGTTGTGACTTGCGTCTCCGTGTCCGTTCGGGATGGATCAACAGCAAGATGGGACGTGTCGACGACTTTGCCAGTGACGCTGGTTCAGGATCCCGGGGAACGCGACGTCAGGCCGAACGGATTCGATCTATCCGAATCACTGGTTCCCGTCGAACAGATCCTCCGCGGCGGGCCACCCAAAGACGGGATTGCCGCGTTGACCGACCCCGTCGTCTTGACGGTGGAGCAAGCGGACGCGATGCGTGACGTGGATCGTGTGATCGGTGTTGCAATCGGTGGTATGGCCAGGGCCTATCCGATTGCCATCCTGAATTATCACGAGATCATCAACGATCAATTGGGGGATCATGCGATTGCGGTCACCTTCTGTCCGCTTTGTGATTCAGCGGTCGTGGTCGACCGGCATATCGGATCAAGATCGATCGAGTTCGGTGTTTCGGGCTTGCTGTTCAACAGCAACGTGCTGATGTACGACCGGCGAGTATCGAATCCCAGTCTGTGGTCGCAATTGGATCTGCGAGCGATCAGCGGGCCGATGGCGGGAACTCGCTTGATGCCCGTTCGCCATGATTTGGTTCGGTGGAAGCAGTGGATCGGCCGGCACCCGCAATCCACCGTCGTATCGATCCGTTCGGCCGATCCCGATCGCATCGGGCGTCAACGCGACTACACCGTCAATCCGTATGAGGCTTACCTGCGACGACCGGGGCTGATGTTTTCGGTCAATCCTGCGGCGATGGTGTTGCCAGCCTCGGACTTGAAGTCGTTGGTTTTGGGGGTGACGGCCAACGGCAAGGCCGGATTCGTCACCGCCGATGCATTTGGCAATCGAGCATCTTCCCGCCGTTTCCAGCTGGCCGGAGCTTCATTGATCGTGAATTTCGATCCGGTTGTTCGCCAATTTAGGGTCACTCAGGCAGATCCGGCCGTGTCGTGGACGCATTCGTTTCGTTTCGCTTGGCAAGCTTTTCATCCGACCTCCGAAGCTCTGCGACCAAGCCGAGAAGGATCGCCAAACCGTTGACGCATCGCACCCGGGAATGCTGCTTGCGGAATCGAATCGATTTTTCTACGCTGTCGCAACCGAGGTCGTCGTCTCCACGGACTGCCCCCATCGGGCGATTAGCTCAGTTGGTTAGAGCGCTGTGTTCACACCGCAGAGGTCACAGATTCGAATTCTGTATCGCCCATTGATGTGAGTTTCGGAAAACACCGTGTTTTCCCGGTCGGATCGCTCCTGTGAGCGTTACCTGCCCAAGGCAGTGCGACCCGTTTCCAAGTCATTCTTGATATTCGATATCAAGAATCATTCGGAGGACGGCAGCACATGCCACGCAAACGTTCTATGGCCCCCGGTTATCGCTACCACGTATCGGGCCAAGCAGTCGTCACGCTGGACGGTCGCAACTTCTATCTGGGTGAACACGGAAGCCCGCAAAGCTGGGCCAAGTACTACGCACTATTGGCGGAGTACAACGCCAACGGCCAGCGGATGCCCGAAAAAGTCGAAACGCATAAGTCAGACCAAGCGGTGACGGTGCGATGCTTGACGGCCGAGTTTCGCGAGCACGCCAAAGCCCGCTACGCAAAGAACGCTGGCGAGCTTTCCAGATACGGGAGCCTGTGTTCCTTACTGGAGGATGAATACGGCGACGATCCGGTCGAAAACTTCGGCCCCCGAAAGCTTGCCGAACTGCGCGACCTGTTCGTCGCGTCCGGCAACTGCCGCAAGTACGTCAACACGCAGACACGTTGCATCGTTTCGATCTTCCGATTTGGAGTCAGCCGCGAGATTGTGAAGCCGGAATACCTTGTCGCTCTGCAATCACTGGAACCGTTGAAGCGGGGGCAGACCAAGGCCCGCGAATCAGCACCCGTGCAGCCGGTCGACATCGAAGCGGTGCGGCTGACGGCGAAATACCTATCGCCGACTGTTAAAGCGATGGTGCGGATTCAGGCGGCAACCGGGATGCGTCCGAGTGAAGTCTGCAATATGCGTCCGACCGACATCGAGAAGCGATCCGACGGTGTGTGGGTGTACCGACCGCCGACACACAAGACCGCTCATCATGGCAAGACCAAGGCGGTGCCACTGGTTGGCGATGCGAAGCTGGCGCTAAAGCCGTTTTTGGACCGGCCTGACGATGAATACTGTTTCAAGCCGAAAGAGTCGGCCGACTGGCATCGGGAGCAGCGAACCGCGAACCGCAAAACGCCACTGAACCAAGGCGACCGGCCGGGCTATGGCAAAACGGCGAGGGACGGATCGCGCAAGGAACGAAACTATCGGTCCCGGTTTTGTGCGGACAGCTACCGACGTGCAATCCGCAGAGCGGCAGAGAAAGCCGGGACCGATCATTGGTTCCCCTATCAACTTCGGCACACCGCGGGGACGGTCATTCGCGAAGCGTTGGGCGTGGAAGCCGCACAAGCAATGCTTGGCCATAGTCGTGCGTCGATGACTGAGCACTACGCTAAGCAATCGTTAGATAAGGCAATCGAAGCCGCCAAGGCTGGGCCGCGAGTCTGAGTCATAACTTCGCAACGCAAGGTGGAAGTTTCGGACAAAGCGGAAGTTCTGGAACCTGTGGGATTATCCATTGGCCAGAGCCGTCGACGGGAAAACACTGCAAGAGTTGCAGCATCTGCAACCCGCTTGGAGTCTTCGATTCCTGGAACAAACGCTAGAAAATTGTGTTCAACAATCTAGCTGTCAGAGTTTAGGGCGACACAAATCCAAGCGCATTCATGCCCCGAAAACGCGTTTGGAGCCAATACGATGCCGTCGGTTGTTAATCAGGTCCGTAGCAATGTACAGCGAGTCCTGAGCGAGGACCTGCTTACTCTCAACGAGGCCCGAGACGAGCTCTCAGTCATTCTTCGTAAGCGGCCCGATAAATCAACTCTAGTCCGATGGATCACGATTGGTGTCGGGCCTGGTCAAGGAAAGGTCAGGCTTGAGGCTGCTCGCATTGGTTGCCAATGGATGACCAGTCGGCAGGCAATTACTCGCTTCATCGAAGCGAGAACCGCTCAGTAATGACGAAACGGCCACCGGGGACGAACCGGAAGCCGCTTCATGTTTTGCGCCGGCGGGCCAACGCCGGCAAGTAGAAAGAACACAACGCCGGAGACCAGGCAGTGAGCAAATTCATGTTACCGCATGAGCGACCGAAACCAAGCCCATCTTGCAATGAACCGGGGACATTGGCCGAACAACTGGCCGCCGTCAACGTCGCCATCTACCTTGGCCGCCGTCGCGGGACCGATGCAAGGTCCGAGTGGCATGATGCGCGGCGGCTGGTCATGCCGCATACACACGAGGACCAGGAGGCAGGGCAGTGAGCGGATTCACGCAACTGCCGAACGCAGTCTGGGAGACGGGAGTTGCATCCGATGACGCACTTCTCGGACTCTACATGCGACTGAAGCGACAGGCGAATTACCGCGAGTCCTGGTTCAAGGGGAAAAAGATCGAGCGAGGCGAAATCGCCTTTGCGTGGCGCAAGCTTGGCGAGCGACTGTACCCCGACGGGAACGCGCCAGCGATGAATACTCTTCGGCGACGGATCGAGCTTTTAGAGAAGATGAAAGCCGTGACGGTGGAGCCTATCGGGCGTCAGTTTAGCGTCATCCGTGTGTCAAATTTTGATACACCGGCTGATACACGAACTGATACACCGGCTGATACACGAACTGATACACCGGCTGATACAGATAGAAGAAAGAAAGAAAGCAATAAGAAAGACAGAAAGGCGGCCGCGTTGCGTCCCTCCCTCCATGAGGTTTCCGAGTTTGCGAAATCGCTGGATCCATCGAAGTATCAAAACGCTGTCGGTTGCGTCGAAGATTTCCACGATCACTACGAAGCGAACGGCTGGAAGCAAGCCAGCGGACGCCCCATCAAAGACTGGCGAGCGGCGTTTCGCGGATGGGTGCGGCGGCAGGCTGAATTTGCGCGAAATCGGCGGGGGCTTCATGTTGGCGATGGACAGCCAGAGATCCGGCTCGCTAAGCGATACAAGCCGGCGGGGGTCTTGGCATGAACTTGCAAGAAAGATCCATCGACGCGGAACGCTCGCTGATCGGTGCCGCGATCCTGGACCCGTCCACGATCGACGTAGCCACTGGCATCGTTTCTGACGCCGACTTCTCCGAGCCCGACGCTCGAGCCGCGTTTCGTGTCGCCGTCGCACTACGCGATGCGGGCGAAGCCGTGACGATCGATCGCATTGTCAGGTCAGGAGTGCCGGCGGCGTTTGCCGCGAAGTGTTGCCACCACGCGGTGGCGAGCAGTGCCGCAGCTTATGCCCGCGATGTTCGATGCCTTTCGATGATGCGGGCCATCTTGGCGGCCACCCGATCGTTTTCCAGCCGCGTCGAAGCTGAAGCGGCCGAAGCGATGCCCGACCCGTCACGGCTCGCCGATTGGATGGTTGCCAGACTGGAGCAAGCGGTCGCCGGCGGTTCATCACTGACCACGGGCCTGGTCGGAGACTATGCCGACCAGGCACTGCACGACATCGCCGAAGCGATTCAGCGTCAGGGCCAGATGGGGCAGTCGACCGGTTTCGTCTCAGTGGATGAAACCATTGGCGGGCTGTTTGCTGGCGAATTGACGACGATCGCGGCGCGGCCTGGAATCGGGAAGACATCGCTGGCGATTCAAATTTGCCGACACGTCGCGTCAAAGGGCAAGCGGGCCGTCATGTTCAGCCTGGAAATGACCGGCAAAGAACTGGCACAGCGTAGCCTCTGTTCATCCGCCGAAGTATCAAACCAGATGCTCCGATCGGGATCGGTGGACAGCAACACGTTCGCCAAGCTGCAAGACGCGGCCGATGGGATCCGCGACTTTGACTTCCACATCGATGACAGCCCCGAAACGGACATCGGACGCATCCGGGCCATCTGCAAGATGCTGGCGACCGAACGTCACATCGACATCGTGGCGGTCGTTTACATCGGCCTGGTGAATCCATCGGGATCGTTCCGAAGTCGCAAACGTACCGAGCAAGTCGGCGAAGTCACCAAGGGCTTGAAGGCGTTGGCAAAGACGCTGGATTGTCCCGTGGTGGCACTGTCCCAAGTGAACCGTGAGGCGGCCAAAGAGGGATGGTTGAGGCTTCACCACTTGTCCGAATCGTCGTCGATCGAGAACGACAGCAACGCGGTTTGGTTTATTCAGCGCAAGGCGGCGGAAAGCCCAGTGCTAATGCCAAAGGTCTACATCGACGTAGCGAAAAATCGCAACGGGCAGACAGGGCAAATCCAAATCGGCTGGGATCCGGACATCACGAGGTTTCGCGACCTCGAAGCCCGTGACCTTGAGAACCACGAGCCTGCCTTTGATGAGTGGTCTGGATGAGAGCCATAGGTTCTTTCCGGGCCGCCCCTTTCCCTTACCCGCCACGAAGATACCGGGAAGGGAGAGAGTGTTTGTTTCGCGCAGCAACCGACAAGCCTGAAAACGACACCCCGCCAATGGGGACCAAATTACACGGGTGTAACCCATCCGCTTGAAACTCGCTCAGTCGGCCGGCGATCCACTTGGCCGCCACCCAAATGCTCGAAAGGATGAATCCATGACCACCAAGCAAACAAACAACGAACGCGCCGCAGTCGACGCGGTCAACCGTTGGCTATTCTCCGCCAGCGTCTTTGAAGACCCGCCGGCACCGACGAGCGATCGTATCGGCATGTGCAGAGAGCAAGCCGAGCAGTTGTTTTCGCCGTTCCCCCGATCCGGTCCCCGGGATGACCGGACAGCGATCATGGAGCTACGGATGCGTGGCTACGCGGCCGCCCCGCTCGACCTTTTTCGCATCCTTCCGAACCCGCGCGGCAAGTTCCCAATTAACGAGATTGATCGTCTCGCCAACTTGCTTGAAGCCGAGCAGCGATTCACGCCGGAGGCCGGCCACGCCGCGTGTTTGGGGTTGAGCTATGCCGAGTACGTCGCCGGACTGCCCGAGGGGGACGCTTCCTTCATCTGCAGGGGCGATGACTGATGAGCTTCCCAAGCATCCTTCGCCGCAAACCAAAAACCGTCCAATTCGCAGGCGGAAGGGTTGAGCTTGCCGCGTCCGCTGGCGATGGCCAACACGTTCGGGAGTTCTCCGGCATCGCCTACACCGGCGGTGCCATGCGG